>MHEK01000099.1:0-6407 GCA_001803795.1 Nitrospirae bacterium RBG_16_64_22
CAGACCGGTGCCGGCCGCGCTCTTCACGTCGAGCGGAAGAGGCGTGTGACAGGTCCGGCAGGAATCCGTCCCGTCAGCGTTCGCCGTCTTGCAAACAGGGCAAGTGAGCATGTTCGTTCCAGGCCCTCGCCGGATCGGTATCCTTCTTTGAACTCAGAGGACGTTGTAAGTTCTCGACGCGCTCGCGCTCCCGCCGCGCCCGTCCCGGACGGTGACGCTCACGGTCGCAGTACTGCACGAGGAGCCCTGCCCGCAATAGGGCACATTCAGGGTGACGGATGACCCGCTCCCCGAGATCGAACCGTAGGTCGTCGACCATTCGTAGCTCAACGCGTCATCGTCCGGATCGCTCGCGGATACCGTAACGACTTGAGAAAGAGACACCAAGGTTCCCGTCGCCGGCGACATCCCCGTGATCACCGGATCGCGGTTCTGGACTGAAATGCTCATAGCCACGCTCACCGGCTGATTCTGCGGGACGCAGACCGTATAGTTCTGCGTATACGTCGCCGCGTCCGTCTTGACCTCGACGTGGAAGAGGCGGTCGTCCCCCGAGGGAACGTTGAACGTCGCCTGGAGCGTCTTGATGTCTATGTTCTGCTCGATCGGCGAGGCGATCCCTGATCCCGTAACCGTAACTTTGATGCTCTGCACCGAGCCTACGACCGTATAGGAAGCGGTGAACGTGACCGGCCCCGAGCCGCAGGGAATCGTCCCCGTGATCCCCCCGCCCCCGGTCGTGGTATTGCACGGTCCCGAAGCCAGCGTTCCGAGAAGAAGAAGCCCGGCCAAAGGAGACATCCGCCTCAACTTGCTTCGTTTCTCGCAGAGAAATCCCCCCGTTCCCCCCTTTGCCAAAGGGGGGGCAGGGGGGGGTTGGGGACCAGGACACGGTTGAGAAAGTCCCCTCGCCCCCTCCGAGGGGGAGAGGGGCGGGGTGAAGGGGTTGGACCCAGGCGTCGTCGACATGGCTTAGTACCTCGCCACGAGGTTCAGGCTGGACTTGAACCCCTTGTAAGTGGTGTCGTTGGAGAGGGCGGCGTCCGCCTTGTCCTTCACGTTCTGGTAGGAGAATCGCCCGTTGAAGGAGATGAAAGCCAGGATGCTGTAGTCGAACCCGAGCCCTCCTTCCAGGGCGTTCCGGCCGCCGTCAAAATAGGCCGAATTCTTCGCGTACTCGTTCGCATCCACCCTGTGGCCGCCTGCGAACAGCTCGAGCGTCAGATTGCTCACCGGAACGTACTGGATCCCCACCCTGTACCGCCAGTCGGTCCCGAAGGAGGCAACCTCCTCGGCCGCCAGGCTCCCCTCTCCGGCTGACTGCTTGTTCTTGGCCCAGGCCTGGTACGAGGACTCCAGGGAAAAGCCCACGGGCGCCGGAGGGACTTCGAGCCTCAAATTCGCCGCGGCCTGGCCGCCTTCCTTGAAGATATCCTTCCCCTCCACCTTGTCGGCCGAGACAGCCGTGTACCGGCCGCCGATCAGGAACCGGACTTTGTCCCCGGCCCATCCGATGGAGAGCTTGCCCGTCGTCTCGTCGCCCGGATCGAGCTTGTCGTTCTCCACGTCGCTCGTCGGGTCGTAAGCCCCTGTCTTGTTGTGGCTCACGCCGACCCCAAGAGTCAGTTTGCCCACGGGAAGGGTCATCGAAAATCCCGGGTTCGCGTCGAAGCCCCGCCCGAAGTTTGTGACACCGACCAAGTCCCCGTAGTTCCGGTCGATCTCGGCCGCCCGTTCGCGGGCCGAGAGGGTCGCCTTACCCGTGGGGAGGTTGGTCGAAACCCCAAGGCGGAAGCACGCCCCCTCCCAGGGGATCGTGTAGAAGGCCGTGAGGTTCGTGTCGAGCGGAGTCTTGACCCGAACCTTCTCGCCTCCGCTGGCCGGTTGATACGACGTATCTACCCATCCCGACGCGACCCCCAGGAAGAAGGGGCTGTCCGGTCCGGTCCGGACGTTCAAAGGGACGAAGAACTGGCTCCCTTTCTCCTTGGACTGGCCGGTGTCGAAAGAGTCGTAGTGGGCGCCTGTCCCCGCGGTCCCCCACTCGGCATGAGCTGGACATGCGAGAAAGAGCAAGACCATTGATGCCGCGGCGAAACCGGAAACCAATCCCTCCCCTGCCCCGAATGTTTTCGGGGCCTCCCCCCCCTTTACGAAAGGGGGGAACGGGGGGATTGTGCCTCCGTCTCTCAAGCCGCCAGGACGTGGACGCACCAGCCCCGCCCTCATTTGATGCTCACCTTCACGGTCACGGACGAGACGCCCGGGACCGTCGGATTCCCCGGATCTTCACGCCTCGTCCTGCCCTGCCCGCCGGTGTCGTTTCCTTCCGTCCCGCTCCCGCCGCACGTCCCGACGCCCGGCGCAAAGGGCGAAGCGAAGATCCCACCCGTCACGTCGTCCATCACGAACTGCCGGGGACCGCAAAGACCGGCATCCTTGCCCGCGGGGACTTTCTGTGCGGCCAGACCATTCTCCGCAAAAAGGAGAACCGCACCCAGGCCGGCAAACGCAACCAACGCTCTTATCCCGATGTCCATTGTCTGTTGTCCTCCATGAGCTTTTCCCTGGCAGACTCGCGCCTCAGTCGCCGAACAGGCCTTTCTCTACGACAGGAAAACACAAACCCCCGGATTCTTCCGTGACCTGGGTCACGCCAGCCAATATGTTCCCGCCTGGCGGGACTCCATTCCATGGATCACAAGGGGCTCCCGGCAAGACAAAACAACGCCTTCCGAACAAATCCTCGCAATGTCAAGGCGGCCAGGTTTGTGACACCGCGAGGGTGAGGCAAGACCGGTTTTTCGGAAAGGCATAGGGGACTTTGTCGGCCGACGGGCCGTTTGCCTCCCAAACAGCGGTTGAGGACAGGAAATAATGTGCAATATTCATCCCTTTCGCGGAAAAAATCAACCCGAATTCTCCGGCCGAATTCTCCAGCGCCGCCCTCGCCCGCGACCGGCCGACCGATTCCGGCAAGACAGGGTTCTTCAACCGGGGTTTCCCGGAGATGGAGAAATCGGGTATCATCCGGTCCCATGAACCTTCTCGAGACCGCACCCAGGCATCCGGCTGCCCCCGCCCGGCTTCCGGAAGACATCCGCTATCTCGAGGCGATCCTCGACCGCGTAATCGAGGAGCAGGCGGGGCCGGAAGTGTTCCGCCTCGTCCGGACGATCCGCGACCTCTGCGGCAACCTCCGCCACAGGTTCGACTCCGCGGAGGAGCGGCGCCTCGTAAGCCTCATCGCCGGGCTGGACTTCAAGACGCTTGGGCAGATTGTCCGCGCCTTCGACCTCTCGTTCACGCTCGCGAACCTGGCCGAGGAAAACCTGGCCATGCAGGTGCGGCGGACGCTGGAGAAGCGAGGCGAAGAAAGGGTCCTCGGATCGTTCGCCGCCACGATGGCGGGACTCCGGCGGAGGCGAATCGGTCCGGCCAGGGCGGCCTCAGTGCTGGGGGCCATGGACGTTTGTCCCGTCATGACGGCCCACCCGACGGAGTCGAAGAGGCGGACGATCCTCGAACAACACCGCCGCCTCTACCTCGAGATCTTCAGGCGCGAGAACGTCATCTGGACCCCCCGGGAGAGACGGGCTGTCGCGGAGGAACTGGCCGCGCTCCTGACGGCCCTCTGGCAGACGGGCGAGATCCGCCTGGACAAGCCGACCGTTCACGAGGAGGTCTACAACGGGCTCTTCTACTTCCGCGAGACGTTCTTCCCCGCCCTGCCGCGCCTGTACGAGAAGCTCGAAAACGCGCTCGAAGGCCGCGCCCGTCGAAGCGGGCGGAAGAACGAAAAGAACCGAATCCCCACGTTCCTGCGGTTCGGATCGTGGATCGGCGGAGACCGCGACGGGAATCCCGCCGTCACGGCCGAGGTGACCGAATGGACCGCCCGGGAGCAGAAGGACCTGGTCCTGGGTCTCTACCTTGGCGAGACTCAGCGCGAGATCGACAACCTCACCACGTCGCTCCGGCGGATCGGCGCCTCGCGGGATCTCCTCCGGTCGATCCGTCGCGACGTTTCGAGAATGGGCGGGGAGGGAAAGAAGATCCTCGCGCGCAACCCGTACGAGCCGTACCGCCGGAAGCTCTCCCTCATCCGCGCCCGGCTGGAGGACACGCGGAAGGCCAACCGCGCGACCGGGGCCGAAGCCCCCGGGGCATCGCGGAACGGGCCGCTCTATCCGTACGCCGGGCCTGACGAGTTCACGGCGGACCTCCGTCTCATCCGCGACTCCCTTGCTGAGCGCCAAGGCCTTCGCATGGCCCAGCGGTTTGTGGACCCGCTCATCCGGCAGGCCGAGACATTCGGGTTCCACCTGGCAACGATCGACATCCGGCAGGAATCGGGCGTCCACCGGCGGACCATCGCCGAAATCTTCCGCCGTCTCCGCCTCCACGCTGATTTCGACGGCCTGAGCGAAGAGGAGAAAATCCGGATTCTCACGGACGAAGCCCTCTCGCCCCGGCCGCTCGTCCCCCCGCGCGCGAGCCTCTCCCCCGAGACGCGGGAGTGCCTGGCGGCGTTCCGGGTCATCCGCCGGATCCTGGAGGACGTTTCTCCGAAGGCAATCGGGGCCTACATCGTCAGCATGACGCACCACGAGAGCGACGTCCTCTCCGTCCTTCTTCTCGCAAAGGAGGCCGGCCTCGCGGAGATCGACGAACGGGGAAAGTCCTTCGCCGCGCTCGACATCGTCCCGCTCTTCGAGACGATCGACGATCTCACGCGCGCCGCCGGCATGATCGACGGTCTCCTGCGAAACCGGGCCTACCGGAGGTACGTCGAGGCGCGGGGAGGAATTCAGGAGGTGATGCTCGGATACTCGGACTCCTGCAAGGATGGAGGAATCCTGGCTTCCGGATGGGCCCTCTACCGGGCGCAAAAAGCGCTCGCCGACGTCGGACGGCGGCATGGCGTCTCGCTCCGCCTCTTCCACGGCCGGGGCGGGACCGTGGGCCGCGGCGGCGGGCCGACGCACACGGCGATCCTCGCCCAGCCCGCGGGAACGGTCGGCGGACGGATCAAGATCACCGAGCAGGGAGAGGTGGTCTCGTCCAAGTACGCCAACCGCGGAACGGCCCTCCACAACCTGGAACTGCTCGCGGCCGGCGTCCTGGCCGCTTCCGTTCCGGGCGGGCACGAGCCGGTCGAGGCCCGGCGTCTTTTGCGATTCGAGAAGGCTTTTTCCGAGATCGCGGAGATTTCACTCGCCCGCTACCGGGAACTCGTCGAGGGAGCGGATTTCGTCCCCTTCTTCGAGGGAGCGACGCCCCTGGACGAGATCGAGAGCCTCAAGATCGGCTCCCGGCCCTCGCGCCGCCCCGGACGAGAGCGGCGTCTCGACGACCTTCGGGCGATTCCCTGGGTCTTCGCCTGGACGCAGAACCGGAGTCTTCTCAACGCCTGGTACCCCGCCGGGAGCGCGCTGGAGGCTTTCTGCCGGTCGAGACGGGGCAATCCCGCTCTCCTCAGGGAAATGTACAGGCGCTGGCCGTTCTTCAGCAACCTGATCGACAACCTACAGATGACGCTCGCGAAGACCGACCCGGACATCGCCCGGCGGTACGCCGCTCTCGTGTCCGATCCGCGCCTTCGCCGCCGCCACGTGCGCATCATCGAGGAAGAGTACGGAAGGACGGTTCGGATGCTGGGCGTCGTCACCGGAAGCAGAACGCTCCTCGCGAGCGATCCCTGGCTCAAGAGATCGATCGAGATCCGCAATCCCTTCATTGACCCGATCAACTACATCCAGGTGACGCTCCTGAACCGCCTGCGCCGCGGCCGCCCCCGGAAGGCCGAGCGCGGCCTGCTCCAGGAGACCATCCACCTCACCATCAACTGCATCGCGTCGGGGATGAGAAATACGGGATAGAACCGCAAATCGGTGAATCGGTCAATCGGTCAATCGGTCAATCGGCAACCTGCCCACCCATTCACCCATTCACCTATTCACCGACTCACCGGCCTTTCGTTCAATCCTCCTGCGACCTGGGAAGTATCTCATCCCAGTCCCGGTCGGGCCCCGCGCCGTCCCAGGGGGGCTTTCCGTAGAAGAGGACGCCACGGGCGTCCGCGCCCTCGAACGCGGCCCCGAGCGTCTTCGTCTTCCGCATGTCGGCGTTCACGAGACGCGAGGCCGACAGGTCACAGCCGCTCAGATTGACGCCGCGAAGGTTGGCCTCCTCCAGGACCGCGCTCCGAAGATCGGCCCCCTCGAGATCGGAGTCGATGAACCGGGTCCCCGTGAAATCGCCCTCTCGAAAAACGGCCCCGCGCCCGTTTACCAGGAGGAACTCCGCCCGGCGCATCCTCGCGCGCGCCAGGTTCGCCCCGCTGAAGTCGGCCCTCTGGAAGAAAGCGCGGTCGCCCGACACCCCCGCCAGGCTCGCCCCCCGAA
>MHEK01000099.1:6448-19779 GCA_001803795.1 Nitrospirae bacterium RBG_16_64_22
TCCAGCCGAACGCCGGCGAGGTTCGCTCCCGTGAGAACCGCGCCCGACAGGTCCACGCCCCGCAGATCCATCTGGGAGAGATCGGCCCAGCTCAGGTCCGCGCCCTTCAGGCTCAACCCCTCCGCCAGCCGGACGGCAACGTCTTCTCGGGTCAGTACGGACACGAAATCCTCCCTCTTCTTGCACCCCTCGATCGCAGTCTACACGACGGCTCTTCCGGCTTGCAACGATCCCGCGCGTCCGAGCCACGCCCCGAGAACGCCCCTTGCGCCACGCTTCCTCCTGGGTTATCGTTGTCCCCACGCTACAGGAGGCCGCCTTGGCAGTTTTGCTCCAGATGAGGGAGAACGCCCCGCCCGTTCGATATCCGCTCGACTTGACCCACACGCGGATCGGCCGCCTCTCGTCCAACGAGATCCCCATCCCCGACACGCGGGTCTCCCGCCAGCACGCCGTCGTCATCCGGTCGGACGACGGCTATCTGATCCGCGACCTCGGAAGCATGAACGGAACGTACGTCAACAACGAGAAGGTCGGCGAAGCCCGCCTGAAGCCGGGCGACCGGATCACGATCGGCATCGCCAGCCTCGTCTACGCGGAAGAACCCTCCGTGCCGGCGCAGTTCTCCCCCGACACGGGCGCGCCGGTCGCGGCGGCCCTTGTCAAGGAACCCGAGGCAAGCCGGTTCATCCGGCTCGAAGAGATCGCGGCCCCCGAGGCCCCACTCCGGGACCAGCGGGCGCTGGTCCAACTGATGCAGATCGGGACGGCCCTCCTGACGAGCCAGGGGCTCGAAGGCGTGCTGAACACGATCGTGGACTGCATTTTCCGCGTCATCCCGGCCGAGAGGGTCTTCGTCCTCCTCAGGGAGGGGGACCGGATCATTCCCCGCGTCGCCCGCCACCGGGACGGACGAACGCTCGACACCGAATCCCTTCCCATCAGCCGGAGCATCGTGAACCGGGCGGTGGAGGAGCGGCTCTCCATTCTCACGGCCGACGCGGGAACGGACGAGCGGTTCAAGGAGGGGGAGAGCGTCGTCCGGCTCGGCATTCGATCGGCCATGTGCGTCCCGCTCTGGACGGACCAAGGGGTCCTCGGGAGCCTATACGTGGACTGCCTCGCCGCGCGCGGCTCGTTCGACGAGGAGTCGCTCGACCTCCTCACGGCGATGGCCAACCAGGCCGCCCTGGGAATCCGGCAGGCCCGGACGAGCGAGCGCCTGCGCCACGACGCGGTCATCCGGAACCGCCTCTTCCGCTACCACTCCCCCAACGTCGTCGAGTTCCTCATGCGGGAGGCGGACGAGGGCGAGACCCTCGTCCCCAAGGAACAGGAGATCACCGTCCTCTTCAACGACATCGTGGGGTTCACGACCCTCGCTGAGACCCTGAAGCCGAAGGATGTCTCGGAGCTCCTCAACCAGTACTTCAGCCTCATGACGGAGATCATCTTCCAGCACGGCGGCACGCTCGACAAGTTCATCGGGGACGCGATCATGGCGATCTTCGGCGCCCCTCTCGCCCAGCCCGAGCATCCTCGGCAGGCCGTCCGGGCCGCGCTGGAGATGCGGCAGGAGCTGAACACGTTTCTCGAGGTCGTCGAGCCCGACAGGCGCTTCACGGTCCGGACGGGGATCAACACGGGCATGGCCATGGTCGGGAACCTGGGGAGCGCCCGGCGGATGGAGTTCACGGCCATCGGCGACACCGTCAACACGGCGTCCCGCATCCAGACGCTCGCCGATCCCAATCAGATTCTTCTGAGCGAGGCCACGCGCCAGCGCGTCGCGCAGACGTTCTCGACGCGCGAAGTCGGCGAGTTCCCCGTGAAAGGAAAGAAGCAGAAAGTGCGCGTTTTCGAGGCGCTGGATCTCCCCCCGGCCTCGCGCGACAGCACGAGCGGATCGTAGCGGAGAAACGAAACAAAACGGCCCGCGAGGGATACTCCCCCGTGGGCCGTTTTGTGTTCCAAAAGCTGGAAGGCTGGATGGTCTAGTATTGAAAATCGTAAATAACGAAACATTTTGTTTGGGGCAGATCCGCGGTCATGTAGGTTGGGTTAGCGGCTTTATCGCGTAACCCAACAAACCGAATATTCGCCAAGATGGTTTTGTTGGGTTATGGCGCAAAAAACCGCGCCTAACCCAACCTACACATCCGCGGAGGATGTTCCGTAATCAATGGGTTCGGATACTAGTGAGACTTGTACCCGTCCAGGATCTTCTCCCAGTCGGGCGTGTCGCTCCCCTTGTACTTCGCCTTGAGCGCGTCCACCTTCTCCGCGAAAACCGGCTTCTGCGTCTGGTAGAGGAGTCCGATCGGCACCTTCCCCTCCGGGTTCTTCTGGTGGTCGAGAGCATGCTCGGCGATCCCGATCGCCTTGAGCAGATCGCCGGTGTCGTGGTCGGCAGGGATGTCCTGGACCCTTGGCCTGTAATATTCGAACGTATCCACCTTGTTGAACGTCGGGCAGGGGGAGAGGACGTTCACGTACGAGAACCCCTTGTGGGCCATCGCCTTCCCGATGATCTCCCCCGTAAGCTTCGGATTCCCCGCGAAGGCCTGGGCCACGAAGGTCGCCCCGTAGGTCAGAAGGAAGGCGAGGACATTTATCGGCGCGTCGATGTTCCCGAACGGCATGAGGGAGCCGGGGAGCCCCTCCCGCGACGTCGGTGAGTTCTGGTTCTTCGTGAGGCCGTAGACGCCGTTGTCCATGACGATGAGCGTCATGTCTATGTTCCGGCGCGCCGCGTTGGGGATGTGGTTCCCGCCGATGGCGAAGGCGTCGCCGTCGCCGATCGTCACCGCGATAGTGAGCTCCGGCCGCGAGACCTTCATCCCCACGGCGACGGGGATCGCCCGCCCGTGGGCGGAGTGGAATCCGAACGTCCGCATCCAGAGAGGGAGGCGGCTGGAGCACCCGATCCCGGACACGATGACGGCGTTGTCGGGGTCCACGCCGTTGGCCGACAGGGCGTTGCAGATCGCCGCCGTCACGGCGTAATCGCCGCACCCTGGACACCAGGTCGGCTCGATGGCGCTTCGATACTCTTTCGGCTTCAGCTTCACCGCCCCTGCGGCGGTCGTCACGGCTGTCGTCATTTCACTTGTCCTCCTGCGGCGGCCGCCTACGCGGGCACCGCGGCGTTCGCGTTGATAAGTTCTTCGACCTTCGCCTCGATCTCCTTCGGCAGGAACGGCTCCCCCCGGTACAGGGTCTGCTTGACCGGGACGACCGAGGTCTTGGACCGGATCAGCTCGGCGAACTGCCCCTGGACATTGGCCTCGGGAACCAGGACGGTCTTGACGCCGCCGGCGAACGCCTCGATCTGCTTCGCCGGCACGGGCCAGAGGATCTTCGGGTAGAGCGCCGCGACCCTGTGCCCCTTCTTCCGGAGCCGCGTCACCGCCTCGCGGACCATCGTCTGCGTGAGTCCCCAGGAGATGATCCCGACGTCGGCGTCGGCGTCCCCTTCGCGCTCGATCGGCGCGGTCTCTTCCTCGATCCGCTCGATCTTCCGCCACCGTTTCTCGGTCATGCTCGTCTTCGTTTCCACGCTCGTCCGGGGACCGGAATTCTCGGCGTGTTCGAGGCCCGTCGCGGCGTAGGCCGCCCCCGGAACGCCCGGCACGCCCATCGTCGAGATGCCGCTGGGCGTGTTCTTGTACCGCATGAACTCCTTGGGATCGACGGCCGACCGGGCGGCGTCGCGGTCCACGATGCGGATGGACTTGAGGTCCGGGCGCTTGATCGCCTCCACGCGGAGGGAGAGAGAGGCGTCGGAAAGGAGGAAGACCGGCGTCTGGTACTTCTCGGCCAGGTTGAAAGCCTCGATCGTGAGGTAGAAGCACTCCTCGACGTCCGCGGCCGCCAGGACGATCTTGGGAACGTCTCCGTGGCCGCCGTGCGCCGTGATGAAGAGGTCGGACTGTTCGTGCTTCGTCGGCATGCCGGTGGACGGGCCGCCGCGCTGGACGTCGACGATGACGAGGGGAATCTCGGCCATGGCCGCGAGGCCCAACAGCTCCGTCATCAGGGAGACGCCCGGCCCGGACGTGGCCGTGAACGACTTGATCCCCACGTAAGAGGCCCCGATCGCCGCCGCGATCGCCGCGATCTCATCCTCGGTCTGGTAGACGAACCCGTTGACCTTGAGGATCAACTCGGAGAGATAGTTGCCGACGCTCGTCGCCGGCGTGATCGGGTAGACCGGGTAGAACCGGCACCCCGCGACGACCGCGCCCAGGGCGATGGCCTGGTTCCCCTCCAGCGTGATAACGTCCTTCGCGGGCCGCGCCGGAGGAAACATGAATGGGTCCGTCTTCTTGTGGTTCTGCTTGACGTAGTCGTACCCGGCCTGGAGCGCGGCGTAGTTGAAGTCGATGACATCCTGACCCTTCCGCTTGAACTTCGCGGCGACGGACGCCTTGAGGCTTTCCATCGGGACGCCGAAGAGGCCCGCCACCGAGCCCATCGCAACCATGTTCTTCGCGATCGGGTTCTTCAGTTCCTGCTTCGAGATATGGGTCATCGGAACGTTGTACATCGTGACGCCCGGAATCGGCTCCGGCTCGAAGTCGCCGTGCGGGCCGTCCCAGACGAGGACCGTTCCCGGCGTCAACAGCGGCTTGTTGATCGAGTACGCCTCCCCGTTGAAGGCGACGAGGATGTTGAACCCGTCCCCCTGGGAAAGGATCTTTTCGTCGGAGATCCGGAGCTGGGAGAGGGCGTAGCCGCCCTTGATCTCGGAAGGGAACGACTTGAAGGTTACGACTTCCATCCCGGCGCGCGTCGCCGCCTGCATTAGGAAGTCGCCCGAAGAGATGACCCCCTCGCCTCCCTCGCCCGCGATCGTGATTGTCAGATCAATCGCCACCGTACCACCCTCCGTGAGAAGATCATGGGGACGAATAATATAGCCATTCCCGCCCGGCGTGTCACGCAAGAATTTCTTTTGCCCCTATAAGTGCGCAATTCCAAAACGGAACAAGTCGATCTTGACGCCCAAGCGCGGGCGGCGTATAAACAACCCGCCCATTCCGCCGCGTAACGAGGAGAAAACGTTGATTTTCAAGCCTGAGCTGTTGGCGAGCCCGACGCCGATCTTCCTGGCGACCCTGGCCGTCTCCCTCTGGCTCGCCGGCACGCTCCTCGTTCCCGTTCTCGCCCGCCGTCCCGTCTGGCTCGTTCGCTCCGCGTTTCTTGTTGCAACGCTCGGTTCGGCGCTAGCGGCCGTCGGCGGCGCCTGGGCCGTGGCCGCGGCCGGCGCGGAGACAGTCGTGCTCCCCGTCGGGATTCCGGAGCTCCCATTCCATCTTCGCCTCGATCCGCTCTCCGGCTTCTTCCTCGTCGTCATCGGCGTCCTGGGTTTCTTCATCTCGATCTATTCCCTGGGGTACGTGCGGGGAATCGCGGAACGGAGACCCGTCGGAGGGCTCGTCTTCTTCTTCCTCCTCTTCCTCGCGGGAATGGGGCTCGTCGTTCTGGCGGACGACGCCTTCCTCTTCCTCGTGGCCTGGGAGGGAATGACGGTCTCCTCCTACTTCCTCGTCGTGTTCGAGCACGAGCAGACGGCCAACCAGAAGGCCGGCTTCCTCTACCTCCTCATGGCCCACGTGGGCGCCATCACGATCCTCCTCGCTTTCGGCGTGATGGCCGCCTTCGCGACCGGGCTCACGAGCTTCGAGGGGTACGCGTTCGACGCCATGCGCCGCGCGGACGTCAGTCCGGGATGGGCGACAGCCGCCTTCCTCCTGGCCCTCTTCGGATTCGGCCTCAAGGCCGGGATCGTCCCGCTCCACGTGTGGCTTCCCGAGGCCCACCCCGTCGCCCCGTCGAACGTCTCGGCCCTGATGAGCGGCGTCATGATCAAGACGGCGATCTACGGGATCCTCCGCGTCACGTTCGACCTCCTGGCCGCGATCCCCTGGTGGTGGGGGGCCCTCGTCCTGGCGCTCGGGCTCGTCTCCGCCCTGATGGGCGTCCTCTACGCCCTCATGCAGCACGATCTCAAGCGGCTCCTCGCGTACCATTCCGTCGAAAACATCGGGATCATCCTGATCGGGATCGGCCTCGGAATGACGTTCCACGCCTTCGACCTTCCCGAATTGGCCGCTCTGGGCCTCATCGCCGGCCTCTACCACACGCTGAACCACGCCCTCTTCAAGGGTCTGCTCTTCCTCGGCGCTGGGGCCGTCCACCACGCGACGCACACGCGGGAGATGGAGGCTCTGGGCGGCCTCATCCACCGGATGCCCTGGACTGCAGCCCTGTTCCTCGTCGGCTGTATCTCCATCTCAGCCCTTCCTCCGTTCAACGGCTTCGTCTCGGAGTGGCTCACCTATCAGGCGTTCCTCCTCTCCCCGTCTCTCCCGAGCACGCTCTTGAACGTCCTCGTCCCCATCGGCGCGGCGGGTCTCGCCCTGACGAGCGCCCTGGCCGCCGCCTGCTTCGTGAAGGCGTTCGGCATCACGTTCCTCGGCCAGCCGCGGAGCCGCCACGCGCAGAACGTGTCGGAAGTCGGCGTCACGATGCGGATCGGGATGGTCGGCCTGGCTCTGGCGTGCCTGCTGTTGGGAATCTTCCCCGCGACGATGATCGAGTGGCTGGACGCGATTCCCCGGGAGTTCGTGGGCGCCGGGATCGCCGAGTCGGCCTCATCGCACGGATGGCTGTGGCTCACGCCGATCGCGCCCGAACGCGCCTCCTACAGCGGGACGATCGTCTTCCTCGGGATCGGCGCGATCATCGGGCTCACGTGGTTCGCCCTCCACGGCCGGCGCCACAGGGCGCCCCGGCGCGGGCCGGCCTGGGACTGCGGCTTCGAGAAGATGACGCCCCGGATGCAGTACACGGCGACCTCCTTCTCCATGCCGATCCGGGTCTTCTTCGGCGCCCTCTTCAAGATCAGGGAGCGTTCCTCGCCCATGCACGTCCATCGCCACGCGGCTTTCCCGGAGCGCGTGAGCTACTCGCTCCACGTCGAAGACCGCTTCTGGGGGTGGATCTACAAGCCGGTCTCCGACGCCGTGTTCTGGATTTCGCGCCTGACCGCGAAGATCCAGGGGGGACGTATCCAGGTTTACCTGATCTACTCGTTCCTGACCATCCTGGTCCTTCTCATATTCGGACGATGAAATGAAGAAAAGCAGTCATCCGCAGATGGACGCAGATTGGCGCAGATTTCAACGGCCTATCTCTGGAATCCTGGAGCACCCGGAAGATGACTCGCATCTATTTCACAAGGAGTTGAATCACTGTGGTCCCTATCTGCGTAATCTGCGGATCACAGGATGAACGCTTTCCTTCCTTACGTCCTGACGATCGCCCAGGCGGCCCTCCTCCTCCTGCTCGCCCCGTTCATGGTCGGGTGGGTCCGCCTCGTGAAGGCGCGTCTCCAGAACCGGCGGGGCGCCGGGCCGCTCCAGCCGTACCGCGACATCCGGAAACTCTTCGCGAAGGAGGCGGTCGTCGCGGAAAACGCCTCGTGGATTTTCCGGTTCACGCCGTACCTCGTCTTCGGCGTCACCGTCCTCGCGGGCGCCATCGTCCCGATCCTGGCCGTGGACCTTCCGCTCGCGCCCGTGGCGGACGTCATCGCCCTCGTCGCGATCTTCGCCCTCGCCCGGTTCTTCATCGCCCTGGCGGGACTCGACATCGGGACGGCGTTCGGCGGGATGGGATCGAGCCGCGAGATGACGATCGCCTCCCTGGCCGAGCCGGCCATGCTCATGGCGATCTTCGCCGCCTCGCTCATCACGCAGTCCACCTCCCTCTCCACGATGGTGGCCGAGATTCACAAGGGGGTCCTCCTCAAGCCGTCGTTCGCCTTCGCCCTCCTGGCCTTCGTCCTGATCGCCCTCGCGGAGAACGGGCGGATCCCGGTGGACAACCCGGCCACGCATCTCGAGCTCACGATGATCCACGAGGCGATGATCCTCGAATACTCAGGCCGGCACCTGGCCATGATCGAGTGGGCGGGGATGATGAAGCTCATGCTCTTCTCGCTCCTGGGGATCGCCCTGTTCGCCCCTTGGGGAATCGCGGGGGCGACGGACGCCGGCTCGGTCGCCTTTGCGTTCGTTGTCATGGCGGCGAAGCTCCTCCTGGCCGCTACCGCCCTTCCGATCCTCGAGACGGGGCTGGCCAAGCTCCGCTTCTTCCGGGTCTCCGAGTTCCTCGGCGTCGCCTTCCTTCTGTCCACGCTTGCCATCCTCTCGCACTTCATCCTGGAGCGTTGAATGTCGCCTGTCTTCCTCGCCCAGGTTATCGATCTCCTCTCCGCGCTGGTCCTCCTCCTGGGGTTCGGCCTCCTGGCCCAGCGGCGGATCTACGCCCTCCTGCACCTCTTCGCGTGGCAGGGACTCTTCCTCGCGGCGAACACGGCGATCGTCGCCTACGGCGCCGGCGTCCGCCACCTCTACTTCTCCGCTCTCATGACGCTCGCCATGAAGGTCGTCCTGATCCCGTACATCCTCCACGTCCTCATCCGGCGGATGAAGATCGAGCGTGACGTCGAGGCGATGGTGAACGTTCCGCTCACTCTTCTGATCGGGATCGCCCTCGTCGTTCTCTCGTACAACGTAATGTCCCCGATCCAGGAGTTCTCCACACTGATGACCCGATCCACCCTGGCGATCGCCCTCGCCACGGTCATGCTCGGCCTTCTCATGATGATCACCCGGCGGCACGCCGTCGCGCAGGTCATCGGATTCCTGGCCATGGAGAACGGCCTCTTCTTCGCGGCGACCAGCGCCACCTACGGGATGCCGATGGTCGTGGAGCTGGGCGTGGCGCTGGACATTTTGATCGCGGCCCTCATCTTCGGCGTCTTCTTCTTCCAGATCCGGACGACGTTCGAGAGCCTCGACCTCTCCAAGATGGCCCGCCTCAAGGAGGATGTCGGCGAATGATCCCGGAAAAAGCGGTTGAACCGCGGAGCGCGCAGAGAACGCGGAGGATTTGGAGGGATTGGAAGACGGATCGACCGGGCTTGACAGGTGAGTATCAGGTCTGTCCGAAAAGACGATCCTCCGCGCCCTCAGCGCCCTCTGCGGTGAATGAAAGGCGGTTATTCGAATGATGCTGGCCGGGCTTCTGATCGCGCCCGTCGTCACGGCGGTCCCGCTGGCCTTCTACGGGCACCGCCGCTTTGCCCCGGCGATCAACATCGCCGGGTCCGCCGCCGCGTTACTGTTCAGCGTGGGGCTCGCGTGGCAGGTCTTCGAGCAGGGATCGGTTCAGACTGAGGGAGGGTCTTTCTTCGTCGACGCGTTCAACGTCTTCCTCGCCGTCCTCACGGCGTTCGTCTCGATGACGACGGCCGCCTTCAGCCGGCCGTACATGGCCCACGAGTTCAAGCAGGGGCGGGTGGGACCCCGGCGGATGCGCCTCTACCATGCCATGTTCCAGCTCTTCATCTTCGCCATGCTGCTGGCCCTCCTCACGAACAACATGGGGATCCTCTGGATCGCGATGGAGCTGGCGACCCTGGCCACGGTCCTCCTCGTCTCGCTCTACCGCACGCCGGAATCGGTCGAGGCGGCCTGGAAGTACTTCATCCTTTGCGGCGTCGGGATCGCCCAAGCCCTCTTCGGGACGACCCTCCTCTACTTCGCCGCCGAGCGCGTTCTGGGCGAGGGAGGGACCACCCTTCACTGGACGAACCTGAACGCCGCCGCCTCTTCGCTGGAACCGACGATCCTTTCGCTCGCGTTCGTCTTCTTCCTGGTCGGGTACGGGACCAAGGTGGGCCTCGCCCCTCTCCACAATTGGCTCCCCGACGCCCACAGCGAGGGCCCCACGCCGATCTCGGCCGTCCTTTCGGGTCTTCTCCTGAACGTGGCGCTCTACGCCGTCGTCCGGTGCAAGATCCTGGTGGACGGGGCGACGGGGACGAACCGCGCCGGCCAGCTCATGATGGCCCTTGGACTTCTCTCGCTCGTCGTCGCGGCCTTCGCCCTCTTTCTCCAGAGGGACGTCAAGCGGATGTTCTCCTACTCGAGCATCGAGCACATGGGGATCATGGCGTTCGCCTTCGGTCTGGGCGGGAAGCTCGCCACGTTCGCCGCCCTTCTCCACATGCTCGTCCACTCGCTCGTCAAGTCCTCCATCTTCTTCACGGTCGGCCACGCCTCGCACATGCACGGGACCCAGCAGATGGACCGGATTCAGGGACTCATCCGGGGCAATCCCCTCGTCGGCTGGGGGCTCGTCGTCGGCGTCATGGCCATTGCCGGCCTTCCGCCCTTCGGCGTCTTCGTAAGCGAATTCCTGATCCTGACGGCCACGATGCGCGAGGCCCCGTTCCTGGCTCCCATCCTCCTCCTGGGGCTGGCCGTGGCCTTCGCGGGACTCCTCCGAAAGGTCCAGCCGATGGTCTTCGGAGCGCCGTCGGCGCACCAGGTCCCGGTCCGGGCGGCTCATGTTCCCGTCCTCCTTCACCTCGCCCTGGCGCTCGTCCTGGGCCTGTTCATCCCGTCGTTCCTCTCCCAGTGGTTCGAGACGGCCGTGAGCATGATGCGATGGTAGCGCCACACTTCAAGCAGGTCCTGGTCGAGAAGGTCCTGGTCGAGCAGGTCCTGGCCGAGCAGTTCGGCGATCTCCTCCGGACCTCCGACGCCTCGCGCGACGGCGTCTTGATTCTGTCCCTTCCAGCGGACGAGATCCACGAAGCGGCCCGTATCCTCAAGAAGTCCGGCGGGCGGCTGTCAGCCGAATGGGCAACGGACGACACTCCCTTCGGCCGGGAACTCGCCCTCTGGACGGCGTTCGCTGTCCCGAACGTACCCGACTCGGGGCCGGACGCGGGGCCTGATACGAAGATAGACCGCTTCATCCTCATCAGGTCCGACGTCCCGCTTTCGAACCCTGCTTTTCCCACACTCACGGGGCACTTCGCCGCGGCCTATCGGTTCGAGCGGATCATCCTGTCGTTCTTCGGGATCGACTCGATCGGCCATCCGGACCGGAGGCCGTGGATCCGGCACGAGGACTGGCCCGACGGCTTCTTCCCTCTCAGGAAGGACGCGCCGATCGACGCCCCGTTCGTTCGGTCGAACGGAAGCTACGAATGGATCCGGGGGGAGGGGGAGGGCGTCTACGAAATTCCCGTCGGACCCGTCCACGCCGGCATCATCGAGCCGGGGCATTTCCGCTTCCAGGCCGTGGGAGAGACGATCCTGAACCTTGAAGAACGGCTGGGCTACGTCCACAAGGGGATCGAAAAGCGGTTCGAGTCTCTCCCTTGGACGGAAGGAGCGCGGCTCGCGGGGCGGATCTCCGGCGACAGCACGGTCGCCCACGCTCTGGCCTGGTGCCGGGCCGTAGAAGACATGGCCGGTCTTCTCGTTCCACCGCGGGGGGTCTGGCTGAGGGCGCTTTTTCTGGAACGGGAGAGGATCGCGAACCACCTGGGGGACATCGGGGCGATCGCAAACGACGCGGCCTTCGCCTTCCTGCTCGCCCAGCTCTCACGCCTGAGAGAGGACGTTCTGAGGCTCAACAAGCGCCTCTTCGGCCACCGCCTGCTAATGGACATGATCGTCCCGGGAGGCGCGGCCGCCGACCTCGACGCGAAAGGGATCGAAGCGATCCGGACCGAGATGGATCGGCTGTCGGCGGAATTCGAGCGCTTGGTCGTGATCTACGACGAGAACCCCTCCCTCCAGGACCGGGTGGCGACGACCGGCGTCGTGACGAAGAAGACAGCGGCCGATCTCGGGCTAGTTGGGTTCGCCGCCCGGGCCAGCGGCATATCGTCCGACCGGCGGGTCCGCTTCCCCTTCCCGCCGTACGACGAACTGAAGGTAAGCGAAGCGATCCGGCATAGCGGCGACGTGAACGACCGGGTATGGGTCCGGATCGAAGAGGTGAGGGAATCGATCCGCTTGATCCGCGAGATCCTGGCGCGCCTCCCCGGCGGATCGGCGCTCCCGTCCGACGGTCTCTCGATAAGGCCTCAGCCCGGCCGGACGGGGCTTGGCATCGTCGAAGGATGGCGGGGCGAGATCGTGACGTGGGTGCAGGCCGGCCCGTCGGGCAAGGTCAGCCGGGTGATGGTCCGCGACCCGTCGCAAGTCAACTGGCTCGGTCTCGAGCGGGCCGTCCTCGGAAACATCGTCCCGGACTTCCCGCTCTGCAACAAGTCGTTCAACCAGTCGTACTCCGGGCACGACATGTAGGAGGGGAAGGGCTGTGCTGAGGATTCTTTACCAGACACTGCGGACGGGGACCGTCACGGAGAAGATGCTCCCCGAAGCGGACAAAGAAATCGAGATCGTCGGAAACGCGCTCAAGGAGGAGGTGCACAAGCGCTTCCACCACAGCCTCACGATCCGGGAGATCGACGCCGGCTCGTGCAACGGCTGCGAGCTGGAGATCCACGCGATGAACAACCCGTACTACGACTGCGAGCGGTTCGGCGTCCATTTCACGGCGTCGCCCCGGTTCGCCGACGTCCTCTTCGTCACCGGCCCGGTGAGCCGGAACATGGAGATCGCCCTCAAACGGACGGTGGACGCCGCGCCCGACCCGAAGATCGTCGTGGCCGTGGGAGACTGCGCGGCGTGCGGCGGGGCCTTCGGGACGTCATATGCCAGCCTGGGGGCCGTCGAGAACGTCGTCCCGGTCGACGTTAAGGTCCCCGGATGCCCCCCTTCCCCGGCCGCGCTCATCCGCGCCCTACTCGAAGCGGTGGGAAGGTCGTAGCAGGCGGTCCTCCGGACCGGAAAAGAGAATGCCCCCTCCCTTTCGGGAGGGGGCGAGTGCCATGGAGGGAAGAGGAAACTTCCTGAGCACGGACGCCGGGCTTGTGGCCGTCGGGCACGCTTGAGAAACGCTTCCTCCGGCGCCCCCGCGCCCAGCCCAGCCTAGAGCGCCGCGTACGATACCGCGGAGGGCGTCTGCCCGAACGCGCGGTCCAGCATCTCCTCGAAGCGATCGAGATCTTCCCAGATCTCCACAAGTTCCTCGTTGCTGGGCGGATGGTCGCAACAGCCTTTCAATGCCCAACCTATCTCCCTGAGGAACAGGGCGCGAAACTCCGGAACATCGAGGAACCTTAAAAGGGCTCTTCGTGGAATCGTGTGGGTGATTTGTGGTCATTTTAGAGGACCGGCAGCATGCACGTCAGTATCTTGAGCCGCAGGTACTCTTCGTCGCGCAGCCCATACGCCCGGCGCTGGATGACGCGGATCTTGTTGTTGAGCCCTTCGACAAAGCCGAGCGAGACCTTGTTCTCGGGTTTGCAGTAAGCGGCGATGCCATCCCAATGACGATCAATCATGTCGGCAAACTTCTCGTAAGGTTTGAGGCGTTGCCACTTGAGG
>MHEK01000100.1:0-2943 GCA_001803795.1 Nitrospirae bacterium RBG_16_64_22
CGCGAAGAGGTCCGAGCCGCCGTCCGGCGCGCTGTCGGTCTGGCGGGGGGAATCGAGGCGTTTGTGAAACCCGGCGCCAGGGTCCTCCTCAAGCCTAACCTCCTCAAGGCCGCGACGCCGGAAAGCTGCGTCGCGACGCATCCCGAAGTCGTCCGGGCTGTCGGCGAAGCGGTCCTCGCGGCCGGCGGCCGGCCGTTCATTGGCGACTCGCCCGCCTTCGGCTCGTTCCGCGACGTGGGCCGCACAACCGGCATGGCCATGGTTGCCCGTGAACTCGGAATTGATCTCGTCGAACTGGGCCGGCCGGTCCGGGTCACCGGGACGAACGGGGGCCCGCCCCTCAAGCTGTCGCGGGTGGCGCTCGAAGCGGATGTCGTCATCAACATCCCCAAGCTCAAAGCCCACTGCCAGCTCGGCCTCACGGCCGGCGTCAAGAACCTCTTCGGTTGCGTCCCGGGAAAACGGAAAGCCCTCTGGCATCTCCGCCTCGCGGACCGGGAGAACCTCTTCGCCGAGATGCTCGTCTCCGTCTACGCGCGCGTCCGCCCGGCCCTCACGATCCTCGACGCGATCGTCGCGATGGAGGGAAACGGCCCGGGGAAGGGGACGCCCAAGCCTATGAGCCTTCTGCTCGCCTCGGCCGACGCCGTTGCGATAGACCGCGTCGCCTGCGAGCTTCTCGCGTATCCCCACGAGCGGCATCGCATCCTTCACGCGGCCCGGAAGTTCGGCGAGGGCGAGACGGAGATTGAACGGATCTCTCTCGTCGGAGACCGCCTGGAGCAGTCCCGCGCGGAGCGGTTCCATCACCCCCAGCCGATCCCCATCCGCTTCAATCCTCTCCGCGTGGTAAAGTCGACCGTCCGCCACTACGCGCTCAAGGTCGTCGGCTCGCGCACACCGGCAAAAGGATAGTTTTGGCAGGTCTCGAAATTGAGGGAAAAGGCTTGTGGCGGGTCGAAACGCGGTGGGGGATTAGCCGGCGGCGACGACGACGCGCGCTCCGTCAGCGAGCAGAAGCTTCGTTCCGGGCTGGGACGCTTCCTTGCGGACGTACCCGAGGGCAACGATCTCGCCCGAGGGGAGTCGGACCGCGCTTGTCACGGCGCCGACCTCGGTCCCGTCGCGCGACAATATCTCGCCATGCCGGGGCGTGTCTCCCTCCGCAATCTTCAGCCTCACGAGGAACCGCTTGACGCCGCCGTAGGTGCGGATGCGCGCCGTCGTCTCCTGGCCGGTGTAGCACCCCTTCGTGAACGAAACGGCCTTCTCGACGATCCCCGCCTCGGCGGGAAAGTGTTCTTCCGTAAGTTCCCGGCCGAACCGGGGAATGCCGTTTGCGATCCGAAGCGTCTCGATCGTCTCCGGCCCGACGCGCATCGGTCCGGCCATAGAGAGAAGCGATCCGACCTTATCCCCCGCATCCGCCGGACAGAGAACGTCGAACTCCGGAAGCCCCGTCAAAGAGCGACGGAAGACGCGGACGGAAACCCCGCCGAGGCTCGCGTCGGCGATGCCCCAATCCGGCAGTCCGGCGAGATTCTCCAGACCGGCGCTCCGCAGAATCGCCCCCGCTCCGGGCCCGACGACTCCCCAGAGGGCCGTCCGGCCGGATACGTCTTCGATCCGGACGTCTTCCATGATGTGATACTTCTCCAGCGTGGCTGTGATCGTTCCCGAGGCATCTCCATCGCAATCGAGAAGAAGCCTGTCGGAAAGACACAGAACGGTCATGTCCGCGACGATCCGGCCCTTGGGCGTGAGGACCGCGGCGTAACATCCCTCGCCGGGTTTCAGGCGCTTTATGTCGTTCGTCGTCTGGCCGTGGAGGAACGAGACCCTGTCCCCGCCGGAAATCTCGATACGCCCGCGCCCGGAGAGGTCGACGAGCACGGCCCCGCCAATGGCCGCCTCAATCTCGCTCAACGTGCAACCGCCGGTTTTCATTTTCTAGGGCAGTTCCTCGATCTTTCGCTTCTGGATTTCTTCTCCCAGCGCCCTGGACATCATCCGGTCCGCCAGCGGCTTGGCCGCCTCGTCCAGCGCCCGGATGTCGGATCTGATCTTGCGGTGGTCCTCCGTCGCGCGCGAAGCCTTGAGCCCTGCCACCGCGTCCTCGATCGCCTTCCGCTCCGAATCGTCGACGAGACGGCCGAACTCCGCGAGGGCCTTCTCGGCGGCTCGCAGGACGGTGTCGGCCTCGTTCCGGGACTCGATCAACTGCCGGGCGGCGAGATCCTCGGCGGCGTGCTCCATCGAGTCGACGATGATCCGGTCGACCTCCTCTTCCCTCAGCCCGTAGGTGGGTTTCACCTCGACCGACTGCGAATGACCGGTGCGCGTGTCCCGCGCCGTGACCTGCAGGAGACCGTCGACGTCGACCTGGAACTGGACCTCGATCTTGGGAATCCCGGCGGGAAGCGACTCGAGACCCTTGAGCTGAAACCGGGCGAGCGACCGGTTGTCCTCCACCTTTTCCCGCTCTCCCTGGAGGACGTGCATGTTCACGATCGTCTGCCCGTCCACGTACGTCGTGAAGACTTCCGTGACGGAGACGGGAACCGTCGTGTTCCGGTCGATGATCCGCGTCATCACGCCGCCGAACGTCTCGATCCCGAGGGAGAGCGGGATCACGTCCAGGAGGAGAACATCCTTCCGCCGTCCTTCGAGAATCTGCCCCTGGATCGCGGCTCCCAGGGCCACGACCTCGTCAGGGTCGATCTCGGTGTGGGGCGGCCGGCCGAAGACCTCCGCCACGCGCCGCCGGACGAGGGGGACGCGCGTCGAGCCGCCCACGAGGACGACTTCGTCGATCTCCCCGGGCGTGAGCCCCGCGTCCCGAAGGGCCTGGCGGCTGGGAGCGATCGTCTTCTCGACGAGAGACGAGACGATCCCTTCGAACTCCGCGCGGGCAAGGGGACGCCGGTGGGTGCCCCCCTCCCC
>MHEK01000100.1:3010-9478 GCA_001803795.1 Nitrospirae bacterium RBG_16_64_22
CGCCGGACCCGCTCGGAGAGCAGGGGAGTCCGTTCGAGGCGGCCGCCGCCCGCTCCCGTCATCTCCGTCAGGACGACCTCCATCAGGGCCTGGTCGAAGTCGTCTCCGCCCAGATGGGAGTCGCCGCCCGTGGCCCTCACCTCGAAGATCCCCTCCCGGAGCTTGAGGATCGAGACGTCGAATGTCCCCCCGCCCAGGTCGTAGACGGCGATGTTCCCCTCGGCCCTCCGGTCCAGCCCATAGGCAAGGGCGGCGGCCGTCGGCTCGTTGATGATCCGCATGACCTCCAGGCCCGCGATCTTCCCCGCGTCCTTCGTTGCCTGTCGCTGGGAGTCGTCGAAGTGGGCGGGAACGGTGATGACGGCACGGAAGACAGGCTCACCGAGGGATGCCTCCGCCTGGCGCTTCAGTTGGCGCAGGACGTGGGCCGACACCTCGGGCGGCGTCACGACCCTGTCGTCGACGCGGATCCGGACGACCTCCCGGCTGTCCGGCGAGAGGGCGTACGGAATGTACTTGATCTCGTCCTTGACGTCGTCGTACCCCTTCCCCATGAGCCGCTTGACGGAGAAGAGGGTGTGCTCGACGTCCTCGCCCTTCCGGGCCTTCGCCGCCTCGCCAACGAGGATCGTGTCGCCCTTGAAGGAGACGACGGACGGGATCAGCCGGCGTCCCTCGGCGTCGGGAATCACGCGGGGGCGGTCGCCGTCCGCGCAGGCAACGAGGGAGTTGGTCGTTCCCAGGTCGATGCCGACGATCCGGCCGCTCACGCCGCGGTCTCCAGGGCGCTGTCGATCTCGCGGAGGGTCGTATGAAGGTACATCTGCTCGGAGAGGGCCTCAGCGAGCCGGCCGAGGACTCCGCCGGCCGCGGACGTCAGCTTCTCGCCGTCGGTTTCCGCGATGGCGTCCCATTCGCCGGACAGGGTCCGCAGGGTCTCTTCCTGCCCGGTCAGAAGCGCGGCGATCTTTTTTCGATCCCGTTTCAGACGCTCGCTGTTCTCGGGAGTCCCGCCTCCGCGCCGGACGAGATCGACCTCCTCCCGGATCCGGAAGAGGTCGTCCATCAAGTGCGGCGGAATCCGCTTCTTCATCGCTTCGACGTTGATCCCTTCGATCAGGAGAAGGGTCTCGATCCTCTTGATCGGATCGCGGATCTTCCGGTAGGCCGCGTTCAGGGCGGAGGCCACCCCCTGGCTGATCTCCCGCTCGAGCGGGCTCGCCGTCCGAAAGTAGTCTGGGTGGAACTTCCGGGCCAACTCATGGTACTGCCGCTCGATCGACCCGGCATCCAGGCACAGGCGCCTGGGAAGGCCCAGAACCTCAAAATCGGTCCGCCCGTCCCGAAGGGGCTGGATCTTGGAGCAGTTCCGGCAGAAATGGCCCCGGCCGGGGTCATCGTGGCAGTTCCAGCAGAGGTCGGCCGCGCGTGAATCGTCGTTTGCGGTCATCGCGCGCCGGCCGTCGGGTCGGAGTCCAGGGGGAAAAGGAGAAGCGAAAACGGCACGTTGCGGGATGTCAGACGGAGAACGATGTTCCGCACCCGCACGAACCCGCCGCGTTCGGATTCCGGAACTTGAACCCGACGTCCGGCAGTTCGGTCGAGTACTCCACTTCCATCCCGTTGACGTAGAGGTAGCTCTTCTTGTCGACAAAGACCTTCAGGCCGTCGAAATCGAACACTTCGTCCCATTCTTTCGGCCCGCCGGCGTCGAAGTTCATCACGTACGACAGGCCCGAACACCCCCCGCCCTTGACCCCGATCCGGAGGGCCTGGCCTGCTTTTCCGTCTTTTTCCATCATCCGCTTGAGTTCTCGAACGGCATTGGACGTCAAGGTAATCATTTTTCTCCTCATTTCGTCGGTCGTCGGCCCGCCCTTGTAGAATCCCCCCTCTCAAGGCGGAAACTCCGGGGGAGGGCCGTCCTCTTCGGGAAAACGGACACTTTTTCGCTAGGCTGGGTCTTGCCCCCGCGCCTTTATGTATTAACTATAAGGCCGGCGGCTCCGGTTTTTCAAGTCCTGCCGGCAAGCGCCCCCATAACAGGGTGTTGAAAAACACCCTGTTATGCAATCCATGGATGGATTGCCAAATCGCGAGACTTGGAAAGTCGAGTCCCGCCCAGGCGGGATAAGACTTGGACGAATTCACTTCGGCCAAGTCGTGGTTGAAAAAGCCATGGATGGACTTTTTCAACATCCTGATAAAGCATGGTTGTCGAGTCGTCGGAGAACTAGGTAGAATAGCACAAGGAGCGGGATGGAACAGATGCCTGACAACAAGAAAGCGGTCGACGTCAAGACCGTAAACGAACAGTTCTACCGGGCCTTCGAGAAGCGGGACCTGGACGCCATGGGGCGGGTGTGGAAACACTCGTCCGAGGTCCGGTGCGTCCATCCCGGCTGGGACGTCCTCGTGGGATGGGACCACGTCCGGGGAGGGTTCGAGCGCATCTTCCGGGGCGTCGAAGGGTTTCGGATCGCCCTCGGGGACATCACGGTGCACCAGAGCGGCTCCCTGGCCGTCGTCACCCTGACGGAGCACCTCATGGGGCAGACAACCGGCGGATCGTTCGACGCCATGATCTCGGCGACGAACGTCTTCGAAGTGTCGCGGGATGGAGCGTGGCGTCTCATCCACCATCACGGGTCGCCGATCATCCGGAGCGAGATCGCCGGCGCGGCCCGCGCCCCCATGGTGCATTAGGAAAATGGTGCATTTCCCAATTTGTAATTTTTCAATTTACAATTTCCAATTTACAATCGATCTGCCCGGCATGCCTGACCCGGTGATTCCTCCGATCACGTGGAGCCGGGGGGACACCAGTCCATGATCACCGACCTCTTCGGCCGCACGCTCGATTACCTCCGCGTCTCCGTCACCGACAAGTGCAATCTCCGGTGCGCCTACTGCATGCCGGCGGAAGGGGTCTCCCTGGTCCCGCGCCGCGCCGTCCTGACGTTCGAGGAGATCGAGCGGATCGTGAAGATCTTCGCGGGACTGGGCGTCCGGAAGGTCCGGGTCACCGGCGGCGAGCCTCTCGTCCGCCGGGGTATCGTGGACCTGGTCGGGCGGATTGTCCGGACCCGGGGAATCGAGTCCGTGCCGATGACGACGAACGGCCTTCTCCTGGCGCAGTTCGCCGGAGTCCTCAAGGAGGCCGGGCTGTCGCGTCTCAACGTCTCCCTCGACACCCTCCGAGCGGACCGGTTCGCGGAGATCACGGGAAGCGCCGGCCTCCCCGGCGTTCTCGAAGGTCTCCGCGCGGCGAGGGACGCGGGGTTCCGGCGGCTCAAGATCAACGCCGTCCTCATCCGGGGCTTCAACGACGACGAGCTGTTCGACTTCGCGGATCTCGCCGACGCATGGGACTTCGATGTCCGCTTCATCGAGTACATGCCGTTCGGGGGTACGTCGTGGGACCGGGGCAAGTTCATGCCGGCGTCGGAGGCCGTCGCCCGGCTCAAGGGGAAATTCGATATCGAGCCGTTGGAGAAGAGAGCCCCCTCGGATCCCGCTTATGCCTTCCGCATTCCCGGGCGGAGAGGGACGATCGGCTTCATCGCGTCCGTCTCGGAATCCTTCTGTCAGAGTTGCACGCGCCTCCGCCTCACGGCCGAGGGAAAGCTCATCCCCTGCCTGCATGCGGACGTCTCGCTGGACCTGCGGGAACCGATGCGGA
This sequence comes from Nitrospirae bacterium RBG_16_64_22, assembly GCA_001803795.1. Lineage (GTDB taxonomy): Bacteria > Nitrospirota > RBG-16-64-22 > RBG-16-64-22 > RBG-16-64-22 > RBG-16-64-22. The sequence continues at coordinate 6,693 of MHEK01000100.1, forward strand.
AGGGCGCTACGGACGAAGAACTCGGGGCCCTCGTCCAGGAGGGCGCCCGGCTCAAGCCCAGGGCCCACGAGGACTTCATGAAAAACTTCTCGGCGGAGGCCGCTCGAAAGCGGAAGATGATCTCGATCGGCGGCTGACGGGCCGCCGGAAGGCGGTCTCCGATGAGATTTTGACTTTTCTTCGCTTTTTCGCAAGAAATCTGGGCTGGGCTGGAATCGAACCACCGGGATCTTGGGCCAGAGTCCGCCAGACTCCGTGCATCCTGGAAACGCCTGTAATGTCAACAGGTTATGCTTATCGTGCCTCCGCGTACTACGCCTTCTGTCGCAAGGATCCTGATCAATCCTGGAGTGCCGGATGAAGCCCGTCAGCCGAAAGTCCCGATTGATTTGTTTTTTCCCACGGGCTAGGATATACGCCGTTTCTCGTAGCCTGTACTCAAACTCTTTTTCGAACGGGAGGGAGACAGGATGGCCGTGAAGAAGAAATCAAAAGCAAAGAAGGCTCCGGCAAAGAAGAAGGTCGCAAAGAAAGCGGTCAAGAAGAAACCGGCGAAGCCCAAGAAACCAGCGAAGAAGAAGGTTGTAAAGAAAGCCGTCAAGAAGAAATCGGCTAAGCCGAAGAAGCCCGCCAAGAAGAAGGTTGCGAAGAAGGCGGCCAAGAAGAAGCCCGCGGCAAAGAAGAAGGCGGCTCCGAAGAAGAAAGCCGCGCCCAAGCCCAAGGCAAAGCCGGCGGCGGCAAAGCCCGCCCCCTCACCCGCCGCCCAGCCGGCCAAGCCGCCGGAACCGGCGGCGGCCCCCGGAGAGGAGCGAGTAGGCGTCGTTTCCCACTACTACTCGCATCTGTCCGTGGCCGTCATCTCCATCGAATCCGGCCAGCTTCGCATGGGAGACGTCGTCCACATCAAAGGGCATACGACCGACTTCAAGCAGAGAATCGAATCGATGGAAGTCGACCACATCCGGGTTCCCCAGGTGGTGGCGCCCGGGACGTTCGGCCTTCGTGTGGGAGAACACGCCAGGGAGCACGACGTCGTCTTCAAGGTCACGGCGCTGGCCTGACCCGAAACATCCTTTCCGGTCACGGATCGTTGCTCCGGGAGCGGGGCATTCGAGCCCCGCTCCCGGAGCGCAGTGGACGGGTCACGGAGGGACCGAATGCCGACGATCGAGGAAGCCGCTGACAAGATCCGGCGCGATCGGAGGTCCGGCGCTTCGGAGATCGCCCGGCGCGCCGCCATCATCCTGGCCGTCGCCGCCGACAACGCCCGGACCGACCACGCCCTCCGCCGAAACATGGTCCGTCTCGGCCGGACGCTTCTCAGGGCCCAGCCGACCATGGCCTCCCTCCTGAACCTCGTGAACGACGTCCTCCTCGCGTCCGAATCCCCGCGAAACCCGAAAGACCGCGTCCGCCGGGTGCTCGAGACGTTCTACAGCGAGCAGGATTCGGGACCGGGCCGGATGGCGGGTCACCTGGCCCGTCTCCTCAAGCGGGGCGGAAGGCTTCTCACCCATTCGTACAGCTCGTCCGTCGTCCAGGCCATCGGGGTGCTCCGCCAGAGGCCCGAATTCCGGACGCCGCTCAAGATCGTCTGCACGGAGTCGCGCCCCCTCCTCGAAGGGAGGAACACGGCGCGCCAATTGGCTCAAATGGGAATCCATGTGACGCTCGTCGTGGACGCGCTCGCCGGCGAATACCTGGAACAGGGGCGGGTCGACGCGATCGTCGTCGGCGCGGACGCCGTCCTTGAGAGCGGCCTGGTCAACAAGTGCGGAACGGTCGGGCTGGCGCGCGTGGCGGGCCTTCGGAAGATCCCCGTCTTCGCCCTCGCGGGCCGGGACAAGTTCCTTCCGCCGGCCCTGGCCCATCACATCCAGATCCGGCCGGAAGACGGAGCGGAGATCTGGCCGCGTCACCCCTCGGGCATCCGGCTGGAGAACCGCTACTTCGACCAGACGCCCCTTCCTCTCGTCACCTCGTTCGTGACGCCCGGCGGATGCCTCTCGCCGGGGCAGGCTCTCAAAACGATGAAGAGCCGCCTCGCCCATCCCCTGCTCGCCGGCCGCCGCCACTAATAAGAAGGGGGGGAAGGCATGGCCTTCCCCCCCTTGATAATCCGCGAATCGACAAGCCGCGAATCCGACCGGGCTTAGTGCTGCCCCATCATCCCGCCCATCATCCCCGGCCCCATTCCGCCTCTGGCCCTGTCCCCGTGGCCGATGGCGCCCTGCCGGAGAAGATGCATATCGAACTTGAGACGCTGTTCCGGCGTCAGCATCTCCCGCACCTCAAGATGGTGCAGGGTCTTTTTCTCGGTGAGCCGGCGGGAAATGTCGGCAACTTCCGCCACTTTCTTCGTAATGGCACTCTTGTTGGGCTTCTCCGCCACGACCAGGAGGTTGAGCTCGTTCTTCTTCGCGTTCTTGGCGTCCTTCAGAGGGACCATCTCCTTCATCAGCTTCAGGTGCATCCCGTCGAGCTTCTCCCTCTGCTCCTTCGAGAGAGATTCCTTCCAGTCCGCGCCCCCGCGCATCGCCCCCATGCCGCCCATCATCCCCATTCCCCGTCCCATCATCCCCGGATGGGAGGGCTGTTCCGCAGGGGGTTGCGCCCAGGCTGAGACGCCCCACGCGAAGCCCGCAACGACGACCAGTGCCGCAATGGTGTGCTTCATGACGGACCTCCTTTTCGCCAGATCATCCGCAAGCGTCATTCCGCTCTGACTGGAGACAAGGCTAGCACATCCGTGGGTGGAAACTCAAACCGTGGAAAGGAGTCTTTGG
>MHEK01000101.1:0-1126 GCA_001803795.1 Nitrospirae bacterium RBG_16_64_22
CACGCCGCCAAGGGGCTCGAGTTCCCGATCGTTGTCGTCCCCATGCTCGGGAAAACGCATCCCCAGGACAGGCGCTTGGTCGCGGTCGAGGGAGGCTTTGCCGGCATCGACCTCCCCGGCGCCGCCAAGGGAGACCACAATCCGTTCGCCTGGTTCCGCTCCCGGTACAACGAGAAGAGGCTCGCGGAAGAGAAGCGTCTCCTCTACGTGGCCGCCACGCGCGCCCGCGATCACCTTGTTCTGGCGGGGAGCGTCTCCGTCAAGGGAGAGACCGGGTGGACGATCGAATGGCCGAAAGCGGACGCCTCGTGGCTCGGCCTCATCGCCTCCGCCACGCCGATTCCCGAAGATCCTGTCCCCGTCGGGGCCGACTGGATGGAGGTGCAATTCGGGGCCGACTCATCTCCCGAAACCACGTTCCATACGGCCGCGGATCCATCCGTCTCCCCCCGCCTCTCCCGCCTGGAGGAGACGGCCGAGGCGAGGGAATATCCCTCCACGGAGGGCCTGGGCCCTCTCCGGCCGGCTGGACCAGCGTTCGAGACGGACGGCAAGGAATTGGAGGACGAAAGACCCCGCTCCGCGGCCCCGTGGGAGCCGGCGGGCGAGCTGGCACGGGTGAAAGGAACGCTCGTTCACCGCGCCCTCGACGTTCTGGCGCGGGGCGGCCAGCCGGCCTGGGACCTCTGGAAGCGCGAGATCGCCGCGGCCGCGCCCGACCTCGGCGAGACCGGCATTCAAGACGAGATCGGGAGAGTCCGCGAACATGTGGAGCGGGCGGTGTCGTCTCCCGGCGTTTCCTGGGCGGCGGGAACGGAGGGGCTGATCGGGTCCGAGATCGACGTCATCGTCGCCGAGCAGGAGAAGACTCTCGCCATTCGCCTCGATCGGCTATACTTGCGTAGTGGGGTCTATCACGTCGTCGACATCAAGACCGGCCGGGCGAGCGCGCCGGAGGAGACCGCCGCCCAGGTCGAACAGCACCGTCCCCAGATGTTGAAATACTCGAAAGCCGTGAGACTCCTCTACGGGCCGGATGCGGTCGTCCGGACGTGGCTGTTGTTCACGGCCGTCCCGAAGGTGGTGGAAGTGGTTGTGCGGGTTGAAGGTTGACAATTCGGGAATG
>MHEK01000101.1:1157-2509 GCA_001803795.1 Nitrospirae bacterium RBG_16_64_22
GGGATTGAGGGGGATTTTCGACGAGTTCAAATCCCCCCTGCCCCCCTTTGAAAAAAAGGGGGGGGTAGACCAGAGGAAAGGGACTTATGGGACACGACATTCGACCTCAGGCTTCGGACCTTGGACATCGGATGTTAGACAATGAGTCCTGATCTTGTCGTCTCGCGGGAAGTAACAGCGGCTTTGAATTCCGGCACAGGCGTCGTCGCCCTGGAGTCGTCGGTCATCGCCCACGGCCTTCCGGCGCCAGTGAACCGGGAAGCGGCCCTGGAGATGGAACAGGCCGTCCGGGCGGCGGGCGCCGTGCCCGCGATGATCGGCGTCATCGACGGGTCGATCCGCGTCGGCCTCTCTGCATCCGAGATCGACCGCTTCTCCCGCGGCGAAGGGATCAGCAAGGCGGGCGCCCGCGACGTTCCGTTCCTCGCCGCGGCGAAGGGAACGGCGGGAACGACCGTCTCGGGAACGATTCGGATCGCGGCCTTGGCCGGTATCCGGATCATGGCCACGGGCGGGATCGGAGGCGTTCACCGCGGCGCGGAGAACACGTTCGACGTCTCGGCCGATCTCCGCGAGATCTCCCGGACATCCGTCGCCGTCGTCTCCTCGGGGGCAAAGAGCGTCCTCGATCTGCCGAAGACGCTCGAGATGCTGGAGAGCCTCGGCGTCCCGGTCGTGGGGTTCCGGACCGGCGAGTTCCCCGCGTTCTACTCGGCCCGCTCCGGTCTTCATCTCGAGCACAGGGTCGAAACACCCATTGAGGCGGCCGCGGTCGTACGGGAATCGCACGCGCTCGGGCTCGGCGGACCGCTCATCGTCCAGCCGGTTCCGGAGGACAAGGGACTCGATCCCGCGTGGCTGGAGGAGACGATCAGCGAAGCGCTCCTCTACGCCGAGCGGGAAGGGATCCGCGGAAACGCCGTCACGCCATTCCTCCTCCGCGCCGTCGCCGAGGCGACGGGCGGAGCCTCCATCGAAGCCAACCGCGCATTGCTCATCGCCAACGCCCGCACGGCCGCCGAGATCGCGGTGAAGATGGCGGCTATCTCTCCTCCGCCAGCCCCTCCGCCTCCGCGACCAGCTCCTCGATGAACGTCAGGCCCGTATCCCAGAAACCGGGAGTTTCGATATCGATCCCGAGCCGGGCGAGGATGTTCTTCGGAGAATCCGACCCGCCCGCGGCCAGGAGGTCGATGTACTTCGGAACGAACGAATCCCCTTCCCGCTTGTAGATCTGGTAGAGCGAGAGAACGAGAAGCTCGGCGAAGGCATAGGCGTAGCAGTAGAAGGGCGTGTGGACAAAGTGGGAGATGTAACGCCACCAGACGGCGTATCCGTCCGTGAGGGTGACG
>MHEK01000101.1:2713-2952 GCA_001803795.1 Nitrospirae bacterium RBG_16_64_22
CGGCCTTTCGAACGGGTGGGCCGAATCCTGACGCCCTCGCACGGTGTCTGGAAGGAAACCGGCGATCTTCTCGCTTGGGTCAGGAGTTGTCACCCTTCTCTCCGGTCGAAGATCCCTCGTTTGACCAACGACGCCCTTATTGCATTCAGCGCGCGAAGCCAGGGAGCCGCGGTCTGTACTTCCAACCGAGCGGACTTCGAACTCATCGCCCGTTGGCATCCCGTCGATCTTCTCGTCGT
>MHEK01000101.1:3103-13334 GCA_001803795.1 Nitrospirae bacterium RBG_16_64_22
GGCCGACTCGGGCAGTTCATTCTCGTCGCCACCGGCCGGGCGGGGACGGCGGGACACGGATCGCCAGACGTACTCCAACCCACGCCTACATGCTGACGGCGTAAAGGTCTCTTGGACTGCCGCTCCTGCGCTTGACGATACATAATATCCAACCTGCGTCTTGACCCATGCCGAGAGAGACCAGTATAATGACCATAAACATGACCTGGAGGAGGAGGCGATGACGCAGATCGACCATTTTATTTCGGCAACCAATGCGAAGAGCCGCTTCCTGAAGCTGATTCGGGACCTTGCGGAGAAGGATGAGGTGCTCGCAATCACCAGGGGCGGCGTCCCCGCCGCGGTCGTACTCTCGCCGGATCGCTACGAAGGGCTCCTGGAGACGATCGAGCTTCTGAGCGACGCCCGGGCGATGCGGTCGCTCACCCGATCTCTCAGGCAGGCCCGCGGCAGCCGGTGGGTAAGCCACGAGGATGCCTTCGGCAAAGAAAGAGCCTGAATGAAGGCCCTCCGGACACGGTATACGCCCGAAGCGGCAGCTCTCGTACGGAGATTGCACCCGGATATCAAACGGCGGATCCGAGAAGGGATTCGCGATCTAGCCCTGAACCCCCTCTTGGGGCATGAGCTTCGCTTCGAGTTGTCCGGTTTCCGCTCCCACCGGGTGCGGAGCCACCGCATCATCTACCGATACAACGAAGCCGAGAAGACCGTGGATGTTCTCTACGTTGGGCCCCGGAGGGACGTATACGAGAGCTACCGGGACCTGCTCGCGGCCGCAAAGGAAGGTTGACCCGGCAAAACGGCCTCAAGGAGCGCCCAGGAGCCGACTTGCCCTCCCCTTCATACCGAATCCTAAGCTTCCAGTTCAGGACGATGAGACGTCCGCTGATCAATACTTTCACTGCCCTGAACGGGTCTTCCATCAGCCCCCCAAACGTGGCCAGCCAGTCCCGGGCGAAGAGTATTGACAATAGGTATACAAGAAGTATAGATAATATACCATGGATTTCGATTTCGACCCCAAGAAGAGCGCCCACAACAGGGAAAAACACGGAATCGATTTTCATGAAGCCCAAGCCCTTTGGGACGATCCGGACTTTGTCGAAGTTCCCGCCAGAACGAGTGATGAGCCGAGATTCGTGGTGATCGGAAGAATTTCAGGCAAACATTGGTCGGCGGTCGTCACCTATCGAAGCGAACGGATCAGGATCATCTCCGTCCGGCGCTCGCGGAAGGAGGAGGTTGAAATATATGAAAACCGCGAAATTTGACAAGCAATTCGACGAAGGCGGAAGCGTTGCCAAGTATCTAGACCTGTCGAAAGCCAGGAGACCCAAGCAGGAGCAGAAAAGGGTAAACGTGGATTTTCCTTTGTGGATGATCCACCAGCTAGACCGGGAGGCGAGACGCCTGGGCGTCCCCCGGCAATCGATCATCAAGGTCTGGGTGGCGGAGCGTCTTGAGAAAGTGGCCTAACCGGACCAGATGATCTGCAAAATGCGAACAACCGCCCTCCCTCTCCCCCGAGGCCGGAGGAGAGGGAGGGTGCGATGGCGCAAGCAGGTCACCAGACGTACTTCAGCCCCACCTTGACCGTCGTCTGCTCGCTCTTTGCTTTGTAGTCGATTCCCGTGTACCCAGTGAGTTGAGGACATCCCGGCGTCGCGGCGTAACACACCTCGTTCTGTTTGCCTCAGTACACGAGATCAAAGGTGAACTCCATACATGCGTCGACCTTCACATTCCAGTCTCTACAGACTGATTCATTCGCGGCATCGCAGACCCGCAACGTGTGGTTCCCCTCCTTAGTGTCCCTTCTGTCTTGCGCTCCCGGAGATACCGTTGTCCAGTAGACCCCGTCAAACCAGACCTTGACGGTGTCGCTTACCTTGTTGTTGAAGATGAACTCCTCCTCGCACAGCCCCAGATCCGACGCCGTCTGGTTGTCGCAACCGAAGAGACCCAGAACGAACAGCAAGCCCGAGATGAACGCGAGACGCTTCATACTCTGCCTCCAGGAAGGGTTGGTGGATAACGGCAAGCGGATTTCATGTCGAGCGCTTCGCCTTTTTCGCCGTCTTCGGCTTTTCGCGCTCTATCGCGTCTGTCCCCACAATCGTGACCCCCACCCGTTGCGCGCGAAGGGCAACGCCCTTCACGCTCCAGGCAAGCGGCGCTTCAGTGACACCCGATTGAAACGACACGGTCCTTTCCTCTTTGTGAACTTCTTCGCCGGCGCCATCGTAGAAGATCGCTCTGAGCCGGGCCTGCTTCATTGGCCGCCCGGTTGGATTGACAACAGCCCCCGAGATCGACCAGACATTCACACTGCCGGTTTCTCCGAAGGAAATCTCTTGCGAAGTCCTGAACCCCCGAATGAAGAGCTTCCTCGGGAGTTGATCGGTCTTGCCGGCGGGGGCCGCCCCCTCCTCGACCACCGTCCGCACCACGGCGGCACTCCTCCCCGTGTGCGCATGGGCCGGAAAGGCCTCTTGCTCGGGCCGGGCTTCTGCTTCGGCCATCGCGGGTAAGGCGTCCCGGCCCGCCTCGGCCTCGGGCAGTACAACCGCCACCGCCTCGGCGGCTGGAACCGAAGAGCCGGTGGACATCGGTTCGAGCGGAACAACCTGCGCGGCGTGCTGACTCATGGCCGTCGTTGCAACCGTCGCCGCCAACGGCTTCCCCACGCTCCCGCCCGCGGTTGGAACCCCTCCAGGCCTGCTCGCGACCCGCTCATCCCCTCCCCCGCTCCTTAGTTGGTGGGTCAGCGCGACGATGTTGCGGATGCGCTCGGAGTCCATCGGATGGTCCTGGACGAAAGGCACGATGCTGAGAAGATGGTGCTCAACAGCCCGATCGAAATAACGTCGGGACGAATCAAAGCGGACCTTCACGCCCGCTTTGTATTGAGCGGCGCGCTGGTATCTCTCCCACGCTTGGTTATAAACGTTCACCTGGTAGTGGTATCTGTTTTCGAAATTGACAACTTGGTTGTTCGACCGGACTGTCCTGTACCGACCATGAATGATTACAGCGCGATCTCGATTGACTCTCGCCTGCTCCATCCAGGATCTCGCCTTGGCCTGATACCCCTCCTCGCGCGCCATGTTGGTTGCCGCCGACGTCATCGAAGCCTTGAGTGCGGAAATCTGATTCCGAAGGCCTGCGATCTGACGCAATGCGGTCCGGTTCCGTTCCATGCTTCTTCGGAAGAACGAAGTCCCTCGAACCGGGTCATAACCAGCGTTGAAGGCGATCCGCGTTCCAAGGAGATCCGCTTCGGTTTCCCGCGGTCTTGTGTGCGCGCCTTTGACGGCTTGTGTAAGACCGAATGCGGCGAGTCGGGCGCCATCGTCTTTCAGGAAGGCGGTCCCCACCTGTTGAAGGAGACGCGCCCATTGAACGTGTTGCGGAGTATCCTGGGGATGGCGAAGATGGTTGTGTGCGATTTCGTGCCCGAGGATGAGAGCAAGCTCATCTTCGCTCGCCGCCGCGCGCAGAAGACCCTGATTCACGAATATCCTGGCCCCGTCGGCTGCGGCATTTTCGGTAGGATCAGGGTTCACCGTGACCGGGTACTTCGCGAGGACGGAAGCTTCGGCTAGCCGGTTAACGATGCCTTGCACATCCCAGTTCCCTGAGCTTTGATATCGGTCGCCAGAGTAGGGATCGCCCGATGCCGCGCTGATCGCCCCCGGCATGTCCCCGAAATGAATCTCTGGCTCTTCCTGGAAGGGCGGTAGATCCTGGACGGGCTCGAACATCTGGGCGGCGGCTTGGGCGATCGGAGCGTATTGCACGTACTTCCCGCCCCTCGTTGCCGCCATCATGGAGGTGGCTTCGACCGCTCCTTCGAGGAGCCCCTGAGCAAAATCTCTCCGCTCTGCACTCGTGCAACCTGAGAGGAAAGTGGAACCAAGAGCCAGCAATACCAAGCGTTTGGAAACGGCGGTCACCATGGAACCGAGACCCCCCTCACCCCGCCCACTCCCCCACTGGTGGAGTGGGAACATGATTGGATGCGTTGGAGAAGCGGGTCCGGCTCACTTTCCCCCGCCCCCCGCCCACGTCGCTCCGACGACCCGGACCTTCACCTTCGAGGCCGTTTGGGGGACGGCGTTCACCTTCCACGCGAACGCGGATTCCGGGGCCGCCTGGGACAGCGGAAAAGCCTGCTGATCCCGGAGGACCTCTCCTCCTGGCTCATCAAGGAAGATCGCCATCAGGCTGGCTTGAGAGGCAACGCGGCCCGTTGGGTTCACGATGGTTCCCGTGAGCGTCCAGAGGCTCTGGCCTGCGTGACCGGCTTGCTTGCTCGCCCTGAGCCCCTTGATGAGCAGGGTGTTCTCGGCAGAAACTCCTGCGGACGAAGGCTCGCCCGCTCCTCTTGCAACGGCTGATGATGCGGGAGGAAAAGCGGATGTTGCAGGCGGGGGCGAGGAGCCTCGTTGCGCTTGGGAAGGAACATCGGCGGTTGGAGGAGTCTGGGGCGCGGGAACGAGATTGCTGAAGTATCTCGCCATCTCGAACGCATCGCTTCTCATCTTGCCGAGAATTTGGGATCCAAAGCCTCCGACCGCGCCGCCCCAGCCGGTGTATTTGAGGAGGATTTCCCCCGTCCGAGGGTCTTCAAGGCTCACAACCTCGATGAGCTTGCTCCGCCCCGCACCCATGCCGACCAGCAGCCGCACGGCGGTGCTGCCGAAATGGACCAAGACGTCGCTTCGACAGACGAGGTGTGGACCGGCGGCTCTTGCGGCCGCCTGGTCGGTGGTTACGAGCCGAAACTTCTTTGAATCTTGCAGGGACTGAACGAGAGAGACGCGGAAGATTCCCTGAATCTGATTTAGGAAGTCCTCAACCTTCGCATTCCGGTCGGCCGTTGTATCCATCCTTGGGAGATCCACGTAAACTGCGGCGTAGCCGTCGAACCGGGCCGAGGGATTTAGATATGTCCTCTGTTCGTGGGACCCCGTGGCAGGGATTCTGGCCGTGCTGTTGCGAGCGGCGGACTCGCCCGTCTGAGGTGGAGGAGAAGATCCCTTGGACGCGCATCCTGTCGCCGCCGAAGCAATGAGGAGAGAGAAAAGAAGGGTGATGGATCGAGCGAAGAAACCGCGGGAGAGGGATTTGACGAGGCTTACGTTACTCCGTTGAGAGAGAGAGAAGATGCCGCTGAAATTCTCGGAATCCCATGCCAGTCTTCGGTCCTGGAGAGAGGAACAACCGATTTCGCTTGCCTTGTAAGACAAACATAGCCAAGACTTGATTGTTTGTCAACAGCATCGCCGCCCATCGGGCCGGAAGCCCGAAGGAGTTGAAGGCGAGCCTCGGGAGCCTGCTCAAGGAAGCGGATCCGGACAGCCTCAGATTGTTGGTGAAGATCGCAAGAGCGGTGGTCAGGTAGAGGCATCCCGTCTTGGGTGTGACGCTTCCCTTGACGGCGCGGTCGTATCGGGATATTGAATATACATCCGCAATACGCTGGAGATCTCAGATGACGGCTCGATCGCTCCTGAAGGAAGCCAGGCCCTTGAACGTGCGCGAGGCGCAGGCGGGGCTCTCGTGGCTCATACGATCGAAGAAACCTTCCATGGTCGTCTCGCGGGGAAAGCCCGTCTCCTTTCTTGTGCCCTACGAGGAGATGCTGGACCTTCTGGACACGCTGGACGAGCTGAAGGACGCCGGACTTCTCGATGAGATCGCACGCGCCAGGACTGAGTACGCCGAGGGAAAGGCCGTCCCAGCGGAGAGACTGTTGAGCAAGATGGGGCTGTAGCAGGCACTCCCCTCGCGTTTGCCCGCCAGCTCCTCCGCCTCCTCCACCATCTCCTCGATGAACGAAAGTCCCGCATCCCAGAAGCCGGGGGCCTCGATGTCGATCCCGATCCGGGCGAGGAGGCACTTAGGCGAGCCCGATCTTCTCGAGGCCAGGAGGTCGATGTACTTCGGCACGAACGATTCTCCTTCCCGCTTGAAAATCTGGTAGAGCGAGAGAACGAGAAGCTCTGCAAAGGCGTAGGCATAGCAACAGAAGGGCGTGAGGAGAAACGGTGTCGGAAGGGCCGAGAATCGTCGAACGCTTTCGGTTCAGTCGCCGCGCGGCCCGAAGATCTCCTCAAGCATGAATCTGGCGCGGGGAGGGATTCGCGCTTCCGGATAGACTGCCTGGACGATCTCCATGGCATCGCTGACGCTCTTGATTCCGACGCGCGCCAGGAGGAAGCGGAGATCCTCTTCGTCCTCCCTGCGGGCGGCCAAGCACTTCATCGCAAGAAGATGCCGGGCCGACGCGGCCATGACCCTAAGACCCGGAAGATCGAGAACCGGCAGAGCTGCCGGATCGGGACGGCCAATGTACCCTTTCACGGCGTCATTGAGCCATCCATCGGGCAATCCGAATTCCTTGGCGATCTCCCGCGCCGCCTCGTAGATCTCGGACTTGGGCGCGAAGACGGCGTCGACATCCTTCGTCGCGTGCCGGGCGTCGAAGGCCAGGGCCATGGCGGCGCCCCCAACGAGGTACAGATCCCCGCGGATCCCGCGCGCGGAGAGCCGTTCCGCCAGGGCCGTCAAGCAACGGATGATCTCGGCACGGTCCAAGGATTCACCGCCCGCTCAACAACGCTTAAGTTCCGTATCATCCACGAAGATGCCCCGCCGCCTGAAAGAGGCCGGGCTCTGGACGAGGGCGATCGCGTGCAGGCTCTTGAACGTCGTCGGAAACCACCATCGATCCAGGAATCGGTCGGGCTCAACTGCCCAGGCAGGAACCGAGAGACCGTAGTGGATCGCCATGTGTTCCGCAAGAGCCCCCAAATAGGCGTCGAACCGCGGATCGCCGACCCGCTCCGGGCGTTCCAAGATCATCCGGACGCGCCCGGCGCCATCGGCGGCGTAGAAATCGTCCAGGAACTCGCGGACGCAGAGCCAGGGGTCCTCCTCCTCTCTCATGCGTTCAGCGGTTCTTCGAAGAGAAAGCTGCTTGTAGGCAACAACCGCCATGACACTCCTCCGCGCGCATACGAAAGATAACACCAAGATGCTCTCCCGGCAAGGCTGAAGCGGCTCTCTCGATCCGCGCGGGATCGCTTGAAAGCAGAACGTCGCGGCGGCTATCTCTCCTCCGCCGGCCCCTCCGCCTCCTCCACCATCCCCTCGATGAGCGTCAGGCCCGTGTCCCAAAAGCCCGGGACCTCGATGAGAGTGCCGGAATCGCCGAACATCGCCCGGTTGACCGCCGTCCAGCGTGACTTCGGAGCCTGCCCCGATCGTAATTCGGGGTCGGATTGCTGGTGAAGATCGCAAGAGCGGTGGGCAGGTAGAAGCATCGGCGCCTTGGGCGTGGTGCTCCCCCGGCGTTGGCGCGCTGTTGCGTCGCGCTTGACACCTTGGCCGGGGTCGGCGACAATCTCCGGACCGTCTAATCTTCAGAGTTCCGCCATGCGCATCCTCGAATACGCCGACCTCCACCCCGGCCCCCACCGTGCCCGCTACGACAAGGTCGTTGCGGCGCTCGAGCGCGGCGATTTCCGCGCCGCCCAGGTCAAGAAGCTCGCCCAGGGCGGCTTCTACCGGGCGCGGCTGGATGACGCCAACCGGCTGCTCCTCCGAATCGCGCGGCACCGCGGCGAGACCTGTCTCTTGTTGCTTGAGATCATTGAGAACCACTCCTACGAGAAATCGCGCTTCCTGCGCGGGGCGGCGGTGGACGAGGCGCGGTTGGTCGAGGTAGACGCCTCCGAAGCGGCCGATGCGCCGACGCTGCCCTACGTCCATCCTGAGCGTTCCCGTTTTCATCTGCTCGACAAGCCGTTGTGTTTCGACGACGCGCAAGAGGCGCTCTTTCGCCTGCCGCCCCCGCTCATCGTCGTGGGCTCGGCCGGCAGCGGCAAGACTGCGTTGACCCTGGAGCGCATGAAGCATCTCGAAGGCGAGGTGTTGTACGTGACGCTGTCGGCCTACCTCGCCGAACACGCGCGCACCCTTTACCGCGCCCACCACTACGAGAATCCGCGGCAAGAGGTGGACTTTCTCGCCTTTCGTGAACTGCTCGAAACCATCGAGGCCCCGCCGGGGCGCGAGGTGGATTTCGCCGCCTTTCGCGCCTGGTTCGAGCGCCACCGGCGCGCCTTGGGCCTGTCCGACCCGCACCGCCTGTTCGAGGAATTCCGCGGCGTGCTGACCGGCGGCGCGGCGGACAAACCCTGGCTTTCCCGCGCCGATTATCTCGCCCTGGGAGTGCGTCAGTCGGTGTTTACGCCTGAGGAACGGGAAAAGGTTTACGCCCTTTTCGAGAAATACCTGCTCTGGCTCACGGAAGCACGACTCTACGACCCCAACATCGTCGCCCACAGCTACCTCGCGCGCGTCGACCCGCGCTACGACTTCGTCGTGGTGGACGAGGTGCAGGACTTCACCAACGCCCAGCTCTCCCTTGCCCTCAAGGGGCTGAAGCGCGCCGGCCATTTTCTGCTTACCGGCGACGCCAACCAGGTGGTGCATCCCAATTTCTTTTCCTGGGCGGGGCTGCGGCGGCTGTTCTGGCAGTCGGAGGACATGGATCCACAGCGCGCGTTGCGCATCCTCGCCGCAAACTACCGCAACAGCCCCGCGGTGACGGCTCTCGCCAACCGCTGTATCAAGCTCAAGCACGCCCGCTTCGGGTCCGTGGACCGGGAGAGCAACTACCTTTCGACGAGCGCGTCCGACCGCGCAGGCAGCGTGGAACTTCTCCCGGCGAAAGACGCCGTCTTGCGCGAGCTGGACGCGCGGACTCGCCAGTCGGCGCGGGTCGCGGTGCTGGTCCTGCGCGACGAGGACAAGCCCGCCGCCGCGAGCCGCTTCCGCACCCCGCTGGTGTTCTCGGTGCGCGAGGCCAAGGGGCTGGAATACGAACACGCGCTGCTTTTCAATCTCGTCTCCTCGGCGCGCGCGGCGTTCGCCGAAATCGCCCGAGGCGTCGCCGGCGCCGACCTCGAACGCGAGACCCTGGACTACGCCCGCGCCAAGGACAAGACCGACAAATCGCTCGAGATCTACAAGTTCTTCGTCAATGCCTTCTACGTTGCGGTGACCCGCGCCGTGGAGGGCGTCACGCTCATCGAAGAAGACCCCTCCCATCCGTTTCTCGCTTTGCTCGGTCTGAAGACGGCCGGCGAGGAAGTCCGCCTTGCGGCGCAGCGATCCGACGCGGAGGAATGGAGCCGCGAGGCCCGGCGGTTGGAACTGCAAGGCCGGCTGGAACAGGCCGCGGCCATTCGCAACACCATGCTCGGACATCGGCCCGTACCCTGGGAGGTGATGGACCTCACCCGGCTGGAGCATATCGTCCGAAGCGCGCTCGACCCCAAGGGGGTTTCCAGCAAGGCGAGACGGCAACTGTACGAGTACGCCATGCTGCTCGACGAGCCGTGGTATAGGGAGTCGCTGGCGCGGATGGGCTTCTGCGCGGAAAGACCCGCTCCGGGCGAGCGCGCCGCGCTGACAAGAAAACACCTCGACCAGTTCGAGACGAAGAACCTCAAACCCGCGCTCGCCGCCGTGGAGACCCACGGCATCGAATACCGGACGCCGCACAACCTCACCCCCCTCATGGCCGCCGCCTGCGTCGGAAACGTCGCCCTGGTGGAAGCGTTTTGCGAACGCGGCGCCGACCCCGGGGCCGCCGACGCCTTCGGCCGCACCGCGCTCCACCTTGCGCTCTCGCGGGCAATGGGCGATCCCGCCTTCGCCAGAGGCCCGCTCGCCCGGCTGTGGGAAGCCCTCGCGCCGCCGAGTCTGCCCCTCATGGCGGATTCGAGACTGAGAAAGCTCGATCGCGCCGGCGGCGAATACCTGCTGGTCCAGATCATGCTGTCCGCCATGAGAGCCCGTGTTGAAGGCGCGAAGGGCCTCTACGCGAACATCGGATTTGCCACGGCCGATTTCGCCGCGCTGGCGGCCTTCCCGGAGAATGCCGTGCCCGACTACCGCAAGCGCCGGGCCTATTTGTCCGGGTTGCTTGCAAAGAACGAAATCGGGCGTGTCGACCTTTACAACAAGAAACTGTTCCTGCGCATCGCCCACGGTCGCTACGTGCTCAGTCCCGACTTGCGCGTGCGTCAGGGGGAGGCGTGGATCCCCGTTCATGACCTCGCGCATCCCGCCAGCCTGCGCGACGGCTCCGGTCCCGCCGTGCAAGCATGGCTGGACCGGCTGGCGAAGATCAACCTGGCCGCGGAATCGC
>MHEK01000101.1:13350-21659 GCA_001803795.1 Nitrospirae bacterium RBG_16_64_22
CGCTGCCGGAGGCTTCGATCCAGACCCGCCCCGAAAGGTCCGAAGAAGATCCGCCGGGGGGAGAGATGGGGTTGGAATTCGACCGGAACGGATAAGTGGAATTGATCCGGGTTGGAAAAAACCGAACTACGGAAGAAGATCGGCGACGCAGATGGATGATCCCGGAACCGCGAGGGGGGAAACGGCGTCGGAAGGACCGAGAGTCAAAGTTTCCCGGTAATACGCCGTTCCCGTCGCGGGAGCAGTCGGTTCCCGGTAGACTTCGAGCTTTCCGTCGTTCAGGTTGACGATCCAGTATTCCGGAATCCCCGCCTCGGCGTAGAGATGACCCTTGGTTTGCCGATCGAAGGCGAGCGTCGAGTCCGAAACCTCGACGACAAGAGCCGCCATGGTCGGATGAGTCTGGCGAAAATCCCGGGGCGAGCCGGGAACCACCGCAATGTCCGGCTCCGGTTCGGAAACAGAGCCCAGAGCGAGCGGCATCTGGACACGAACGAGAAACCCGGCTCCGAAAAGGGTCCCGAGTGCTTCCTGCGCAAGCTGGATCCCGGTTGCATGAACACTTCCCTGTGGAGTCATGCGGACGATCTCCCCCTCGATGAGTTCCAGCCGCTCACCGGGGCGGAAGATCCCGGCCTCGGCCATTCGGTCGTACTCCTCCCGTGAAAACCGGCGCGTCTGGACGGATGCAGTCGCCATTTCGGACCCTCTATTCTTGGAGATAATCTACCAGAACCGGCCAGCGACGGGCAAGGTGCCAGGGAATCCCCCCCACGGCCCCCCGCGGATCCCGCGCGCGGAGAGCCGTTCCGCCAGGGCCGTCAAGCAGCGGATGATCTCGGCGCGGTCCAAGGATTCACCGCCCGCTCAACAACGCTTAACAGGCTGCTGCAAAACAGTAGCCTGCCCGCGGTGCAGGGATGCACCGCCAAATCGCGAAGATTCGGTTTCGAGCGATTTGAAAGACTTGCGCGAATTGACTTCGCGCAAGTCGTGCCTGAAAAAGCCATGGATGGACTTTTTCAGCATCCTGTTAAGTTCCGTATCATCCACGAAGATGCCCCGCCGCCTGAAAGACGCCGGGCTCTGGACGAGGGCGATCGCGTGCAGGCTCTTGAACGTCGTCGGAAACCCCCATCGGTCCAGGAAGCGGAGGCTATCTCTCCCCCGCCAGCCCCTCCGCCTCCTCCACCATCTCCTCGATGAACGAAAGTCCCGCGTCCCAGAAACCCGGGGCCTCGATGTCGATCCCGATCCGGGCAAGGAGGTTCTTCGGAGAATCCGACCCGCCCGCGGCCAGGAGGTCGATGTACTTCGGCACGAACGATTCCCCTTCCCGCTTGTAGATCTGGTAGAGCGAAAGGACGAGAAGCTCGGCGAAGGCGTAGGCGTAGCAATAGAAGGGCGTGTGGACAAAGTGGGAGATGTAACGCCACCAGACGGCGTATCCGTCCGTGAGGGTGACGGAATCGCCGAACATCGCCCGGTTGACCTCCATCCAGATCGCGTCGGCCTTCTCCGGCGGTACCTCCCCCTCCTCCCGCCGGGCGCGGTGGAACGCCTGCTCGAACCGCGTGAGCGCGACTTGCCGGAAGACCGTGGCGAACGTGTCCTCAATCTTCCCCGCGACGACGGCAAGGCGGCGTCTCGGGTCGGTTTCCCGCTCGACGATGTGGCGGAACGTGATGATCTCCGCCGTGACGGACGCCGTCTCGGCCATCGTGAGCGGCGTCTCGTGGTGAAAGATCCCCTGGCCGCGCGACAGGTACTGGTGGACGCCGTGTCCCAGCTCGTGGGCGAGCGTCATGACGTCCCGCGGCCGGCCGGCGTAGTTCATCAGGATGTACGGGTGGACGGACGGGACCGTCCCGTGGGAAAAGGCCCCCCCCTGCTTGCCCGGACGCATCTCGCCATCGATCCAGCGGCGGTCGAAGAAGAGGCGCGCGATGCCGCCCAGGGCGCCGGAGAAACCGGAGAACGCGGCCAGAACGGTCTCCCTCGCATCTTCCCAGGTCGCGGCGCCGCCGGCCTCTTCGAGAGGGGCGTACCGGTCGTAGTCGAAGAGCGTGTTGTACCCCAGGAGACGCCTCTTGAGCCGGTAGTACCGGGCGACGAGATCGTAACGCCGCTCGCAGGCGGTCAGCATCGCCTCCACGATCTCCCCTGTCGTCTCGTTGTCGAGATGCCGGGCGGCCATCGGGCCGGGGAAACGCCGGAGGCGGTCCATCGAGGCATGGTCCGCGATCAGCGTGTTGAAGACAAAGGAGTGAAGATGGCCGTCGCGCTTGAGCCCCTCGGTCAGCCCTTCCGCGGCCGCGCGGCGAGCCTCCCGGTCCGGGTCGTGAAGGAGGGCCAGAGCTTCGGCCTCGGTGAGGGGGACCGTCCCGCCGCGGCGCGAGACAGGGAACCGCGCCCGCGCCGTGATCTCGTCGAAGAGGCGCGAGAAAGCCCTCTCTGCCGTGTTGGCCTTCGCCTCGAGAATCTGCTCTTCCGGCTCTGAGAGGGCGTGGGGACAAAAACGCCGGGCGCGCTCCAGGTAGTGCCGGTACCGCGCGATCAGCGGATCGGCCATGATCCGCCGGGCTGACTCGTCGGGCATGCGCATCCACTCAAGGTCGAAAAAGAGGACGCGCCGCCGGACCTCGGTCCCCTTTTCCATCATCTTCTGCAGGAGCGCCCCGTGGGCCGGATTCTCGCTGTTCGAGGAGAAGAGGAGCTGGGCGTAGGCCGCCGCCTTTGAAGCCGTCTCCAGTATCCCCTCCAGAGACGCAAGGGCTTCCCGAAGAAGCGCTGGCGGCATGGACGGATCGGCGATCCGGCCGCGGTACTTCGCTTCGAAATCCGCGGCTCTGTCGAGCGAGCGCGCCAGGTCCGCCTCGATTCGAGGGTCGTCCGCCCCGGCGTACAGGTCCGAGAGATCCCACATGGCGGCGATTTCTTTGGGGTCGGTCACAAATATTCCTCCGAGGGTTGCCTTACCGGAAAATTTTGCTAGATTAGAAGAAGACGGTTACAACCCGACAATGACAAACACGCGAAACATCGTTCGATGCATGGCCGTTCTGGTCGCCCTGGGATCGGCCGGGCCGGCCTCGGCCGGCCCGCTCGGCGTGCCGGGCGCCGTCCTCTCCGCCGGAAGGGCGGCCGTATCTGCAGAATACGACAACGCGTCGCGGGATGTCGAGCTTGGAGTCGCGGGAATCGGCGTCTCGACCCCGGCGTTCGGCGTGGACCGGCTGATGGGCCGGCTCTCCTTCGCGCTGACGAACGACCTGGAGCTCTTCGGCCGGGCCGGCGGGGGCAAGGCCGTCAACAAGGACGCCCTTTTCGAAGGAGATTTCGGGACCGCATACGGCGTCGGAATCCGGTGGACGATCCTCGGCCTGCCGGGGGTCCGACTTGGGACCGTCCTGCAGGGGACCAAGTTCACGACCGAGGACAGGCACGGCTGGGCCGAGGTGATCTGGCGGGAGTACGAGGCGGCGGTCGGCCTGTCCGGATCGCTCGCGGGAATTCATCCATACGCCGCCGTCGTCTACTCCCGCGTGGAAGCCGAGGCGTCGAAGGTGGCGGGCGTGTCGCTCGCCTCGCTCGGCGTTTCCAGCTCGATCAGGGAGAAAGACCCGATCGTCTACGTTGTGGGCATCGAAGGGTTCCTGACGCCCGGCTTCGCTCTGGGAGCCGAGGCGCGGACGGGCGGCGAGCGCGCGATCGGCGTCCGGACGACGTTCGCCTGGTAGGCGGAATCCCATGGACATCGCGAATCTCACGGGCCAGTTCCTGATCGCCGTTCCCTCGCTCCTGGACCCCAACTTCGCCCGGACGGTCGTGCTCCTCTGCCGGCACGATGCCGACGGCGCCATGGGGCTCGTCGTCAACCGGCACTTGGGAATCGGCATGGACAGGGTCCTCCGAGGAATCGGCCTCGATGGCCGGGGCTGGGAGGCCGAACCTGTCCATTACGGGGGGCCCGTGGAGCCGGAAAGAGGATTCGTTCTCCACACACTAGGCTCGATCCGCAAGCCGGCGCTGAGCGCCGTTTTCGAGAGTTCCCTCAAGGTCACGGACGAGATCGTCCTCACGATCTCCCAGGACGTCATCCGCCGGATCGCCGGGGGACGCGGTCCGGAAAAAGCCCTCGTCGCTTTGGGATACGCCGGCTGGGCCCCCGGCCAGCTCGAAGCCGAGATCGTGTCGGACGGCTGGCTGATCGCTCCGCCCGATCCGATCGTCATCTTCGATGTTCCCATCGGGAAGAGATGGGACACGGCCGTTCGAAACCTGGGGATCGACCCCGCCCGCCTCGTGGCCGGCCGAGGAAACGCCTGAGTCCCGATAGCAGGGTGTTGAAAAACACCCCGCTATGCAATCCATGGATGGATTGCCAAATTGCGAGACCTCCCAAGTCTCGCAATTTGTGAGACTTGGACGAATTCACTTCGGCCAAGTCGCGGTTGAAAAAACCATGGATGGATTTTTTTCAACATCCGGATAGATTTCCCGAAACCGCGTGACGAGCATCGCCGACCCAGACCGCCAGGAATCTTCCGACCCCGCCTCAGACTTCGCTAAAGTCCCGCTAGCCCCTGAATGTGCGCCTCGACGGAGCGGGCGAGAGCGGAGAGATTGTATCCTCCCTCCAGGACCGAAATGACGCGCCCCTGCGCTTGCTTCGCCGCCAAGGCGGCGATCCGCCGCGTGATTTCGAGATAGTCCTCATCCGTCAGTTCGAACCTTGCGAGCGGGTCGTCGATGTGGCCGTCGAATCCCGCCGAGACGAGAACGATCTCCGGCCGGAACGACTCCACGGCGGGAACGAGGAGGGAGTCGATCGCCCGGAGGACGTCCTCGCCGCGGGTGCCGGGCGGAAGAGGCGCGTTGATCGTGAATCCCGTCCCCTCCCCAACGCCCCTCTCCTCCGCCCTTCCCGTCCCCGGGTAGTGCGGAAACTGGTGCGACGAGAAGTACAGGACCGAAGGATCGTCGTAGAAAGCGGCCTGCGTACCGTTCCCGTGATGGACATCGAAGTCGACGATCAGAACGCGGGCGAGGCCGTGCTTCCGCTGGGCGTACCGCGCGCCGATGGCAACGTTGTTGAAGAGGCAGAAGCCCATCGCCCGCCCGGGGAGCGCGTGGTGGCCCGGCGGCCGGACGGCGCAGAAAGCGCGTTGCACCCGCCCCTCCATCACGGCATCGACGGCCGACAGGACCGCGCCCGCCGCCAGGAGCGCGGCGTCGAACGACTTGGGTGAGACAACCGTGTCCGCGTCGAGGCGGACGATCCCTTCCGCCGGGCAGGTCTCCCGGACGGAACGGACGTAGGATGGCTCGTGAATCGTCTCGATCCAGGAAAGGTCCGCCGGGTCAGGCTCGATCGGCCAGGTCTTGTCGATGAGCCCCGTCGCCCGGAGGCGGTTGACGATCGCCGTGAGACGCTCGGGGGACTCCGGGTGGAACGGGCCGGTATCGTGCTCGAGGAAAAGCGGGTGGTAAGCGAACCCGACGCGCGGCAACCTTCAGCTCTTCCGGTCCGTCTTGGCAAAGAAGGCCGAGAAGAGTTGTTTCACCTCCTTGGCACCGCAGTGGGGGCAGGCGACTTTCGCCGTCTCATGCTCCTTGAGAGAAAGAATAACCGCGAACGTCTTCTTGCACTTCCCGCATTCGTACTCATAGTTCGGCATCTCTCCCCTCCTTTCGGGCGGTCGAGAACAGCTGAAATGATACCATACACGGACGCGGACCAGGAATTGGCCGGAAAAAATCGGGAATAATCCCGGAGGTCGGACGGTTCTCAATGGCATCTCCCCTCGACTCCCCGCTAACAGGAGGCCTTTCCATGCCCTGCGCAAGAATTCTCCCGTTGCTTCTCGTCCTTCTCGGCGTTCTCCTGCCGACGCCCTCCTTCGCAGATCTGGCCGTCGAGGGCAAGATCCCCCCATTCGCCTCGCCAACGACGGCCAATAACGACGGAAAGATGGGAGAGCTCGCCGCCGCCGTCACCGATGGAGGGAAACCGGTCGAGAACGCGGTCGTCCTCTTCGAGGTCTACACGACCCATGGAACGGACAAGGGATCGCACGACGCCCAGATGAAGGAGATGGAAGAAATCCTCGCCGGGCGGAAACCGGCTCCGGCGTTCCGAGTGGACGATGTCAAGCTCACCGGCGAACCCCAGCGTCTAGTCGGCGCGTCCCGCGGAAACGGCTTGTACGCGGCGCCGTTCCGCTTTCCTTACGGGCGGCTCTTTGTAAAGGTGACCGCCATTGCCGATGGGCGGCCGACGGTCGCCCCGATCCTCTACTCGACGCGAATCCACTGCAACCAGGTGAACCTGGACGGGTTCGCGCGGCAGAAGGAATTCCTCGACCATGCCCGGGAGATCGTCAAGCGGGGAAACTTCACGATGCTGGAGAGAGCCGCGGCGGCAATGCGGAAGGACCTGGACGCGGGCCATTCAATGCGGTTCATGATCGTCCATCACGAGAAAGACCCGAGGGCCTACGACGACCGACTGGCCGCTCTCGCCCTGGCCGCGAAGAACAAGGACCCCCGAACGGCGGCCGCCGCCCTGGACCGGCTGGACAACGCCTACGCCGAAGCGCTCGGCATATTCCTGCGGGTTGATCTCGCGCCGGAGCAGACCGTCACGACGGGCCGGCCGGCCTCCTTCCGCCTGCGCCTGTACGACCCGGTCAACAACCACCCCTTGCGGACGTCGCTCGTCGTCGTCCAGCCCGAGATCGACCGCGCGGCCGAGACGCACGCCAAAGCGGAGGGATTTCACGCCAGGCTTCACGCCGGCCACGGCGGAGGCGACCATTCCGCCCACGCCCATCATCACGGCCCGGCAACGCCTACGGCAGTCCCGCCGGGAATCGTCCCCAGGTCTAATCCCGACGGATCGCTGACCTTCTCAAGCACGTTCGAGGCGTCCGGCCAGAAGACGCTCCGCCTGAAGCTCTATTACGACGGCCGGGAATTCACGCACGATCTCCCTGTAAAGGTCGAGCCCGGACCAGGAAAGGAATCCGGCCGCGTCTCCTGACTCCAGAGGCTTTTCAGCACCCTGATGAGTTCTTGAAGCTGGATTGCTCCTTGACGCCCGTTTCTCCGGCGGGTTAGCATTCGGTTGCCATGACGATGCCGTCAGCCATACCGCCCGCTTCCGCCGACCTGCTTCCACGGCTCATCTTCTGGGAGACGACGCGCGGCTGTAATCTCCGCTGTGTCCACTGCCGGGCCACGGCCACCGAGCTCTCGTCGCCCGACGATCTCTCGACCGAAACATGCCTCGGCCTCATCGACCAGATCGCCTCGTTCTCCCGGCCGATCCTGATCCTGACGGGCGGAGAGCCGCTTTTCCGCAAAGACATCTTCGAGCTCGCCTTCTACGGGACGAAGAAGGGCCTCCGGATGGCCCTCGCGACGAACGGGACGCTCGTCGACGACGCCGTGGCCGACAAGATCGCGGCCGCCGGCTTCCAGCGCGTCTCCATCAGCCTCGACGGCGCCGATGCCGCCACGCACGATGCCTTCCGGATGATCCCCGGATCGTTCGACGCGGCCGTCGCCGGACTGGGGCGCCTCCGCGCGCGGGGGATGTCGGTCCAGGTCAACACGACGGTCGCCAAACACAACGCCGACCAACTTCCCGCGATCTTGAAGCTCACGCAGGAACTCGGGGCCGACGCCTTTCACATCTTCCTCCTCGTGCCCGTCGGGTGCGGCGTCGAGATCGGCCAGGAGCAGATGATCTCCGCCCGGCAGTACGAGGAGATCCTCAACTGGTGGTACGACCAGTCGAAGACCGTGATGATGGACCTCAAGGCTACCTGCGCCCCTCACTACTTCCGGATCCGCGTCCAGCGGATCATGGAGGAGAAGATGCGCGGCGAGACGCCCCAGCCGTTCGTCGCGCCGGGAACCCAGGCCAAGGCCGGACACGTGGACGTCGTGACGACTCCCGACGGCCAGGGGCTCCCGACGCCGGCCTTGTCTGCGATGACGCGCGGATGTCTCGCCGGAACGGGCGTCTGCTTCATCTCGCACAGAGGGGAGGTCTTCCCTTGCGGCTACCTCCCCGTCGCCGCCGGAGACATCAAGAGCCGGCCGTTCGAAGAGATCTGGCGGGGCTCGCCGGTCTTCGCCAACCTGCGGAATCCCCACATGCTCGGCGGAAAGTGCGGCCAGTGCGAATACAAATTCATCTGCGAGGGGTGTCGCGCCCGCGCCTACGCCCAGACCGGCGACTACATGGCAGAGGAGCCGTTCTGCGCCTACGAGCCGGGCGAGCGCCGGGTCGGCGAGAT
>MHEK01000102.1:0-4244 GCA_001803795.1 Nitrospirae bacterium RBG_16_64_22
ACACTCCGTCATTACATCGGGACTGATCGATGAAGCGATCGGCGAGTTGATCCCGGAACCGGCGCGCCGGGCCATGGGGATGGCGGGAGGGCCTGCCGCGGCGCCATCGGAAGGAAGAAGTCCTGCCCGGACATTCGTGTGCGGCGTTTGCGGATACGCGGCCCGCGGGAGCGTTCCCGCGAAGTGCTCGGTCTGCGGTGCCGGGAGCGATCGGTTCCGGGACGTGGCGGCCGAAGCCGAAAAAAACAGTCCAGATGCCGAAGGCGGCATCCGGGAAGAGCGGACATTCGACGGCAGCGTGCTTGCGTGGACGGAAGAAGCGATCGGTCTTCTGGGGACGGTTCCGGCCGGGCATTCGCGCGACAGGGCGAAGGGGCAGGTCGAGAAGACGGCGCGCGTCCGGAGGCTGACGGTCATCACGCGCGAGGTTGTGGAAGAGATCGTCGGTGTTGGAAAAGGCGGGGGCGGGGCGGCCGGGGGGTCCCTGGCGTCCGCGCCGGAACGGTTCGATTGGATGCCTGACGCACGCGCGCGTCTTGAGCGCGTCCCGGCCGGATTCATGCAGGGAATCGTCCGCAAGAGGGTTGAGGGGCTTGCGTCGGAGCGGGGCGTGGTGCGAATCACGCTGGAGCTGGCCGAGGAAGCGATCGTCCAGGGGAGAAAGGTCATGGAGGAGACGATGGCCAGCGTCGGTCAGGGAGTCCCGGAAGAGGTCTCGCCTGCCGGCGGCAACGGAAGTCGGGATAGGGGGCAAGAAGGTCAAGTTGAAAGTTGAAAGTCGAATGTTGAAAGTCAAAACGCAAGACCCAGAACCGAGGTTCCGATCGAGGCCTTGAACCTTCGACCTTCGACCTTTAACCTTTGACTGGTGTTTGATGAATTCCCAACTCCACGCCGTTTCCTGGAACGTCACCCGCCGGTGCAATCTCCGTTGTGCTCATTGCTATCTTGACGCGGACTTCCTTGAAGGGCGGCGCGCGGACGAGCAGTCCACGGAAGACTGTTTCCGGATCATCGACCAGATCCGGGAAGCCAATCCGAACCCCTTTCTGATCCTCACGGGAGGGGAGCCGCTTCTCCGGCCCGACGTCTTCGAGATTGCCGCCTATGCGTCCGACAGGGGCGCGTATGTCGTTGTCGGGACGAACGGGATCGCCCTCACGGAAAAGAGCATAGACCGGTTGAAGCGGGCCGGCGTGAAGGGGGCCGGCGTGTCGCTCGACTCGACGGATTCGCGTGTTCACGACGCGTTTCGGGGCGTCATGGGTGCCTGGGATCTCACGATGTCGGGGATCAGCCGGCTCGCGGCGGCGGGTATGCCGTTCGCCGTCCAGATGACGGTCACGGAGACGAACGCAGGCGAGATTGCGACAATGGCCGATCTCGCCCATTCGGCCGGCGCAACGGCCCTCAACGTTTACTTCCTGGTCTGCACGGGGCGGGGTCAGGAGATGACCGATCTCTCCCCCTCAGCATACGAGCGGATTCTCGCCCATCTCTACGACCTTTACGAGAAGTACGAGGGCCGAATGCTCGTCACGGCGAAGTGTGCGCCTCATTTTCGGCGGTTCGTGTACGACCGGAACCCCTCGTCGCCCCTGATGAAGACGTACCAGGGCGGATGTCCGGCCGGGACGCACTACGCGCGGATCACGCCGTCGGGGGACGTGACGCCGTGCCCGTACATGGCCGATCCGGTGGGAAACCTGAAAGAATTCTCCTTCGGCGATCTCTGGCGGAGCGCCCCCGCGTTCGTCCGGCTGAGGGATCCGATCCTTCGGGACCGATGCGGGATCTGCGAGTTTCGGACCGTCTGCGGCGGCTGTCGGGCGCGGGCCCTCGCGGAGACGGGAGACATGCTCGGCACCGACCCGTGGTGTACGTACGCTCCGGGAAAGAGAAAGATGGAGGAAGTCGTTCTTTCGCGCGAAACCGCGCTTGGACAGCCGACGGCCTTCTCGATTTCGTGGACGCCGGAAGCCAGGGAACGGCTGGAGAGGATTCCCTCGTTCGCCCGGGGAATGGTCGTGGCCTCGGTCGAGCGGTACGCGGCGGAGCGGGCCGTTGCCGTCGTCACCCCCGAACTCATGGCCGAGGCCAAGGAGCGGCTCATCGGCGACGGGAGAGGGATGCCGGCGTTCCTCAAGGCCGGCCGGCCCGAATAGATGGCCCGGAGCGGATCGCCGGAGGAACGGTCCCGCAAGTACCATCACGCGGCGGCGGCCTACGCGGCCATCGCCGTTGCCTACTTCCTCCTTCTCGTCTGGAAGCGTCCGCCTCATCCCGTTGAGCCATGGATCGTTGCGTCCTTCGTCGCCGGGGGGCTTCTGATGGCCGTCGTGTTCTCCGTCCTCATCTGGCGCGGTCACCGCTGGCTTGTTCTGCTGTTGTCCGTTGTCTACGTGGGCCGTGTCTTCTGGTCCGCCCTCGCGATTCCCCGGTACGGCTGGGTCTTCGGCGTCGTGACCGCTCTGCATGTCCTCGTTCTAGCGTTCCTAGTCCGCGCGGGATTCGATCTCTGATGGCCTGGTCGGCGCTCACGCGGGTGCGCACATGGGTCGTCGCGGGGGTTGTCCTCCTCGCGGCCGCTGGGATCTTCGCTCTCGAAAAAAACAGGCGGGTGGAGGATTGGCCGGACGTTTTCTTCCCGCCGCGGGCCGGTGTCAAGGGCGCGGACAGGGCGATCGCCGAAGCGAAAATCACCGTGGATGCCCGCTCGAAGGAGAAGTGGCAGTACGTCCGATTCTCCGGAGGAGGAGTCGTTCGGATTGCCGGGACGGTCCTTCCGGACTGGGATGTGGCCTTCCGCCGCTTCCAGGTCTTGACCAACAGCGGCGCCACGAATTCGGCGGGGCGAGCGGGCGCGCGGGACATGGGGCCGGTGGCGTTCGAGACCATTGGGGAGGCGCCGGCGGAAGGGTACCTGAAGGACGTGATGGCGGGCGACCGCGTGGAGACCGAGAACAGTGCGATCAAGCGCTGGTACGGGTATGATTACTTCACGCACCGCCTCAAGCCAAAGCCGAACGTGTACGTCGTCCGAACGGCCGATGGCCGCTTCGCCAAGTTTCAGATCCTCTCCTACTACGGTCCACGGAAGGAGGCGGGATGGATCACGATCCGATTTGCCGTCGCTCCGGCCGGTTCACGCCGGTTTGGGGAGTCTCATTCCCGCGCTTCGTGAGCGCGGATGTTGCACCGCAGAGTACGCCGCGTCCGCGGAGAAGGCCCTCTGCCCTCTCCTCGCGAAGTAGAGGCAGAGGCAGGCGAGGGGGGTTGCAAGTCCCTCAAAGGTAGCAGATGTCATACGGGCCGAACCCGTTCGGGTACTCCATGGCCATTCGGATGAGCCGATCGACGATTGTCCTTGTCTCCGCTCCCGTGAAGCGGGGAGAGCAGAGGAGAATGCCGGCATGGGGCTGCTGCCGGGAAACAGCTTCACGGGCCAGAACCAGGTAGTGGCGGGCGTTCCGGGTCACAAGGCAGCGCCCCTGGGTCGCAGCGAAAGCGAGTTGCGCGGAGTCGGAGACCTGAATGTTCCCGACGTCGTGTGCGCTGACAGCGTCGATTCCTCTTGCGCGAAGTTCCCGGGAGATTCTAGGCGAGAGATCCTCATCGAGATAGAACTTCATTTCCGACGGGCGCTGACGAGGGGCCTGGCCGGCGTTGCCTCTAGCGAGAGTTCCTCGTTTTCGGCGACAAGGGGGTCGATTTCGCGGGGGTAGGCGGTGTAGTAGAGCAGCGCAGCCTTGATCTGGGCTTCCGCGAGCCACGGGAATCGCGCGCGAAGGACGCCTCCGTCCCTTGACACGGCTTTGTAGACGGCGATGACTTCCCACACGGCGAGACCGCTCCCCATGATCTTTGCTTCGCGTCCGGCCGGTTCGTCCATGAAATAAATCCCGGGACATTTCCGCATTCTCAGGGCTTCTTCGATCAGATCTTGCGTTATCTCGGAAAACGAGCGGCGGCCGCGCCTTGCCAGCCGTTCGATCTCGGAGCGCAGGTCCGGTCGAAGCCGAAGAGTTTTGGTTGCGGTCGCCATGCGATCAATCCCTCCGAATTGCGGCAACACAAGGCAAGCGAAATACAGAGTAACACGCTGTGTCACAGAACGCAAGGAGAAAGGGCCCTCCCGCCGACGGGACCGCCGTCCCGGCCGGCGCCGGGGCGAAGGAGTATACGAAATACGTTTTGACGTTACGGTCGATTTCAGGCTGATTTGGACGGCATTGGTTTATAAT
>MHEK01000102.1:4264-4349 GCA_001803795.1 Nitrospirae bacterium RBG_16_64_22
TTTCCCTCCTTACGGCCGATAAGCTGTGGGCGTGGGTGAAAGTCAAAAGGCCCATTTAGAACATGCGCCGACCGAGGATCACGTC
>MHEK01000102.1:4360-13688 GCA_001803795.1 Nitrospirae bacterium RBG_16_64_22
TCCGGGATCCTGGAGGCCCCCTCATGCCTGACCAGCGGACTAAAGGCTTTCATTGGACACTGCGCCGGAAGTTCCTGGCGACCGTGCTCGCGCTGGTGGCGGTCGCGTTCGGCGCGGGCGGTTACCATTTCTATCGGGTCTTCGCGCAGAAGCGTGCGGACGCGGAGGCGAAGGTCCTTGGGCGGGCCCGGGAAATGGCCCGCGAATCCGAAAGGTTTGTCGCGGCCACGGGACAGGTGCTCCAGGCCCTCTCGGAAGTCCCGGCGATCAAGCGGATGGATCGCCGGGAGAGCGAAACGATTCTTTCCCGCCTCCTGCCTCAGTATCCCCAGTTCGAGAACCTCTTTACGGTTGGAAAGGATGGATGGATCCGGGCGACCGTCGTCCACCCTGAGGGAGAGAGGCCGGTCAACGTGCTGGACCGTCCCTATTTCCGCGAGGTCATGGCCGCCGGCCGGCTGGCGCTCGGCGGGGTTCAGACCGGCCGGCTGACGGGGAAGCCGGTTCTGGTGGTCGCCTACCCGGTCCAGGATTTCTCCGGCCGGCCGGCGGGGATGGTCGGCGCTCCGATCTCTCTTCTTCGATTTCAGCAATGGCTGGCGGAGCATGAAGCCGAAGCCGGGGCCGGAACGACCATCACGCTTGTCCACAAGGAAGGACGTGTGATCGCAGACTCCTCCGCGCGGGAGGCTCGGGCGGCCCTCGACGTCCGGGAGAGTTCCTGGTTCCAACAAGTCGCGGCGCAGAAGGAAGGAATTCTGGAAGTCGCGCTGGGGGACGGCGTGCCGCGGCTGGCGGGCCTGGCCCCCGCTCTGGCGGGAGCAGTCTATGTCGTGGCCTCCAGTCCCAGGGATGTCGTCTTCGCTCCCTTGCGGCAGGAAATCTACGAACGGGTCTTGTTCCTTCTGGCCGCCTTTCTGGGCATGGCCCTGGCCGCGGAGATGGCGGTTCGGCACTTTACGAAGCCGTTGGCCCGGCTGGCCGAGGGGGCCCGGCGGATCGGGGCCGGCGCCCTGGACGAGCGGATCCCCGTGTCAGGCCGGGACGAGGTGGCCGTTGCGTCCGAGGCGTTCAATCAGATGGCAGCCTCTCTTCAGAAGCGGGAGGACGATCTTGACCGCTCCGCGGCCGAGCTGAACGAGGCGTACGGCGTCCTGCTCACGCGGACGCGCGAGCTTGGCCTCCTTCTGGACGTGAGCCAGGCCCTCTCCTCCAACCTGGATCTCGACGACCGGCTGGCCGCGTTCGCCGAGAAAATGGCCAAGGGGGTCCCCGTCACGTTCTGCCGCGTCGCGCTGCTCGACAGGGAGGGCGATCAACTCGTCGTCCGGGCCGCCTATCCCGTGAGGGCGCTCGACTGGGACCCCGGAATCGGGCGCTCCTACCCCCTAGCCGACTGCCCGCTCGATCAGCAGCTCCTCTCGGAACAAAAACCCGTCGTGCTGGAGAATATCCATCCGGCCGACTTCCGGCCTGGGTGTATCGAGGCGACCTTTTTCGGGTTGGCTCGCAGCGCCCTGCTCCTGCCTCTTCAAGCCAAGGGACGGTCGATAGGCGTCGTTCTCCTGGGAGAGATGCGGTCCTGGGATCGGGAGTCGTTCCATCCGGGGAAGATCCGGATGTGTTCGGCCCTCGTCGATCAGGCGGGCACGGCGATCGAGAAAGCCCAGCTTTACGAGGACCTGAGCGAGACGCTCTTCCAAACGGTCTCGTGCCTGGCCCGGGCGATCGACGCCAAGTCTCCGTGGACGCGAGGCCACTCCGAGCGCGTCACGGGGTACGTCCTCGCGCTGGGGAGAACCCTGGGGCTCGGTGACGAGGAACTCGAGTCCTTGCGCCTGGCCGGCCTTCTCCACGATATCGGCAAGATCGGGACCTACGATTTCCTGCTGGAGAAGGCGGAGAAGCTTACGCCGGAGGAGTTCGACGTCGTCCGGGAGCACCCGGTCAAGAGCGCGGAGATTCTGGAGCCGATCGCCCTTTTTCGGACGATCGTCCCCGCCGTCCGGTCGCATCACGAACGCTGGGACGGCCAGGGTTATCCGGACGGCCTGGCCTTCGAGGCGATCCCGTTGTTCGGGCGGTTCCTGGCCGTGGCCGATACGTACGACGCCATCATGGCCGACCGCCCCTACCGGAAGAGCCCCGGGCGGGAATGGGCGCTGGCGGAGATCCGGCGCTGCGCGGGGACCCAGTTCGATCCCGCGTTGGCGGAAGTTTTCCTCCGGATCCCCGAGGCGGTCCTGGAGCGGATCGCGTCCGGGGAAGACCCGAGCAACGAAGCGACCAGGCGGCCGTGATGAAGCGATGATCCGCCGCCGTTCCCGCTACGACCGCAGGCTCAGCAGATCGCGGGTCCTCCAGACCTTGATTTCCTTGATCCCCGCGAAGTGTCGGTCGTTGGACCATATCCCATCGTTCGACGTCGCGAGGGCGAGGGCCACAAAGGGGGCATCAAGAGGGTCTTTGTCGCCTACGATCCTGTCTGCTCTCTTCATGTAGGGCTTTATTTGGGAAGCACGGACGATGCTGACTCTCTCAAGCAGAACGGACAGGATGAGATCGATTTCCTCAAGAGTGAGCCCGCTTCGTCTGGATAGGGCGGACCCATGCGCCTTGATTTCCTCCAAGGCGAATTCCGGCAACAAGAACTCCATGGAAGGGGAGAGAAGCAACTCCCTCGTCACCGAATCCTTGAGCAAGGCGGCGATGAGGACGTTTGTGTCGATAACGAGCTTCATCAAGCATTCTGATATTTCTTCAGGAGATCGGCCTTGATCGCGCGATCGAGGGCTTCAACGTCCTTGTGGGTCAGCTTGCTTCTCGACGCCAGGCAATCCAGGAGTCTGAGCTTCTTGGCATAGGTCCACAGCGTGTCGGTGACAAACCTGTCCCAGTCTATTTCACCGTGCTTGGAAACGACAGCTTTGACCTCGGAAGGGACATGAAAAGTCACTCGTGGCATCTTGCTTCTCCCGAAAAAGATGGGGCGGGACGGGGGCCAGCTTGCAGCGCGAACATTCGTCTCATCACCAAAGAGTATATTCGGCAGGCGCTCCGCCTGTCAATCGGGGCAAGGCAGGTAGAGCGACGCGCTGGAAAAAAGGGGGCCGTGGCTCTTGACCACGGCCCCCTTCTCGCGTTTCGGAGCGGCCGTAGGGCTACTTCTTCAGCGCTGCGTCGAGCTTTGCGGCGCCCTTGGCGGCAATCGTCACTTCCTTCTCGGTTTCTCCGAGCGTCTCGTGCCAGACCTTGACCTTGTACTTGCCGGGCGGGACGTTGTCGATCTTGAAGCTGCCTTTGGCATCGGTCACGGCGTAGTACGGCGAGTCGTGGACGACGATCCAGGCCTTCATCCAGGTGTGGCCCGCGTCGCACTTCACATTCATGAGGCCCGCCTTCTTCAGGGGCTTCGTGACCTTCTGGCCTTTGTTCGGCAGGGCGACATTGAAGGTTGTGATCTTGCCGCCGATGTAGGCGTGAGAGTTGTGGAGGATCGGGTCGGAGTTCTTGATGTCGATCTTGGACCCGACCATCGCGGCCTGGACGTGGGGAACGAAGACGCACTGGGCGTTGTCGATGACGGCCGGCTTGGTGTCGGCCTTCTTGCCCTTCGCGATCCCCTGGATCGTCACGACAGCTCCCTCGATCTTGTTGTCCTTGACCTTGCTCGATTCGTCAGCGACCATCTTTCCGCAGACGTCATCGTTCTTGGTGACCTTGATCGTCCCGGCCTTGCCCGGGCCTCCCGTGATTGTTCCGGACAGGCTGCCTCCGTCCTTGACGTCCGCCGCCTCGTAAGCGAGGGCCGGGCTGGCCGCCAGAAAGAGAGCCGCGATCGCTCCCATTGTGAACCTTGACGCGTTCTTCATCAGTCAACCTCCTTCTTCGTGAATGGGGGGGGGATCCTCCGCCCCCCGGTTTCTCTCGCGGCGGCTCGGTCAGGAGCGGCGAACGCGCCGCACGATCCATCCCTGCGCTACGACCGCGCCGACGACCGCCAAGACCGTGTAGAGGTAGACGGAAACGGGCGTCGGCTTTTCGAGCGTGAACCAGGTCCAGGTCGTGACGCCCTTCTTTGACCCTTCCTCCCCGTTTCCGCCGTCCCAGACCTGGAGAGCCACTGGAATGAACCCGCCGGGCGCGAATGAGACGGCCCCCTGGGGACGATCCTTGATGGAATACTTGACCAGGAGCTTGTACTCCCCTTTGTTGAACGAGGCAACGGTTTTCGTGAACGTTCCGGGCTTGGGATTGGGGCCGGTGGCCTTGAGTCCCTTGCCGAGAAGATCGACGGCGCCGGCTGTCCCATGCTTCCAGAGCCAGACCATGACGGGATTCTCCTCGTCCCCGTTGAGGAAATACGGCTTGGTTCCGGCTTCTCCTTCCCGGGCGGGGAACTGGAGGGCGAAGGCGTCGACGGCGGTACCCTCCTTCGACTCCGTGGGATCGCTCCACCGGATGAGGAAAGCGATCTCATCGTCGTTGTAGAGCGACCGGACGAATGCGGCCGTCACCGTGGGCGTGAAGTGGCGCGGTTCCTCGACGATCTGGGGCATGAAGGGCAGGAACCCTTCGCGGGCGCCCTTCCACGCGGCCGACTCGGGATCGTCCGGGATCGGTCCCTTGACGGGGGCGGAACTGAGCAGGGTCGCCACGGAGGGGTCCTTCTCGGGGGCCATGCTCCTGACGTAATTGGCCAGGTGCCAGCGATCCTCGTCGGAGTTCGTGTCGGCGTAGGATGGCATCGGTGTTCCGTTCAAGCCGGTCGTGAAGTTCCGGAAAATGTCCAGATGCGTGGATCCGCCCCGGTAGGTCCACGGCTGGGTCAGGTCGGCCGCCCGGATCGGGTTCCCCCAGTCATCCTTGAGATCTTTGGCCGAAGGGCCGTCGCCGCGCCCCTCGTCGCCGTGGCACTCCCAGCACTTGGAGTCCTTGTACAGCTTCGCGCCCTTCTCGATGCTCTCCTTGCTCGGGGAGATCTGCTTGGCGATCTCGATCTTTTTGGGCTTTGCGTCCTTGAACGCGTCGGAAAAGGTCTTGATGTAGTGCGTCACCGCCCACATCTGTTTCTCCGTCAGGGCGTGCTTCCATGGCGGCATCGACGTACCGGGGAATCCTTCCGCCACGGATTTGAAGATATCCTCGTCGAGAGGCGGGTCGCCGGATGGCGTGAAGCGGAACTTGTAGGCGCCGGACGTGAAATCGCGGGGGCGGGGAATCTGGTAAGTCGCCCCCGGACCGTCGCCGGCCCCCTTCTCGCCGTGGCACCAGGCGCAGTACTTGTCGTAGATATTCTTTCCTTCGCCAGTCGCCGTTTGGTCCACTGCGGCCTTCTTGGCCGGTTCCTGGGTGTGCGCGGGCGTGGAGAAGAGGATGGATACGAGGATGGCAAGCCCCAGCGCGCCCAGGCTCCCGCCGGCGAGGATCTTCTTCGACATTGGATTTTCAGACCTCCGGATCATGGCTTATTCCCACCGGCGGGGCTTGTGCCCCGTGAATTCGTACATGAAGAGGATGACCTGCCAGACCTCCTGCTCGGAGAGGATCGGCTCCCACGCCGGCATTGACGAATCCCAAGGCGTTCCCTCCGTCGGGAGGCCGGGACCGCCCTTCATGATCCGCCAGAAGAGGAACGATTCCTGGAGCATGGCGATCGTCCCGATGTCCTGGAAATTGGCCGGAGGGGGGTTGATGAAGTCGGCGTAGGGTCCCTTGCCGTCAAGAAAGTCGCCGTGGCAGTAGTAGCAGTTCTTGATATAGACGTCGGCGCCTGCCTTGACGTGCTTGGTGAAATTCGCCGTGTCCTTGCGAAGAGGATTTTCCAGCGTCCGCAAGTCGTACGTTTTCCCCCGGACGTTGATCGAGCCGGGCGGAGCGGGGTGGACCGACCGCACCGTGACAGGAGGTTCGATCTTCGGGACGGTTTTGTCGTAGACGACCCAGCCCGCGATGAGCGGAATGGCGATCATGAAGGCCCACCTGACGATCTTCCACCGGTCGTCGCGGATGACGGTCAGGACCGGCCGGAGGAACTCCTCGAGCGAATCGTCATCCAGGGATACATAGAGGAGGACGGCCGCCACCGTCACGACCATGAACATGAAGAGGATGCTGGCCGGGATCGGCGGCCGGATGCCGTACTGGTAGACCAGGTACGATCCGAGCGTGATCAGGACGGCCTGCAGAAAGAGCGGGATGCGGCGTTTCCTCTTTTCAGTCGCGTGTTCCATCAGGACCTCGGTCGGGAGATTGGAAAATTGTAAATTGTAAATTGGAAATTGGAAATTGGAAATCTGAAGACAAGGGGGACCAGCCGCGTCTTTGCAATTCATCGGTCTTTGTCATGCGCTCCGCCATGCGTTCCTACTTTCCGCCCTTCAGTCCCGCCAGGTAGTCCACCATCTTTTCGATCTCCTTGGCGGGGACCTTCTGCGCGTAATCAGCCGGCATGACGGGCGGGTATCCCTCGGCGATGACCTTGGCCGGTTCGACGATCGCCTCCTTGATGTAGGCCTTGTCCTTCTTGGCGCCGATGTCGGATAAAGGCGGGCCCACGAGCTTGGCTGTCCCCTTCATGTCGTGGCACGTGTTGCACTGGTACTTGGCCATGAGCCCCTCGGGTCCATCGGCCGGTTTCTCGACCTTCGCCCGCGCCGTCTCTGCGACGGCGAACTTGGTCTTGCCGTCAACGGTGACCTTCCCCCCGAGAGACTGGAGGAAAGCTACGACGGCCAGGATCTCGCCGTCGGAGAGGGCGATCGGGTTCTTGTAAACCGCCGGCATGGTCGGCGTGTATCCGTCCACTACGTAAGTGTTCGGGTCGTAGAGAGATTGGGCCAGATAGTCGACGGCGCTCATTCCCGCCTTTCGCTTCGCGGCCATGCCGCCGGCATTGGCCAGGTCGGGGGCGCGGTCTCCCTTCGTTCCCATGGAGTGGCAAAGCGTGCACTGGCCTTTGGCGTAGAAGATCTTCTTGCCGAACTTCACGAGATCGTCGGACGTCGTCTCGGGCTTGATGAGATCGCCGATGTCCTCCGGCGGCTTGGAGGTCACCTGGGGAATGGAGTTTGAGTACCAGGTGTAGGCCCCAGTGACGGCTAGGCTGAAAAGCATGACCTTGATGAAGACCTTGAACATTCAACCCTCCAGAGCTGATGCCGGGCCGATCCGCTTGGCCCGGCCGCAATATCCCGTTTCGGCTAGTGGGCCTTGCCGGACTTCTCCGCTCGAATGCCCAGCGCCACGATCAAGGCGACGAGACCGAGGAACAGGAGCGTCGTCACGGAGACGATGTTGGCCGCGTATCCGAGCGTGGGGGTGAAGGCGTCCGGGGCCTTGTCGCGCAGGATCCCGTAGACGTGCCAGTATTCCCGGATGCCGGACCGCGCGTACCCCATGAGTCCCATCGTCCACGTGAACGTGATGGCGAGGAGGAAGAGGGCGTATTGGGAGCGGCCCGGCATTTTTCCCCATGCGATGGGACCGGTCGTCCGGGCGCCCTTGAACATCGGGATGTCGATGGCGATGACGATCAACATTGCCCCGAGGACGGCGTACACCATGTAATTGGAGAAACCAAGCCGGACGATCGCCTCGACGAAGTAGCCGTAGATTCCGTAGAAGATATTGATTCCGACCGCGATGGCGAGGACAAGCCCCTGAACGAGCGCGCCCGTTTTGGCCCAGGACACGGTCGCGATCTTGTTCGCCCTCTTGTAAAGGATGAACGAGAGGAACGTGGCCAGGATCATGATGTTGACGGCCGTGTTCTTCGCGCTCATGACGCCGAGGACGCCTAGGATGGGATGGTGCGTGCCCCCCATCTTTCGGGCCTCTTCCAGCGAGGCCACGATCGAGTGCGGCGTCATCCAGACGATGACGCAGATCGTCACGACGACGAGGAGCCACTTGTTGTACTTGGAGTAACGCTCCGACCCCTTGATCCGCATCATTCCGAGCCAGAGGTAGTAGTTGGCCGCGAGGAAAAGAACGCCGATCAGGACGGCCTGGATGATGAAGAGCCAGGAGAAAACGCCGCCCATCAGCGTGATCCCCATCTGCTGGCTGAAGGCGTACATTTCCATCGTCAGGAAGTATCCGGCGAACGGAAGAGGCAGAAGCGCCGCAATGGCGATGAAGGAACCTACGTACCCCATCCAGTCATAGCGGGCGCGTTCTTCGTCGCTCTCGGCGGCGAGGAACCGGAAGGCCGCGTAGGCGCCCGCGATCGAGCCCCCGTAGGAGATATTGGCGATCGTGCGGTGGATGTTGATCGGCATCCACGTGTACGTGTTGATCGCCCCCCAGAGGGAGACGAGGTTTCCCGATTCGTCGACGCCGCCCGGCGTCTGCATGTAGGCGGCCCACGCGTTGGCCGCGACCATGATCGAGATGCCGAAGAAGTTCAGGAGCGCCCCGTAGACGATGTGCAGGGGCCGCCCGACCAGCTTGTGCCAGGAATAGTAATAGACGTAAAAAGCGATGACTTCGCCGAACAGGAGGAAGACGTAGACATAGTAGGTCGGCTTGAAGATCTTCGTCATGTGATCGAAGAACTTGGGGTAGAGGCCGATCAGGGCGATAAGAAGGAGGGCGCCGAAGATCGCCGTCGTCGTGAAGGCCATGTGGAGAAGCTTGACGAACTCATAGGCCAACTGGTTGTACCGCTCGTCCTTCGTCTTGAGAGCGATGATCTCGCAGATGAGGGCGAAGAGGGGAACGGCCAGGACGAAGGCGCCGAAGAGCAGGTGGACCTGTGCAACGATCCAGATTGCGATCCGGCTTCCCGTGAGGGGAAAGGCCCGGTAGTCGGCCTGGGGAAGCCTTCCGATGAAGAGCTCGACGATCGCGTAGATAAGAAGAAGGATGACGCTGACCTTGATGACGCCCTTGAGGATCCCTTTCGAGACACTCGGGTGCTTGTCGACGTCGGCGGACGAATGCATTCTCCCTCCTTGCGCGAACGGATGAGTTTTAGATTGTCTTGGACGATGGCCGTACCGCCCCACGCGCCGTCGAAGCCGAAGCGGCCGATCGACGCCGCGGGTGGTCGCGGCGGTGCGACTTCTATTTTCGGGGGGAAGGCAAAAACGGCGGGAGTTTGTCAGAAGGAGGGGTTGGTGTCAAGGGGAATGTGTTGAGGACTTTCCCCAATTTTTCCCTTCCCCCTCAGGGGGAAGGACAGGATGGGGGTGGGTTTTTTCACCGTTCTGTCGAACCCCATCCCCATCCCCATCCCCACCCCTCCCCTTGAAGGGGAGGGAAGCAGGCCGCACGCGCGGGAAAATGGCGCTGGAACACGGAAACACCCGAACCATGACCCATG
>MHEK01000102.1:13794-14985 GCA_001803795.1 Nitrospirae bacterium RBG_16_64_22
AACAAACAACCCCTCAATCACTTACCCCAAGAACCCCCTAAATCCTGGGGAAAGTCCTGGAATGTGTTGAGATGAGCCGTTCCGAACCAGGCTAGAGCAGGTCGAAGGTCATTACGGCGAAGAGGAGAGCGAGGTAGACGATCGAGAATGAAAAGAGAGAAGAAGCCTGTGTCTTTTGCGAGATGAAGAACCGGAGAGCCATTCCGAGGAACGCGAGGCTCAGCGCCGAGGCTGTGATGAGGTACGCGGGCCCGACGATCCCGTAGAAGTATGGGAAAAGGCTTATCGGCAGAAGGGCCGCGGTGTAGGAGAGGGTCTTGACCTTTGTTTCGAAAAGGCCGGACGCCACGGGGAGGACCGGGATGCCGGCGCGCCTGTAGTCGTCCTCGTGCCTGACGGCGAGGGCCCAGAAATGCGGCGGCTGCCAGACGAACATGATGAGGAACAGAATCAGCGCCTCGACCCCGATCCGTCCCTGGACAGCCGCAACCCCGATGACGGGGGGAAGCGCCCCGGCGATGCCGCCGATCTCGGTGGCGAGCGGGGTGCGCCGCTTGAGGACGAGCGTGTAAAGGATGGCGTACGAGAGAACGGCCGCCAGGGCGAGGAAGGCCGAAAGTGCGTTCACGAAGGCGGACAGGGTAAGGAACGACAGAACGACGAGCGTGACGGCGAAGGCGAGGGCACTCCCGGGATCGATCGTCCCGCCCGGAAGCGGCCGGGTCCGCGTGCGATGCATGAGGCCGTCGATGTCCCGGTCGAAGAAGTTGTTGAGCGCCGCCGAGCCGGCCGCCGCGAGACCGGTGCCGAGGAGCGTCCAGAAGATCAGGGCGGGTCCCGGCAGTCCCCGGTGGCCGACGTAGAGGCCGGCGAGGGTCGTGATGAGGACGAGCGAGACGATTCCCGGTTTGGCGAGGGCGACGAAGTCCTCCGCGGCGGCTGTTCGGTGAAGCGCCCTTTCGATCACGCGCGGGCGCTCCGCGCGAGGAGCGGGGGGAAGAAGAGCGCGGGGGCGGCGTGGTAGGCCGCCCAGCCGATGAGGAAGAACCCGGTTGAGATGTGGAGGAATACTGCGGGGAGAAACATGCCGGTCACGACGGAGAGGATCCCCCACGCGGCCTGGGCGGAGACGAGACCGAACGTCAGGGCGGTCCGCGCGGAGGGTTTCTTCAGGAGGATCGCCGCGGCGAA
>MHEK01000103.1 GCA_001803795.1 Nitrospirae bacterium RBG_16_64_22
TCAACGAGGACGTCATCGCGAGCGGCTCCCAGCCCATCCTCCTCGTCGAGGCCCAGGCCGAGAGCGCGTAGCGCTTCACGACCGAATGAGAATCGTTTCCGCCGAGTTCGTCAAGAGCGCCGCCGATCCGAAAGACGCGCCGGCCGGCCGCCTGCCTCAGGTCGCCTTTGCCGGGCGGTCGAACGTCGGCAAGTCTTCCCTCATGAACGCCCTCCTTCACCGGAAGAACCTCGTGAAGACGAGCGCGACGCCGGGGAAGACCCAGCTCCTCAACTTCTTCCTCGTCAACGAACGGTTCTACCTCGTCGATCTCCCCGGCTACGGGTACGCGCGTGTTCCGGAAGCCGAGCGGAAGAAGTGGAAAGCCCGGATCGAGGGGTACATCACCCACGCGGAGTCCCTCCGAGGCGTCGTTCTTCTGCTGGACCTTCGCCGCGCCCCTTCCCCCCTCGATCGGACGATGGTGCAATGGCTCGGGCATCACGCCGTCCCGTTCGTTCTGGCCGGGACGAAGGCCGACAAGCTCTCCCGGAACGAACAACGGCAGCAGGCGGCGGCGATCGCGCGGGAACTGGGGATGGAGGAAGGCGCCGTCGTCCCGACGTCCGCCGTCGAGGGAGAAGGAATTGCGGAGGTATGGAAGAAGATCGGTGAATGGGTGAATCGGTGAATGGGTGAATCGGTGAGTCGGTGAATGGGTGAATGGGTGAATCGGAAGAACGCGGGCCTGCTCACCGTCTCAGCACCGCCAGCGTCTCCAGGTGCGGGGTCTGGGGGAAGAAGTCGAACGGCGCGAGCCGCAGGGCGCGGTATCCCTCGGAAGCGAGAACCTTGAGGTCCCTGGCCAGCGTGACGGGATCGCAGGAGATGTAGAGGACCGCCGCCGGCCCGAGTCCGGCGATCCGCTTGACGACTTCGCGCGACGCGCCGGTCCGGGGCGGGTCGAGGATGACGAGGTCCGGTTTCTCGCCTGCGCCTTCGAGCAGTTCGAGCCCCCTTTCCGCGCTTTCCTCCAGGAACTTGACGCGCCCGGACATCCCGGCGGCTTCAGCGTTCGCCCGGGCGTCGCGGACGGCGGCCGGGTTTCCCTCCACGCCGAAGACGCGCGATTCGGGCAGTGCCCCGGCGACGGGCAGGGCGAAGTTTCCGATCCCCGTGTAGAGGTCGAAGATGCGCTCGGGCTCGGGCCGGAGGCCGCGAACGAAGCGCGTAACCTCCCCGATGAGCTTCACGTTCATCTCCGCGTTCGACTGCGTGAAGGCCTCGTCGCCCGCCTGGAGGACGAGATCGCCGATTCCGTAGCGGACCGTCTCGCCGCCGAAGACGATCCTCTTGCGTCCCTTGCGGACGCGCGCGACGACATGGGCGGGCGACCCGACCTGGCCGAGAGCCTGATGCAGGCGCTTGACGGCCCCCGGATCGGCCCATTCGAGGTCGAGGGCCGCGAGGGGCGGCTCGCCGTCGTCGCCGCTCTGAAGATGGACTTCCGCGAGGCCCGCGAACCGGTCGGCCTCGGCGTTTAGCGCCTCCGCGAGAGGCGCGATGAGGCGGGAGAGGGCCGGGACGAGAACGGGACAGGCGCGGATGGAATGAACGATGCGGGTTCCCTCCCGGTGGAAGCCGAGCCGGATCTCCTTCCTGGTCCGATCGACGTTGAGCCGGGCCCGCGAGCGATACCCGAAGGGGCGGACGGCGGGGGTTGTCGGTTCGATTGACAGGTCGGTGAGCCCGCCGGTCCGGGCGAGGGCTTCCCTGAGAATCGCCTCTTTCGCCCGGATCTGCGCGGCGGATGAGAAGGAGATCCAGGGACAGCCGCCGCAATCGGGATGCTCGGGACAGGAGGAGACGATCCGATCCGGCGACGGGGAGACGATCCGTTCGACGCGCGCGAAGGAGACGTTCTTCTTCCGCTGGATCACGCGGGCTTCGACGATTTCCCCCGGGAGCGTTCCGGGAATGAAGACGGTCTCCGTTCCCCGGCGGGCAAGGCCCGCTCCCCCGGGGGCGATCTTCTCGATCTCGAAGGCATGAAAGGCCGTGGCGCGGCCGGGTCCGGCCTTCGCGGCGCGTTTAGGTCTCACGCGCCCAGGATGGCCCGAAGGGTCGTCTTGAGCTCGCCCAGGTCGGCCGACTTGACGACGTAGGCATCGGAGGCCCAGGCGCCGAACTCCTGGCGGTAGACCGGGTACGCGGTGCAGATGACGACGGGAAGCCTGGGCCAGCGCTCCTTGATCTCGCGGAGGAGCGAGATGCCGTCCTCCTCGGGCATCTTGATGTCCACGGTCACGAGGTCGGGCGCAGAGCCCTTCAGCGACTGGAGAGCTTCCCGGGCCGAGGCCGCCGTTTCGACGGCGTATCCCGCGTCGGACAGCTCTTCCCGGTAGAGTTCCCGGACCCCAGCCTCGTCATCCACAACGAGAATCCGTTTTGCGCTCACGGTGCGTCCTCCTTGGCCTCCGGCAGGGGGCAGACGGTCGCCGCCGGCAGGTGAATCCGGAACGTCGCTCCCTCGCCGGGCCTGTTGACGACCTCGATCTCCCCCTTGTGGTGGTCCACCACGATGCGCCGGGTGATGGCGAGGCCGAGGCCGGTTCCCGCGGCCTTGGTCGTGAAGAACGGGTTGAAGATATTGGCCATGATGTCGTTCGGGATCCCTCCGCCCGTGTCGGCGATCTCGATCGAGATCCGCTCTTCGGGGGCGGGGACCCGCCGCAGGTGGGCGGTGATCTCGCCGCCGCGGCGGATAGCCTGGACCGCGTTGGTGAAGAGGTTGAGGAGCGCCTGCTTGATCTGGGCGGGGTCGGCCAGGGCGTAGACCGGCTCGGGCGGGAAGTCGGCCGTTACGCTGATCCCGTTCTCCCGGCAGTCGTCCTCGATGAAGGAGAGCACTTCGTTGAGGAGCGAGGCGACGTCGCAGACCAC
Source organism: Nitrospirae bacterium RBG_16_64_22 (assembly GCA_001803795.1). Taxonomy (GTDB): domain Bacteria; phylum Nitrospirota; class RBG-16-64-22; order RBG-16-64-22; family RBG-16-64-22; genus RBG-16-64-22. The sequence goes on from MHEK01000103.1 coordinate 2,923, forward strand.
GAGATCGGGCCGGGCGTCGCGCGAGAATGCCAGTACTTCCTCCAGGATCTTCTCGAGGCGCTTGACCTCCTTGACGATGATCTCCCCGTAGTGGCGCTCGGCCGTCATCGCCTCGGGGAGGCGAGCCATGAGCCGGCGGGCAAAGCCCCCGACGACCGCCAGGGGATTCCGGATCTCGTGCGCGATGCTCGCGGCCATCTCGCCCAGGGCGGCCATCTTCTCGGTCTGGATGAGCCGGTCCTGAAGTTCGAGGAGCGATTTCCGGGCGGCGTCCAGGCCGGCGACGGCCTGGGCGTTCTCGATCGCGCGCCCCGCCTGGTGGGCGAAGAGCATCAGGAAGCGCACGTCGTCTTCCGTGATCGGGCGCTGGTTGAAGAGGTTGTCCACCAGGATGACGCCCATGACGCGGTCCTTGGCGATCAGCGGGACGGTGGCGAAGGCGTTCGTTCCCAGGCGCGCGGCGAGCTCCGGGTTGGTCCGGGGGTCGTTTAGCGCGTCGGGGATGTTGAAGGGGACCGCCTCCAGGACCGTGCGAGCCAGGACGCCCGCGTCGGGCGTCACTCGGATCCGGATCGACCGGGCCAGCTTCGTGAGGGCCGACTCCTCGGCCTCGGCCGTCCGGCCGGTCGTCTTGGCCCATTCGTCGACCGTCTGCACGTGCGAGATCCTCTGCCAGATCGACCAGGCTTCCTCCGCGTCCCTCGGGCCGACTCCGAGGACGCCTTCCAGCGTCCGGGCGCGGTCGTCGTAGAGGAACAGCATGGCGCGGTTGAAGCCGAGACCGCCGCCGATCGTCACGCCCGTGAGGATGATCTGGAGAAGGCGGTTCAGGTCGACCGTCGTGCTCATCGCCTGCCCGATGTCGTACAGGATGGAGAGCTCCATCAGCCGGCGTTGGCTTTCCTCCGCGAGGGCCTCGGACCGCTCGTGCGCCAGGGCGTTCTCCACGGCGATGGCGATGTGCTCCCCCACGGTCACGAGCAGGTGCTCGTCCCGTTCGTTGAACGGGCCCGGCAGGTCTCCGCCCCGGTCGTAGAGGGCGAGCGTCCCCAGGATCTGGTTCTTCGAGACGAGCGGGACGCACAGGATCGACTTGAACAGGCCCGTGGCGGCGACGAGGGGATCGCGAGACGCGTCGTCGATCCGGACCGGGCGCCGGTCGACGGCGACGCGGCCGGCGATCCCTTCTCCGAACGCCAGGGCGCGGCTCCGCGCGACGTCTGGCGGCAGGCCGTACGAGGCGCGGATCTCGAGCGTCTGCGTCTCCGGATTCAGGAGCCGCAGGATCGCCCCCCGGGCATTCAGGAGGTTCACCGATTTCTCGACGATCAGGTTGAGGAGCCGGTCCAGGTCGAGCGTGGAGATGAGGGCCCGGCTGATCTCGGAGATCGCCGTGAGGGCGGCGAGCTGTTCCTGGCTGTTCTTGTAGAGCTGGGCCGTCCGGATGACGCCCGAGACGGCCGAGGCGATCGTGGTCAGGAGCTCGGTCTTGTCGGAGGTGTACGACGAAGGCGAGAGCGTCTGGACCACGAGGGCGCCGATGCACTCCCCCTGGAGGAGGATCGGGACGGTGAGCAGGGACTGGAACCGCTCCTCGCCCGTGGCCCCCAGGTACTTGAAGCGGGGATCGGCCTGGGCGTTGTCGACGGCCACCGGGACGCGGTGGACGCAGGCCCATCCGACGAGCCCTTCTCCCAGGGAAAGACTCACCCGCCCGATCGACTCGGGATTGAGGCCCTGCGACGCCCGCAGGACCAGGCGTCCGTCCTCGAGAAGGAAGATCGAGCAGACGTCCTGGCCCATCCGGTGGGCCGTCAGGTCGACGATCTGGCGCAGGCGCTCTTCCAGATCGGTCGTCGCGTTGACGATGCGGACGATCTCGGAGAGGATCTCCGCGCCGGCGGTCTCGACGGGGTTCATGCCGGTTCCATTCCGTCATCCACGGCCCGGTCGGCGGCGGCCAGCCGGTAGAGATCGGCGTAGGCCCGGGCCGAGGCGTCCCAAGAGAAGTCCGCGCGCATCCCGTTCCTCACGAGGCGCTCCCAGAGGTCGGGTTCGTGGAAGAGGTTGATCGCCTTGAGGCAGGCGATCAGGAACGCCTGGGGATGGTACTCCTCGAATACGAACCCCGTCCCCGTCCCTCGTTCGGCCGAGAAGGGAAAGACGGTGTCGGCGAGGCCGCCGGTCCGGCGGACGATCGGGACCGTGCCGTACTTGAGGGAGATCATCTGGCCCAGGCCGCACGGCTCGTAGCGCGAGGGCATGAGGAAGAGATCGGCCCCCGCGTAGATCCGCCGGGCGAGTCCCGCGTCGAAGCCCAGCGTGACGGAGACCTGCCCCGCGGCGTGCTCGGCCGCGGCTCTTAGGTGGTCCGCGTACTTCCGGTCGCCGTCGCCCAGGACGACGATCTGAACCTCCTGCTCGATGAGCTCGTCGAGAGCCCCGATGACGAGGTCGAACCCCTTCTGCTCGGCGAGGCGGGAGATGACGGCGAAGAGGGGCGTCCGAGGGGAGGGCTGGAGTCCGCACTCGCGCTGGAGCGCCTCCTTGCACGCGGACTTCCCGGCCAGGTCCTCCGGGCCGAAGCGGGCCGGGATCTCTTCGTCGCGCGCCGGGTCCCAGGACGAGTCGATCCCGTTCAGGATTCCCGACAGCCTGTCCGCCCGCCCGCGCAGGACCCCGTCGAGGCCCACGCCCTGCTCGGCGGTCTGGATCTCCCGTGCGTACGTCGGGCTGACCGTCGTGAGGCGGTCGGCGTAGATGAGCCCCGCCTTGAGGCAGTTGATCTTCCCGTAGAACTCGATTCCTTCCGGCGTGAAGACGTCCCACGGGAGGCCGGTGAGGGGCATGTCGGGACTCCAGAAGATCCCCTGGTAGCCCAGGTTGTGGACCGTGAAGACCGTCGCGGTCCGGGCGAGACCGGGCGCGCCGCGGTAGAACCGGTCGAGGTAGAGGGGAAGGAGCCCGGTCTGCCAGTCGTGGCAGTGGATCACGTCGGGGGCGAGTCCGAGCGTCTTGATCGTTTCCGGGACGGCGCGGGAGAAGAAAAAGAACCTCTCCGCGTTGTCCGCGTAGTCCTTCCCGTCCTCCTGGTAGAGTCCCGTCCGGTCGAAGTAGGCTGGCTGGTCGATGAAGAAGGCGGGGATGTCGTCCGCGAGGCGTCCTTCGAGGACGTCCGCATGGACCGTCCGGCCGGCAACGGGGACGGAGATCCGGACTCCCGTGCCGCGGAGCTGGAATCGGCCGGGAGCGATGCTCCGGTAGCGGGGCATGACGACGACCGGCCGGACGCCCGTCGCGCGGAGCGCGAGAGGAAGCGCGCCCGCGACGTCGGCCAGCCCCCCCGTTTTGGCGAAGGGGACGACCTCGGACGCGGCGTGGACGACGAGGAGGGGTTCGCTCACGTCAGACCTTCGCCTCTCGGAGGAACTTCGCCGCCTCCTCCGGCGGCGTCGGGTTGATGTAGAAGCCGGAGCCCCATTCGAACCCGGCCACGTGCGTCAGCTTCGGCATGAGCTCGATGTGCCAGTGGAAGTAATCGTTCCGCTCGTCCCTAAACGGCGACGTGTGGATGATGTAGTTGTACGGCGGGACGGAGAGGACGCGGTCGAGCCGCTTGAGGGTCTCCTGGAGGATGAGGGCGAGGTTCGCGTACTGCTCCGGCGTTCCGGACGAGTAGTTCGACGCGTGGGTCTTGGGCATTATCCACGTCTCGAACGGAAACCGCGGCGCGAACGGCGCGAACGAGACGAAGTCCCGGTTCTCGGCGATCATCCGCGATCCCGTCATCGTCTCCTGGCGAATGATGTCGCAGTAGATGCACCGCTCCTTCAGGTTGTAGTGCTGTTTCGCCCCTTCGACTTCCTCGATGACCGACTTGGGCACGATGGGGAGGGCGATGAGCTGGGAGTGGGAGTGCTCGAGCGTGGCGCCGGCCGACTCGCCCTCGTTCTTGAAGACGAGAATGTACGAGAAACGCCGGTCCTTCTTCAGGTCTTCGATCCGGTCCCGGTATGACCACAGGACGTCCTCGACCCGCTTGACGGGCATGGCCGACATCGTCTCGTTGTGATCGGGCGTCTCGATGATGACTTCGTGGGCGCCGATGCCGTTCATCTTGTCGTAGATCCCCTCGCCCATCTTGTTGAGCATCCCCTCGACCTGCAGGGCCGGGAACTTGTTGGGGACGACGCGGAGCTTCCAGCCGGGGCCGTTCGGAGAAGAGCCCCCGTCCCGGTAGGCCAGGACCTCCGGCGGGGTCGTGGACTCGTTGCCGGCGCAGAACGGACAGAAGCCCCCCTTGCGTCTCCTGCCCTCGTCGGGAAAGTCGGTGGGCCTCCGCCCCCGTTCGAGCGAGATGATGACCCATCGGCCGATGATCGGATCCTTGCGAAGCTCCGGCATGCGCGTCTCCGACGGGAATGAGGGAATCGTGCGGCAAGACCATTATAGGAAGGGGCGCCCGTCTTGGCAAGATGAGGTTGGGCGGCGGGAAGCCTTGACTCTCTCTCGGGCCGTCGCCTAGGATGAAGGCCTTTCGAGAGGAGCACGGCGTTGGCCGCAAAGGAAAGACGACTTCAACCCGTCCGCGAGATCCTCGGCCGCGTGGTCGATTCGTGCGGGATCGGCGGCCGGATCGAGGAGCAGAGAGTCATTGAGCGGTGGGCCGAGGCCGTGGGTCCGGAGATCGCCCGGCATACCTGCGCCCTTCGCGTTTCCGGGCGCGTTCTCCACGTCACGGTCGATACGTCTCCCTGGGCGCAGGAGCTGTCTCTACTGAAGCCGCTCATTCTGGAGGCGCTTGCCCGCGTCGGAGGGAAGAGCGTCGTCCGGGACGTCCGGTTCGCGGTCGGGGTCCTTCCGCCGCGTTCCCCCCAGATTTCCCAGGGCGTCCCCCAGGACGTCAAAACCGCTCCCGACGGGGAACGCGCCGTCCGCCGAATCACGGACCTGTCGCCTTCCCTGGAGAGCGTCCAGGACCCGGTCCTCCGGGAGAGGCTGGCCAAGATCCTCGTTAAGCACGTCGGGACCTCACCATCAGGCAGGGATTGATGGGTGGATAGGTGGATAGGTCGATAGGTTGACAGGTCGAAAGAGAGTTCCCAGCCACCAAACCGCCCATCTCTCCATTTCGGACGCAAAATCCGTTGACGCGGTCCTTCTGGCGGTGCTATATAATTCTTGACTGGATAGCTTGGGAATAGGGAAAAGGTGCTCCGCTCCTCGCGCAAACCACGCCGGGGGGACGTTTGGAGGGATGAAGATGAACTACAACGACACGGTCATGGATCACTTCACGAACCCCCGCAACGTCGGGGAGGTCCGGGACGCCGACGGCGTCGGCCAGGTCGGGAACCCGGCCTGCGGCGACATCATGAAGATCTCGCTTCGCGTCAAGGACGACCGGATCGAGGAGGTCAAGTTCAAGACGTTCGGTTGCGGCGCCGCGATCGCCAATTCGTCGATGATGACCGAGATGGTAAAGGGGAAGTCTGTGGGAGATGCCGCGGCCCTCAAGAACACGGACATCGCCGAGGCGCTGGGCGGACTCCCGCCGATCAAGATGCACTGTTCGAGCTTGGCGGCTGACGCTCTTCACGCGGCGATCGAAGACTACAAGAAGAAGAAGGCGGCCCAGGAGACTCCCGCCGAGGCGGCCGCCGCGTCTTGAGCTGGTTGATGGGCCGATGGGTTGATTGGAAGTTCCCAACCACCAACATCTAACCGCTCAACCGCGCCTGACTACCCAATGCCTGGCGAGGTCCCGTCCGGCCCTTTCTTCGGCGCGTCGAGGACGGCGCGGGCTTTCAGCGCCAGGACTTCGGGAGTGAAGGGTTTCTGCAGGAACGCCGCGCCTGATTGAAGGGCTCTGCTCCAGCCGACCATATCGTCCGTATATCCCGACATGTAAAGGATCCTTGCCTCCGGCCGGCCGGCCGCGAGACTCTCCGCCAGGGCTCGCCCGCCCATTCGCGGCATGACGACATCCGTCACAACGAGATCGATTGGGCCGGCGTGGCCTTGGGCCGCCAGCAGTGCTTCGTCTCCGTTTTCCGCCTCGATCACCGTGTACCCCTTCCCGCGGAGGATCCGGGCCGAGAAGGCGCGGACGGTCGGTTCGTCCTCGACGAGCAGGATCGTCTCCGTTCCGCGAAGCTCCTCGGACGGGAGGCCTTCCTTGCCCGGTGTCGCCTCCTCCTCCGCCTTGGGGAAGTAGATCGCAAACGTCGTCCCCTTTCCCGGAGACGATTCGACCGCG
>MHEK01000104.1 GCA_001803795.1 Nitrospirae bacterium RBG_16_64_22
AGCGGGCGAGGGCGTTGCCCTCGAAGGCGATCCGCAGGTTCTCGTCCTTTTCCACGAGCAACAAGCTGTTGGCGATGATTTCGAACCCGAGCAGCGGATCCTCCAGGCGGTTCAGGACAACCACCTCAACGGCGTCGGTGGCGAGAACAGCCGAGAGCCGATCCTCGATCTTAAACTTGTCCCAGATCGGGTTCTCGGCCAGCCGGTCCTCGGCCAGGTAGACGGCGATGTCCCAGTCGGCCCGGTTTGACGTTTCTCCCTTCGCCCTTGAGCCGAATAAGTAGGCCAGCGAGACGGCGGCGTCCGCGGAAAGAACGGATTTGATCGATTCGATCGCCGTCACGCCTTTTCCTCGATCAGGGCAAGGAACTTCTCCACGTCGGAGACCTTTTCGCGGATGAAGTCCTCCAGGGTGGGCGTCGTGTCCTTGAGATAGTCGTGGGCGAGAAAGTTACTCAGGCCGGCCACGTACATGAAGTTGTACGCGAACTCCTGGGGGACGTAGCCGTACTCGCCGAGCTTCTGGATCGTGTCCCGATACGTCACCGGTTTCGGCCGGCCCTTCTTGACGATCATCAGGTCCGCGATGTCCAGAACCATTTCAGCGCAAAGGAATATGGACCGTTCCGCCGTCTTGCGCACATCGGGGGACAGCTTCATTTCCCCCAGGAACCGCTCACGGTTCGCCTTGATGTACTCGACTTCGTCCCGCAGTCTTTGGATCTTTTGAAACAACACGTTTTCCATGCGGGGCACTCTACCCACAATTCGGACCCCTGTCAAACGCTCGCCCCTTGCGCGGCAGTACTTGCTTTAGGAATTGCGGACGCCTTGCGGGCTTCCGTATAATTCTGCTTTCGTGCGCCAACCCCCTTGCCATCCTTCGTGAATCGAACGCCGTGTTTTGTGAGGACTGCCGGGTGAAAACTCCAGAAGACCAAGAAGTCCCGAAGGTGGGTGTCGAAATCCTGGGGCGGACGTTCCAGGTGCCGGCCGGGATCACGGCCGTTGACGCCCTGTGGCTTACGGGCCACGCGCTCGAAAGGGGCGTGGGGTGCCTGGGAGGCGTCTGCGGAGCGTGCACGATGCTTTATACGACGCCGGGCTCGCCGAATTTCAACGTGGGCCTGGGCTGCCGGACGGTCATCACGGAAGGGATGTCGTTCTTCCCGTTTCCTCAGCGTGGCAGGTCCCGCTATCGGTACGACCTCTCGGAGGTCAAGGACCCCGCGGGTGAACTGCTCGATCACTTCGACCGGGCCGACAAGTGCCGCCACTGCCACGGATGCACGAACGTCTGCCCGCAGAAGATCCAGGTCGAGGAGGCGATCGAACTCGCCGGCAAGGGGGAATTCGAGAAAGCCGGCGAGATGTTCCTGCCGTGCGTCATGTGCGGGGCCTGCCTGGCCGAGTGCCCGGAGGAGATGGAGCCGAACCACATCCTCCTCTACGCGCGCCGCGGCTTCGCGGCCCGGCTGGCGCCTCCGCCCCAAGAGCTCGAGCGGATGGCACGGGAAATCCGCGAAGGGAGATTCGCCGCGGCGATGGAGTCGTTGATCGCGCTCTCGGATGAAGATCTGAGGGCGCTCTGCGAGGAAGGGCGCGGATGACGACGCTCCGGCACATCTTCGACGTCAACGCGGCCCGGATCGTTCCCACGCGGGAGAGCCGGAAGAACGTCCGGTTTGCGACCCTCTCACCGGCGGCGAGGGAAGAGCTTCTCTCTTCCTTTCACCCCGACTACAAGGCGGGCGCCTACCGCGAGATCCGCGTCGGAGCGAACAAGGGGGGCCGGACGGTCAGTGAGCTGGCCGATCTCCTCGAGAGCGATTCGCCTCTGGATGCGGGAATGAGTCTCGTTCCGGACCACACGACCGACTTCCTCGTCATCGGCGGGGGCGGCGCGGGATGCACGGCCGCCCTGATCGCCCACCGGCTCGGGATCCGGGCGATGATCGCGACGAAACTCCGTCTGGGCGACTCGAACACGGTGATGGCGGAAGGGGGCGTTCAGGCGGCCGTCGCGGAGGACGATTCGCCGGTAGAGCACTTCAAGGACGCCGTCCGCGGCGGGCATTACAAGAACGACCGCGAACTCCTCCGCGTCCTCGTCGAGGACGGACCGGAGGCGATGCTGTGGCTTTGCGACCAGGGCGTCCTTTTCGACAGGGAGCCGGACGGCCGCCTGCGCGTGAAGGCCGGCGGGGGGACGTCTCGGGCGCGTCTTCTCGCGTGCGAGGACTACACCGGCCTCGACATCATGCGGGCGCTCAAGGAGAGCGTTGTCCATTCCGGGATCCCTGTGATCGAGTACGCCCCGGCCGTGGAACTCCTCTCGGACGGGGAGGGACGCTGTACGGGCGCGGTCCTTCAGCCGTTCGGCGCCGGGGAGAACGGGCGGCGGATCGTCGTTCGGGCGAAGACCGTCCTCCTGGCCGCCGGCGGGATCGGCCGTCTCCACTTCCAGGGGTTCCCGACGAGCAACCACTTCGGGGCCACTGGCGACGCCCTCGTTCTGGCGTACCGGCTCGGATCCGATCTTGTCGACATCGACACTTTCCAGTACCATCCCACGGGCGTCATCTACCCCGGCTTCCTGGCGGGGGCGCTCGTGACGGAGGGGATGCGGTCGATGGGGGCCCAGCTCCTCAACTCGCGCGGCGAGCGGTTTATCGACGAGATGGAGACGCGCGACGTCGTATCGGCGGCCATCATCCGGGAATGCCATCACGGGAGAGGGATCTCGACCCCGTCGGGGAAGTGCGGCGTCTGGCTCGACACGCCGATGATCGACGTGACGAACGGTGCCGGGACCCTGCAAGCGCGTTTCCCGAACATGGTCCGTCAGTTCACGCGCGTGGACTTGGACATCTCGAAACAGGCGATCCTGGTCTACCCGACGCTCCACTATCAGAACGGGGGGATCCGGATCGACGCGTCGGCCGAGAGCGCGGTGCCGAACCTCTTTGCGGCGGGCGAGGCGACGGGAGGGATCCACGGCCGGAACCGGCTGATGGGGAACTCGCTGTTGGACGTCGTTGTCTTCGGACGTAGGGCCGGCGCGGCGGCGGCGAGGCGGTCGAGGGAGATCGATCACGGCCGCCTGACGCTCGATCACGTGGCGCGGCACCGGGCGGCGCTCAAGGAGGCGGGGATCGAGGAGCCGCTCGTTGGCCCGATCCTCGTGCCGACGTACGCGAGGCCGAGGGCATGACGGATCGGTGAATCGGTGAATGGGTGAATCGGTGAATGGAAAAGCACTCAGCGATCAGCAACGCAAAAGGCTGAACGCTGAAAGCTGAACACCGACCGCCGTCAGTGAATCGGTGAATCGGAAGAACATCAAAGGGAGGGAAGCCGAACAGTGAACGTACACGAATTCCAGGCCAAGCAGTTGTTCGGGAAGTTCGGCGTGCCGGTTCCGCGCGGGCGGGACGTCTGGACGCCGGCGGAGGCGGAAGATGCGGCGAAGGAGCTTTCTTCGCCCGTGACCGTCGTCAAGGCGCAGATCCACGCTGGAGGCCGCGGCAAGGCGGGCGGCGTCAAGATCGCCCGCGACAAGTCGCAGGTCTCGGCCATGGCCGGCGAGATCCTCGGCAAGCGCCTCGTGACACCCCAGACCGGCGCGGCGGGGAAGGAAGTGAAAAGGCTCCTGATCGAAGAGGGCGTGAACATCGCCCACGAGTTCTACCTTTCACTCCTCGTGGACCGCGGGACGGCCTCGATTGCCGTCGTCGCGAGCCGGGAGGGCGGGATGGATATCGAGGAGGTCGCCGCCAAGCACCCTGAGAAGATCATCAAAGTGCTGATCGATCCCGTGACCGGATACCAGCCGTTCCACGGGCGGAAGCTCGCCTTCGGCCTCGGTCTCTCCAAGGAGACGATCGGGCCGTTTGCGAAGCTGATCGGGAACCTCTACCGCCTCCTGATGGAGAAAGACGCCTCGCTCGTCGAGATCAACCCGCTGGTCCTCACGGCCGAGGGCGGATTCATCGCCCTGGACGGGAAGATGTCGTTCGACGACAACGGTCTCTTCCGCCACGAGGACGTCCGGGGATTCCGCGACCTCGACGAGGAGGATCCTCTCGAAGTCCGGGCGTCGGAGCACAATCTCAACTACGTCAAGCTCGACGGGACTATCGGGTGCATGGTGAACGGCGCGGGTCTCGCTATGGCGACGATGGACGTCATCAAGCTGGCGGGCGGCGAGCCGGCGAACTTCCTCGACGTGGGCGGCGGAGCCTCCAAGGAAACGGTCAAGGAGGCGTTTCAGATTCTTCTCGCCGACCCGAACGTGAAGGGGGTCTTCGTCAACATCTTCGGCGGGATCGTCCGGTGCGACCGGATCGCCGGAGGGATCATCGAGGCGGCGAAGGAAGTGAACGTAAGCGTTCCGCTCGTAATCAGGCTCGACGGGACGAACGCGGAGGAAGGGAAGAAGATGCTGGCCGAATCGAGCCTCAACCTGGAGGTGGCGGACACGATGTGGGAAGGCGCGAAGAAGGTGGTGGGTCTCTCCGGGAGGGCCGGACGATGAGCGTTCTCGTCGGGAGGAATTCGAGAGTCGTCGTCCAGGGCCTGACAGGGAAGGAGGGTTCCTTCCACGCCGACCAGTGCCTTGCCTACGGGACGAACGTCGTAGGGGGCGTGACGCCGGGCAAGGGCGGGACGACGTGGAAGGGCGAGGCGAGCGGGAAGGAAGTCCCCGTGTTCGACACCGTCGCCCAGGCCGTCGCGGCGACGGGGGCCAACGTCTCGCTCATTTTCGTCCCGCCGGCATTCGCGGCCGACGCGATCCTCGAGGCGGCCGACGCGAAGGTCCCTCTCGTCGTCACGATCACGGAAGGGATCCCCGTCCTCGACATGATGCGCGTGAAGAAGGGGCTCGCGGGGAGCGGGAGCCGGCTCATCGGGCCCAACTGCCCGGGCATCATCACGCCGGGCGAGGCCAAGATCGGGATCATGCCGGGCTTCATCCACAAGAAGGGGCGCGTGGGGATCGTCTCCCGATCCGGGACGCTCACGTACGAGGCGGTCTGGCAGGTGACGAAGCAGGGGCTGGGGCAGTCGACGTGCATCGGGATCGGCGGCGACCCGCTCAACGGGACGAACTTCATTGACGTCCTGGACCTCTTCCAGAAGGACCCGGGGACGGACGCGATCGTGATGATCGGCGAGATCGGCGGCGACGCCGAGGAGCGCGCGGCCGACTTCATCCGGAAAAACGTGACGAAGCCGGTCGTGGCGTTCATCGCTGGCGTGACGGCGCCGCCGGGGCGGCGGATGGGACACGCCGGCGCAATCATCTCCGGCGGGCAGGGCACGGCCGCGTCGAAGATGGCGGCGCTCCGCAAGGCCGGCGTGGCCGTGACGGACAACCCGGCCCTGATCGG
>MHEK01000105.1 GCA_001803795.1 Nitrospirae bacterium RBG_16_64_22
AGGGCACGGCCGCGTCGAAGATGGCGGCGCTCCGCAAGGCCGGCGTGGCCGTGACGGACAACCCGGCCCTGATCGGCGAGACGCTGGCCGGACTCCTGGCGAAGGGAAAGAAGGCCGCGGCCAGGCCGAAGAAGGCAAAGGCCAACAAAGCGGCGGCGAAGAAGCCGAAGGCGAAAAAAGCCCTGGCAAAGAAAGGCGTCAGGAAAGCCGCTCCCAAGAAACCGGCGAAGAAAGCTTCTCCGAAACGCAAGGCTGGAAAGAAGGGCGGCAAGGGACGGAGATAACCGTCCTCCCGTTTGTATGGAACCCGTTCTCCTTCATCCCGATCGCCTCGACCTCCCCGATCTCGCGGCGTACGAGCGCGCGGGCGGGTACGAAGGGCTTCGGAAGGCGCTCGCGATGCCGCCGGCCGGGATCGTGGCGGAGGTGGAGCGGGCGGCGCTCCGCGGCCGGGGCGGGAGCGGTTTCCCCACGGCCGTCAAGTGGCGGATGGTTCTGGAGACCCCGTCGCCGGAGAAGTACCTCGTCTGCAACGCCAACGAGGATGAGCCGGGGACGTTCAAGGACCAAGCCCTTCTTCTTCGCGCGCCGCATCAGCTCCTCGAAGGGATCCTGATCGCGGCGTACGCCGTCGGCGCGAAGACCGCCTGGCTCTACATCAACGGCCGGTTCAAGAACGAGATCGCCGTCATGGCCCGCGCCATGGACGAGGCCCAGATCGCGGGACTCATCGGGACCGCAGAGAGGCCAGGCCGCTCCGGGGTCGAGGTCCGCGTCGTGGAGAGCCCCGGTCTTTACATCGGCGGCGAGGAGACGGCCTGCCTCGAAGTGATCGAAGGGAAAGCGCCGATTCCGCGCCAGAAGCCGCCGTTCTATCCCGCGGCCATCGGCCTCTTCGGGAAGCCCACGGTCGTGAACAACGTGGAGACGCTCTCGAATCTCCCGCACATCCTGGCGCGCGGGGCGGACTGGTACGGGACGATCGGCCCGGCGAACAACCATGGGACGCGGGTCTTCTGCCTCTCGGGTGACGTTCTGCGGCCGGGGCTCTATGAGCGGCCGATGGGGTATCCGCTTAGGGACCTCGTCGAGAAGGACGGCGGAGGAATCCGCGGAGGCGGGAGGCTCAAGGCCGTCTTCCCCGGCGGCCCCTCTCTTCCTCTCCTGCCGGCGGACAAGATCGACGTGCGTCTCGACTTCGATTCCATGAAAGAAGCGGGAACCGGGCTCGGGACGGGGGGGATGTTCGTCGTCGGAGAAAACACCTGCGTCGTCGAACTCGTCCGCGGGTTCGTCTCCTTCTTCGAACACGGGTCCTGCGGCCAATGTCCGCCGTGCCGGTTGGGGACCGAGGCGCTGGGGCAGATTGTCTCCCGAATCGAGAGCGGAAGCGGATCGACGGCGGACATCGACGCCGCCCTCCAGGTGTGCCGGATGATCGAGCGGAAGGGGATCTGCCACCTTGTCACGGCGGCCGTCCAGCCGGTGCAAAGCTCCATCCTTTACTTCCGCGAAGAGTACGAGCGGCACATTGCGGAGCGCGCCTGCCCCTTCAGGGGGGCGAAGGCGGCCGCGGGGGGCCGCCGGTGAGACAGGGGGCGCTCTCCCCGCTTCAGGAAGAGGTCCTCAAGACCCTCTACTGCCGCAATCCGAAGCGAGACCCGGACGGCGCGGAGGAAGAGAAGGCCCACGCGCTCGGTGTCGAGATGGTGTCCAAGGAAGTCCTCGAGCTGGAGATCTACCTTCTCGGGCGGGAGACGTTCTCCGATCTTCCGCAGAAGGTCGATCCCGCCGTGTGTCTTCCCCAGGGGGTGTTCCGGTTCATCTACTCCCTCCTCCGCAATCCCCTTCCTATCCCTGAGTCCGAGGAGAAGGTCCGCAAGGAATACCACCTCGACTTCTACGATGCTCTTCGGGACCTGATCGCGAGGAAGCTCCTCGTCGGGTTCACGGCCGGGTACCGGCTGGCGCTTTCCGAGGACGGCTCCAAGATTCCGATTCCTCTTCCGTGGAGCGAGAAGGACGCGAAGGACCGGATCATCGGCGTGGATCTGACGCGGGGAGGCTTCATCGCGGCCCGGGCTGCCATGATGGTTCGTTCGACGGGCCAGTCGTGAATCGCGCGCGTTTTCCCGCTCCCCGTGTGCTAGCATAAGGGGCCGGCTGGAGAATCTATGCCGATCAGGAGCCTGGCGGGAGCGGTCGTCCTTCGCAACATCCCGTTCACGATCGACGAGAAGAAAGTCCTGCGGGAGATGCGGATTCCCAAGGCCGGTTCGCTCGCCGAGCTGGACTCCGCCGCGCTTTCCCGGGACATCAAGAAAGCGATCGACCTGGCCTATTCGCTCATCCAAGGGCAGGCCTGTTACCGGACGTTCCGGATCACGGAGGTCCGGCCCGACACGATTGTCATTGAGGGGAGCGGAACGCTTCTCGCCGGATCGAACATGGTGAAGCTCCTCGCGGACTGCGACTGTGCGACGCTCATGGCCTGCCACATCGGGGGGGCGCTTCCTGCCAGGGTCGAGGCGTTGTCCGCGGAGAACCTGGCGGAGGCGTTCTACCTGGAGCGGGTCGGGACTTGGATGGCCGACTACATGGCGGACCAGGTGGACCGCGTGGTCGAGAGCGAGATCGTCAAGAACGGATACGAGAGGACATTTCGATACGCCTGCGGCTACGGTGACTGGGCGCTTTCGCACCAACCGGAGCTTCTTCGTCTGGTCGAAGCGGAAAAGATCGGGCTCAAGGCAATGCCCGAATCGCACATCATGATTCCCCGGATGGCCGTGTCGGCCGTGATCGGGTGGAAGAGGAAAGAGGCGGCATGACGGGACATTTTCTGGAGCGGGTCAGGAGGGAGGTCCTCCTTCTCGACGGGTCCATGGGGGCTCTCCTCCAGAACCGGGGTCTGCCCGCGGGGTACGCCCCGGACCTCTGGAACCTGGAGAACCCGGCGGCCATCGAGGCCGTGCACCGGGAGTACGTCGACGCCGGGAGCGACGTGATCCTCACGAACACGTTCGGCGCCTCCCGCCTGCGTCTCGCCGAGTACGGCGCGGAAGGGCGGCTCGCGGAGATCAACCGGGCGGCCGTGGAGATCGCCCGCCGGGCGGCGGGGACCAGGGCGTACGTCGCGGGCGACATCGGGCCGCTGGGAACAACGCTCGCGCCGTTCGGCGAGCTTCCGTTCGACGACGCCGTCGCGATCTTCGCCGAGCAGGCGCGCGCCCTCGCCCAAGCCGGCGCCGACTTGATCGTGATCGAGACGATGTTCGATCTCCTCGAGCTCCGCGCGGCGCTTATCGGCGCGCGGGACGCGGCGCCGAATCTTCCTCTCGTGGCGTCGATGACGTTCACGACCGACGGTCTGACCGACACGGGGACCGATCCGGAAACGGCCGCGGCGGCACTCGAGACGCTTGCCGACGTGATTGCCGTCAACTGCTCGACCGGTCCCGACGCGATGACCGCGGTCGTCGAGAAGATGGCGCGGACGACGCGAAGACCGATCGGCGTCCAGCCGAACGCCGGCCTTCCCGTTCAGCGGGAGGGGAGGACGGTCTTCCCCCTCTCGGCGGAGGAAGTGGCGGCGTTCGGGACGGGCTTCGTCGAGGCGGGAGCGACGCTCGTCGGCGGGTGCTGTGGAACGACGCCGGATTACATCCGCCTCCTCAGGAAGACGATCGGGGGCCGTCCCGCGTCCCCGCGGGCCGTGCCGGGCGGCGTCAAGATCACGAGCCGGATGAAGACGGTCCGGATCGGCCCGGGGTTTCCCTTCCTCAAGATCGGCGAGAAGATCAATCCGACGGGGAAGAAGGCGTTCGCCGAAGCGATCCGGGAAGGGCGGATGGACATGATCGTGGCCGAGGCCCGGAAGCAGTACGAGCACGGCGCGCACGCGCTCGACGTGAACGTCGGCGTTCCGATGACGCCCGAGGCGGAGAACATGGCCCGGGCCGTGACGGCCGTCCAGAACATCGTGGACCTGCCGCTCGTCATCGACTCCGCGAACGTCGACGCCCTGGAAGCGGGTCTCAAGGTCTATCCGGGCCGGGCGCTCGTCAACAGCGTGAACGCCGAGGAGGAGAAACTCGAACGGGTCCTGCCGCTCGTGAAACGGTACGGCGCTTCCGTTCTCGGTCTCGTCTCCGGCGACGAGATTCCGGAGAAGGCCGCCGACCGTCTCCGGAATGCCGAGAAGATCCTGAAACGGGCGCTCGGCATGGGAATCGCCCTCGACCAGATCGTATTCGACGTCCTGGCCCTGCCGGTTTCGGCGATGCAGGACGGCTCCCGAGAAACGATCGAGACGGTCCGGCTCGTCGGCCGGGAACTGGGGGCCGCGACCTCGGCGGGCGTCTCGAACGTTTCCTTCGGCCTCCCCAACCGGCCGCTCATTCACAACACATTTCTCGCCCTCGCCATCGGCGCGGGGCTCGACGCCGGGATCGTGAACCCGTACGACGAGGGGATGCACCGGGCCGTCGAAGGGGCCTCTCTCTTCTCCGGGCGCGACCCGGGGTGCAGGCGGTTCATCGAGATTCACCAGGCGAAGGCGGAGGAGCGGAAGAAACCAGCGGCGGAGGCCGGGACGCCGAAGAGCACGCGCGACAGGATCTTCGAGGCCGTGGTGGAGGGAGAGCGGGAATCGATCCAGGCCCTCGTCCGCCAGGGGCTGGCCGAGGGTCTCGATCCGTTCGCCGTCTTTCTCGACGCGATGACGCCGGCGATCCGCCATCTGGGCGAGCTGTTCGGGGCCCGGAAGAAATTCATCCCGCACCTCATCGCGGCGGCCGAGACGATGAGGAAGGGCGTGGAGATCCTGTCTCCGCTCATGGAGTCGGCCGGGATCGTGGAGAAGAAGGGAACGATCGTCATGGCCACGGTGAAGGGGGACGTCCACGACATCGGAAAGAACATCTGCTGTCTTATGCTGAGGAACTACGGTTTCGCCGTGATCGACCTCGGCAAGAACGTCCCGTGCGAGGCGATTCTCGACGCGGCCGCGAAGCACCGGGCGGACTTGATCGGCCTCTCGGCCCTCATGACGACGACGATGATGCAGATGAAGATCGTCCGGGATGCGGTGAAGGAAAAAGGATTGCCGTATAAGATTATGATCGGGGGGGCCGTGACGACGCCGGAGTTCGCCAGGGAGATCGGCGTGGACGGGCACGGGAAGGACGTGGGCGACGTGACGGGCGTGGCCGAGCGGCTGGTCGAGGAGGCCAGGGGCGCGGGAAAACGGTGAAGCGGTGAATGGGTGAAATGCATTGGAGCGGGTCCTGTCCTCGGCCAGCCCCATCGTCCTCATCCCGCGTTGGCGGGATTCCGGGCGACGGGGCGCCCCGGCCTCGGCCACCCGCTCCATACGATCGTGAATCGGTGAAGCGGTGAATGGGTGAATCGGTGAATCGGAAAACAGAAGGGACGAAGATCGACCATCCGCATCACCAAGGCCCCGTTTTCGCCTACTGTCCGAGGTGCGGCGCGGGGCTCTCGGCGCGAAGGCTGCGGGACCACGAGCCGGAGCGCCTCTACTGCGAGGAGTGCCGGTTCATCTTCTTCCAGAACCCGAAAGTGGCGGCCTGCGCGATCCCGCGCGTGGACGGAAAGATCGTTCTCCTGCGCCGGGGGATCGAGCCCTCGTACGGGAAGTGGGTCTATCCCGGCGGGTTCGCCGACGTGGGCGAGCGGATGGAGGACGCCGCGCGGCGGGAGACGCGGGAAGAGGTGAACCTCGACGTGACGATCACGGGCCTCGTGGGCGTCTATTCGTATCCCGGCTATCCCGTCGTGATCATCGTCTACAAGGCCGAGGGAAACGGCGATCGGCCGTCGGTCGGAGACGAGACGCTGGAGGTCGGCCTCTTTGGGCCGGACGAGATTCCGTGGGACGAACTCGCCTTTCCCTCGACCGTCCAGGCGCTCAGGGACTACTTTTCGCGGAGGGAAGACGGATGAGACCCATTCGGAGGATCGGGATCTCGACGGGCGGCGGCGACTGCCCGGGACTCAACGCCGTCATCCGGGCGGTCGTGAAGACGGCCGTCAACACGCACGGATGGGAGGTCGTGGGGATCTTCGACGGGTTCGACGGCCTTATCGACCCGGCCAAGTCGAAGGTCCTGACGCCGCTCGCGATCCGGGGGATCCTCCCGCAGGGGGGGACGATCCTGGGGACGACGAACCGGGGGAACCCGTTCAAGTATCAGACCGAGGTCAGGGGAAAGGTCGTCACGCGGGACCTCTCTCCGCTGGTCATCCGCAACGCGCGGAAGATGGGTCTCGACGCCGTGGTGACGATCGGCGGGGACGGGACGATGGGGATCGCGTACGATCTTCACCGGCGGGGGCTGCCGATGGTCGGCGTTCCGAAGACGATCGACAACGACCTTGCGTCGACGGACATCACGTTCGGGTTCAACACGGCGGTCACGACGGCCACGGAGGCCCTCGACAAGCTCCACACGACGGCTGAGAGCCACCACCGGGTCATCGTCCTGGAAGTCATGGGACGGTACGCCGGCTGGATCGCGCTCGAGAGCGGGATCGCGGGCGGGGCGGACGTAATCCTGATCCCCGAGATCCCGTTCGACTACGAGGCCATGTGCGACAAGATCATGACCCGGCGCCGCCGCGGGTCGAAGTTCTCCCTCATCGTCGCGGCCGAGGGGGCGAAGCCCCGTGGGGGATCGGTGTCGCTGGTGGAGAAGGGCGTGGGGGGCCGGGCGGAGCGCCTGGGGGGGATCGGGCAGAAGATCGCCGCCGAGATCACCCAGCGGACGGGGATCGACACGCGCGTGACCGTCCTGGGGCATCTGCAGAGGGGCGGGAGCCCAACGCCGTTCGACCGGATTCTGGCGACGCGCCTGGGCGTCGCGGCCGTCGATCTGGTCCGCCGCCGGCGGTTCGGACGGCTTGTCTGCGTTCGGGGGGGGGATATCTCTTCTGCGTCTCTTGCGAGCGCCGCCGGAAAGATGCGGGGCGTCCCGCCGAGGGGCGAGCTGGTCCGGGTGGCCGAGGCGCTCCGGATTTCGTTCGGAAGGTGACAAGGGCGGGTGAATCGGTGAGTCGGTGAGTCGGTGAATCGGAAAGCCCTCCTCCCCTTTGTAAGGGCCCCGACTTTGTCGGGACAGGGAGGCTGGGTGGGGTAGAGGAGGATTGATGCGTTCGGATGCAATTAAGAAAGGAATCGAGCGGGCGCCCCACCGGGGTCTTCTCAAGGCGTGCGGCGTGACCGACGCCGACATGGAGAAGCCGTTCATCGGCGTGGCCAACTCTTATATCGACATCGTCCCGGGGCACGTCCACCTTCAGGAATTCGGCCGGATCGTCAAGGACGAGATCCGCGCGGCCGGGGGGATGCCGTTCGAGTTCAACACGATCGGCGTCGACGACGGGATCGCCATGGGGCACGCCGGCATGCACTACTCCCTGCCCTCCCGGGAGCTGATCGCCGACGCCGTCGAGACGGTGGCGAACGCCCACGCGCTGGACGGGCTCATCTTCATCACCAACTGCGACAAGATCGTTCCGGGGATGCTCATGGCGGCGATGCGCGTGAACGTCCCGTCGATCCTCGTGTCCGGGGGAGCGATGGCGGCGGGGCATCTCTCAAACGGCCGCGCGGTGGACCTCATCACGATCTTCGAAGGCGTGGGCGCGCGGATGGCGGGGAAGATCGGGGACGCCGAGCTCAAGGAGCTGGAGGACAAGGGGTGCCCCACGTGCGGCTCGTGCTCCGGCCTCTTCACGGCGAACTCGATGAACTGCCTGATGGAAGCCCTGGGAATCGCGCTCCCGGGGAACGGGACGATCCTGGCCGTCGATCCGAGGCGGAAGGACCTGGTCCGGCGCGCCGCGCGGCGGATCGTCGATCTCGTCCGCGACGGCGTCCGGCCGCGCGACATCGTTACCCGCGAGGCGATCGACAATGCGTTCGCCCTCGACATCGCCATGGGGGGGTCGACGAATACGGTCCTCCACACGATCGCCATCGCGCACGAGGCTGGGATCGAGTATCCCCTCCGCCGGATCAACGAGCTGGCCGAGAAGGTCCCTCATCTCTGCAAAGTCGCGCCCGCTTCCTCCTGGCACATGGAGGACGTGGACCGGGCCGGGGGGGTGTCGGCGATCCTAAAGGAGATCTCGCGGAAGAAGGACGTGCTTCGTCTCGACCAGCGGACCGTGACCGGGAAGACGCTGGGAGAGAACATCGCGGACGCGGGAATCCTCGATCCCGATGTCATCCGGCCGATCGAGAAAGCCCACTCTGAAAGAGGCGGGCTCGCAATCCTGTTCGGCAGTCTTGCCCCCGAGGGATCGGTCGTCAAGACGGCCGCCGTCACTCCGGGGATGATGAAGTTCGAGGGGACGGCGGTCATCTTCGAATCGCAGGAAGAGGCGAACGCGGGAATCCTGGCCGGTAAGGTGAAGGCCGGAGACGTGGTGGTCATCCGCTACGAGGGGCCCAAGGGAGGCCCGGGTATGGTCGAGATGCTGGCTCCCACGGCGAACATCGTCGGGATGGGGCTTGGCGAGTCGGTCGCCCTCGTCACGGACGGACGGTTCTCCGGCGGCACGCGCGGCGCCTGCATCGGCCACGTTTCCCCCGAGGCGGCCGAGGGAGGGCCGATCGCCCTGCTCCGGAACGGCGACACGATCCGGATCGACCTCGAGCGGCGGACGCTCGACGTGGACGTGAGCGAGGACGAATTGAACGCCCGGCGGGAGTACTGGAAGCCGCCCGCTCCGCGCGTCACTTCGGGCTGGCTCGCCCGCTACGCGAAGATGGTGACTTCAGGCTCGACGGGGGCGGTGCTGAAGGCGTAACAACTGGACGGTTGAGATTCCCTCATTCCCGCGGAGTCTCGATCGCGAGATGTTCCCGGTCTTCCGGCCGCGCTTCCTCGGGGGGCGGCGGCATCCGGATGGGCAGCATGATGACGAACGTCGTCCCGCGTCCCGGCGTGCTCTCTACGTCAATCGTACCGGAGTGCTCCTGAATGAGGCGGTGGACGATGGAGAGGCCGAGCCCCGTCCCCTTCCGGTCTTTGTCCCTTGTCTTCGTCGTGTAGAACGGCGTGAATATCCGTTCGATCTGGTCGGGGCGTATTCCCTTTCCCGTGTCTGCGATGGTCAGGCGGGCGAAGGGGACGTTCTCCGACACGACGAGCCGCGTGGCGATCGTGATCCCTCCGCTTCCCTCGACGGCTTCGACGGCGTTCAGGATGAGATTGATCAAGACCTGCCGGATCTTGTCCTCGTCCATGGGGACATGGGGCAGGGACTCGTCAAGATCGGTCTGGAGTTCGATCGACCGTTCCCGGCACGTGGGCTTGAGAAGGACGACCACGCTCTCGATGATTGTGTTGAGCGGCTGTTTCCTGAGCCGCGGCGGCTTGGGCCTGCTCAGGTTGATCAGTTCCGTGATCAACCGTTCGATTCGCGCCATTTCCCGGATGGCGGCCTGGTAGTAGGTGCGGACGAAGTCCTCCTGGGTCCGGATCTGCGGCAGGAGCTGAAGAAACATCTTGATGCTCGTCAGGGGATTGCGGATCTCGTGCGACAATCCCGACACCACGTCTTCGATCCCCTTGAGCCGATCGATCCGCTCCAATTGTTTTTGGGCGTCCAAGTGGAACTCGTGGAGTCTTGCGTTCTCCATGGCGACCGCCGCCTGGGACGCGAGAGTCTCCAGATACTTCAGCTCGTCGGCCGTGTACGGCCGCCGGGACTCCTTCTGGCCGATGCCGCAGAATCCGATCAGCCGCCCGTTCTCCTTGTTTGAAGGCTCGCGGAACGCAAGGAGAAGGGCGAAATCGTCCGCCGCGAAAAGCTGCTCCACGGAACCGGCGGCCTCCTGAAGACGGAGTCCCGGCACCTCTTCGCGAAGGATGAGGGGGTTCGTTTTCAGGACCTGGCAGACGGCGTGTTCGGGCGAGATTCCTCCGTCCTTGGGCGAGAGACGGGCGGGAGGGTGGGCCGCGGACCGCCGGAGGTAGCCGGTTGAGTCCTCGACGAACAGCACGCACGACTTCGCGCCCGTGGCTGTCGCGATCGTGGCGGCGAGCTTCTGGCCGATCTCCCTCAGGTCGAGCATCTGGACGACGGCGCGCGCGAGCTCCGCCAGGGATTGCGTCACCTCGTGGCTCGAGGCGAAGAAGGACCTCGAAACGGCCGACTCGATCCGCGCCTTGAGGCGGTAGAAGGCCACGGCGATGAGCCCGAACGCCGCCAGAAGGATGGCCGAGAAGCCGGGGTCGATTGCGCCGAAGAAGCGTTTCTGCGCGAACAGCGCGATACCGAAGAGCGGGAGAAGGACAAGAAGGAGCGTGACGCCGTACGCAAGCCCCCTCTTCATGATTGTGTGAACGTCCAGAAGGCGGTATCTGATCAAGATGTAGCCGTTTGCGGCCGTTACGAGTGGAACGAGGATGTTTCCGTACGGGAGAATGGATATATCGTACCAGAGTGGGAAGTTTGTGCTTCCGCCGATGTACCCCACGACTGTTGAAATCAGAATGTACTCCAGTTGAGTTCTTCCGATACCAGTGGTTTCCCTTCTTCGCTTGAACATCATGGCCGTCGATAGGGCCAAGTATGCGAAGAAGTAGGCGAGGTAGAACGGAAAGGCAACTCCAGGCGTCGGCCAGTAGGGGGTGACAGGAGTCTGGTGCGTACCTTGAATGAAGAAACCGGTCGGATCGAGAAGCAAGAAGAAAACCCCCAGGGAATAACCCGAGGCGAGTAGTTTCGCGTGGTGCTTCGGACGTCCAAAGAGGGTGGTAACGTGATGATAGTGGAGAACCGGGATCATGGTAGCCCCGGCCATCATCAACCTGGCAAAGAGAAGGGCCTGCGGAACGCTGTCGGCCGTTAGCCAGAGAAAATAGAAACCGCTCCAGAAAGAAAGACTGACGCAGTAGGCGGCGTACGTACGGTGTCTTGGGTCTTCCGGCTTCTGGGCGAGGACAAATATTCCGAGGAACGTATTGATGACCGCAATGACGAGAGCGGTGACTGCAAAGAAGCTCATGATTTCAGGCCTTCACGGCGGCAATGAGGATGGCTTGATTTCCGAAGGAGATCCTCGATGACAAGGGGACCGCTCCCGACGCTTCGAGCAGAGCTTCCAACTCAAGTTGGGAGAAGAAGCGGTAGAGGCCATGGGTTTCCTTGACGGCGATTCCTCCGGCGTTGTTCAGCAGTGTTCGCGCCTGGTCGATCTGTTCGTGACTCCGGGCTTTCTCCGCGACATTCCGGTATATCTGGGAGCAGTCCGCCATCGGTTTCAACGTGCTGATCACCATCCGCCCCTCGGGCTTGAGGACTCTGACGAATTCCCTCAGCAGGCCGAGCGGATCATTGAGATACGAGAGCACGAGATTGCAGACGATCTGATCGGCCGTGCCGGAGCGGAGCGGGAGAGATGCGTCAAGGTTGCCTTGGATGAATGTGTAAGAACCCGGCGCCGCTTCTCCAGCCGGTCTGCGCATTGGCTCCAGGGTCTTGCTCGTGTTCATGGCCGTCAGGAGGGCCTCGTGCACGAAATCGATTCCGACGTAAAGAGAAAGAGGGCGTCTCCCTGAGAGGAAGAAAAAGGCAAGATTGCCCGAGCCGCATCCGGCGTCCAGGAGGATCATAGGTCCTGCGGAGGGGCCGATCATTTCGACGACGTCGCTTGCCAACTGTTGATAGTCTTCGACTTGCCGGATAAGCGTGAAATCGGATAGATAGGACCTCCAGAATTCTCTCTCGTCTTCCATTCTCTTGTCCATGTGCAATCTCATCCGGTCCTTTTCGATCCTTCGCTGTGTTACAACTTCCCGCAATGACGGTGATTGAAAAGCGAGAGGGACGGATGGGAGCAGGCTTCGATGTGTTTGCTCAACCAGATGTTGAAAGGCAGCGGAAAGGTCCTTCGGATTCTCCTCCAGCCTGTGCATGGACTGATCCAGCAGATACAGAGTCTTGCATTCCGAAGAAATGCTCTCCAGGGCCAACTTGACCGCATCGAGAGAGACCCATGTATCTCTCAACCCTGCAATGACATGCACGGGGACCTGGGTCGACCGGCTGTCTTCGAGCGTTGCTTGTAGATTGTGGAAATTGAAGGCGACGGAATTGCCCAGAAAATGGTCGGCTTTTATCGAGTGCCCAAGCACGTTCATGGTTCCGTAGTCATGTCCCCTCAGGTGGCGATCGACGAGATCTTCCAAGTGGACTGCCGTGAGCGTGGCTTGCAGGTCCACGACGGGTACGAGCAGAGCCAGCGCCCGGATGCGGGGGTCGCAGCTTGCGGCCTTGAGGGCGGACCGGGCGCCGAGGCTCGCCGCGCAGACGACGATCGGGTACGCCTGGAAGGAGTTCTCGACGTAGTCGAGGGCGGCGTGGAGGTCCTCCTCGTGCTGGGAGAGGGTGAAGTCGAGGATGCTCCCGTCGCTTTCCCCGACGCTGTCGGTCGTGTCGTACCGGAGGATGTGGAAGCCGTTCGCGGCGAATGTGTAGGCCGGAAGAAGGGCGGTCGTCTTGTGCTCTCCGTACGCGGGAGGCATGACGACGAACGGCGTGTCGGGCTTGTACATTTCCCCGACCGGATGGTCGTAGAACGCGACGATCCTCTTGCCCCGCCGGTTCGCGAACGAGATCAGATCGCTCTGAATGGTCGTCGGGACCTTCCGCCCGCCGATCCGGCTCCTGTCGAGAAGAAGGTCCGCGAGATGTCGCCGGAGTCTTGTCTTTTCGGGCCCGTCTTCGCCCGCGAACGAAAACCCGTAGCGGCAGGAATTCGTCTTGGGATCGCGGGCGGACCAGCAAAGCCGGCCGGGAAGCGCGATCCCGTCGTTCCCCGGAATCTTCAGGACGAGGACGCAGTCGGCGAGGTCGACGGGGGACGAGCACGCGAGGCCGATTCCCCGGTCGCTCACGTCGATCGACGTGCAGGATTGGGGGAGCGGGCGAGGGCGGCCCGGATCCGAGGGAGGCTCAATAGCGACGGGGACGGACAAGAGAAGGCGCGTGGAAAAGCGCTTCTCTTTTACCCGATTGAGGACGGACATTCCCGATCCATCCCTTCCTTGGCCGAAGGAACTTCCGATGGTCCAGCGCTCTTCCAGGTCCTGGATGGGCCGGGAGACCGCTGGATCACCAAGACAAGCCTATTCAAACGGGTGAAACCTTGTCAACCCGTATTTCAACCGAACGTTTCTCCCGCGGACCCGTCGATCCGCCTACCCAGGTCCCTTGACCCACCAATCGCTCTTGTCCTTGAACCACCAGAGGGAGGAGTCCGTCTCCAGGATCGTCTCGGCTAATGCACGGGCCTGGTCGGTGAGAAGGCGCTTCATGGAGAAAGCGA
Source organism: Nitrospirae bacterium RBG_16_64_22 (assembly GCA_001803795.1). Classification (GTDB taxonomy): domain Bacteria; phylum Nitrospirota; class RBG-16-64-22; order RBG-16-64-22; family RBG-16-64-22; genus RBG-16-64-22. The sequence continues at coordinate 13,367 of MHEK01000105.1, forward strand.
GCCACTCGTCGGCGTACTTGTTTCCCAGGTCCTTGTACTCCTTGAGGGCCAGGATCATCTCGATCTGGTCCGCGTCATGGGCGAGGCGGGCCTCGGTCGTCTCCCCGGCGTTGTATTCCGCGATGAGAGACTTGATCTCTCCGCCGAAGGGGAGCGTTTCGGCGAGGTCGGCAACCGCTTTTTCCTCGTTGGGCACGACGTACTTTTTGTTGACGTAGTTGAGGTCGCCCGTCCGGGCTTCCGGGAGGTCGTGGAAGAGGCAGAGCTGGACGAGGCGGTCCACGTTCGCGCCGGGCGTGATCTTGCCAAGAACGTACCCGATGCAGGTGGTCCGAAACGAGTGCTCGGCGACGGATTCGGCCCCGGAGCCCAGGAACTGGAACCCCGACCGGGGGGTCCGTTTGAGCATTCCCGCTTCGAATAGGAAATTGGCCAAGTTTTCCATCATCTTGGAAGCCAATACTACCCCGATGAAGACCCGAAGTCAGCCGAATAGATAGAGCGATCCCATAAGAGAAATCAATCCGCCGATTGGCTATGCAAATCGCGTGCTTTCGTTGTGAAACCCCCCTCTTTTTCATTGACCCGGGCGCCCCAACGTGGTATTCGTTGGGGCCGCGAGAAAGGTTCCCCCCTCGCTTCCGCTCGGGCGTCTCGGTTCAACTATACATGGCATGCACGGCATGCTGTCCTGACGGCTCGTCTTCCGCGGTTGCGGTCCGCTTCCATCGGCGAGAGCAGGCGCCTTTCGGGGAAGCGTCGCTTGCGCGCACGGGGCCGGGGGAATGGGGAGAGTCTTGTTTCCGTCCCGTTCTTCGCGTAGTTCTTTTTCTTAGAGGTCGAGTCTGGAGATTGTCCTCGCCACGAGGAACCGAAAGAAAGTCGAAGAATTCGGCAGGATCCTGGCGCAGAGCGGGCTGACGCTTCGCTCTCTCGACGAATTTCCGGACTGCCCGGAGGTCGTCGAGGACCAAGCGACCTTCGAAGGAAACGCGGTCAAGAAGGCGCGGATCGTGTCCGCGCGAACGGGACTGCCCGCCGTCGCGGACGATTCGGGGCTCGAAGTGGACGCCCTGGGCGGCGCGCCGGGCGTTTTCTCGGCCCGCTGGGCCGGTCCTGGCGCGGATGATCGGAAGAACCGCGAGAAGCTTCTCTCAGAGTTGAGGAGCGTCCCCGCCGGCCGCCGTGCCGCAAGGTTCGTTTGCTGTATCGCCCTGGTTTTTCCGGGATGGCCGGATGGCAAGGCCGAGACCTTCTTCGGCCGGGTCGAGGGAACGATCGGATTCGAGCCCAAGGGCGCGAACGGATTCGGGTACGATCCTGTTTTCATTCCGGACGGGCCGGACGGGCCAAGTGGGCACGCCCGGACCTTCGCGGAAATGACCGGGGAAGAGAAAGACGCCCTGAGCCACCGCGGGCGGGCGCTGAGGTCGCTCAAGAATTATCTGGCGGGCAGGGTCGGTTCCCCGGCGCACAGCCGCTGACCTGGTCCCGGGCTTCGCTGACCGGTCCGCCGCGAGCGCGGCGGCCCACGCACCAAACAGGGAGGAAACAATGTCGAGACTGGTTCCGCCTCACGGCAGTGACAAACTCAAGCCCTTGCTTCTCTCGGGCGCCGAGCTGAAGGGGGAGCGGGAGCGGGCCAAGTCGCTCGCCCAGGTCAAGATGACGTCCCGCGAGACGGCCGACCTCATCATGATGGGGATCGGCGCCTTGACACCTCTCGACGGTTTCATGGGATACGACGATTGGAAGGGCGTCTGCGACGACTACAAGACGGCAAAGGGCCTCTTCTGGCCGATCCCCTTCACGCTCTCCACGACGGAGGGGCAGGCGAAGAGCCTCAAGAAGGGCGACGACGTCGCCCTCGTGGACGAGGAGTCGGGCGAGACGATGGGGATCCTCAAAGTGCGCGAGACGTACAAGATCGACAAGGCCCACGAGTGCAAGCAGATTTTCCGGACGAACGACCCCGCCCACCCAGGCGTCACTCTCGTCATGAAGCAGGAAGAGGTGAACGTCGCCGGATCCGTCAAGGTCCTCTCCGAGGGGCACTTCCCCGAGACCTACCCCGGCATCTACATGCGCCCCGCCGAGACGCGGGCCCTCTTCGAGGAGAAGGGGTGGAGCCAGGTGGCGGCGTTCCAGACGCGGAACCCGATGCACCGCTCCCACGAGCACCTGGTCAAGATCGCCATCGAGACGCTGGACGGCGTCCTCATCCACCAGATTCTGGGCAAGCTCAAGCCGGGAGACATTCCCGCTGACGTCCGCTCGCGGGCCATCAACAAGCTCGTGGAGGACTATTTCGTCAAGGACACTTGCGTCGTGTCCGGATACCCGATGGACATGCGCTATGCCGGGCCCCGGGAGGCGCTCCTCCACGCTCTGTTCCGCCAGAACTTCGGATGTTCCCACCTCATCATCGGCCGCGATCACGCCGGCGTGGGCGACTACTACGGCCCGTTCGACGCCCAGAAGATTTTCGACGAGATCCCCCGGCACTCCCTGGAGATCCAGCCGCTCAAAATCGACTGGACCTTCTTCTGCTACAAGTGCGACGGCATGGCCTCGATGAAGACCTGCCCGCACGGCAAGGACGACCGGGTCCTCCTCTCCGGGACCAAGCTTCGGAAGATGATGTCGGAGGGGGAGGCGGTTCCGCCCGAGTTCAGCCGGCCCGAGGTCGTCGAGATCCTGAAGGCGTACTATGATTCTCTCGAGGAGAAGGTCGAGATCAAGCTTCACAAGCACACACAAGCCGGCGCCTAGGCGGGCACGGCGCGAAATCGTCCGTCTGTCAGGAAGGGAGGTGACGGGAAGCCCGATCGGCTGTTTCTAAACGCCCCGGCGGCGGATGGCCAGCGCTGGGAATTCTTAAGAAGGAGGAAACCATGCCAAGTTTTGTGTACACGGAGAAGTGCGACGGGTGCAAGGGGCAGGACAAGACGGCCTGCATGTACATCTGCCCGCACGACCTGATGATGCTCGACAAGGGAAAGATGAAGGCGTACAACCAGGAGCCCGAGCAGTGCTGGGAGTGCTACTCCTGCGTGAAGATCTGCCCCCAGCAGGCGATCGAGGTCCGGGCCTACGCCGATATCGTCCCGATGGGCGGGGCCGTGATTCCTCTTCGCGGGTCCGACTCCATCATGTGGACCGTCAAGTTCCGCAACGGCCAGGTCAAGCGGTTCAAGTTCCCCACGCGGACCACGGCCGAAGGCTCCGTCGATCCCTACAAGGGAAAGCCCGAGCCCAAGCTCGAAGACCTGACGAAGCCCGGTTTCTTCACGCACGCGGGCCAGACGCTCCCCACCCTCAAGAAGTAGGCGAGAAGGAGGAATATCATGGCAGAGAAGGGAACGTTCGGTAATCCAGAGGTCGTCGAGATCGAGACCGACCTTCTGATCATCGGCGGCGGCATGGCGGCCTGCGGCGCAGCGGTCGAAGCGAAGCGCTGGGCGCCCAAAGACATGAAGATCACGCTCGTGGACAAGGCGGCGCTCGACCGGAGCGGCGCCGTGGCCCAGGGGCTCTCGGCCATCAACACGTACCTTGGGGAGAACGACCCCGCGGACTATGTCAAGATGGTCGCCAACGACCTGATGGGGATCACCCGCGACGACCTCGTCTACGACGTCGGCCGTCACGTGGACGACTCGGTCCAGCTCTTCGAGGAGTGGGGCCTTCCGGTCTGGAAGCAGCCGGGCGACGAAGGGAAGTCGCTCAAGGACGGCGGTAAGCCGGTCCGGTCCGGCAAGTGGCAGATCATGATCAACGGCGAGTCGTACAAGGTCGTCGTGGCCGAGGCGGCGAAGAAGGCCCTCGGGATGGAGAACATCTACGAGCGTGTCTTCATCGTGAAGCTCGTCCTCGACGCCAAGAACGACAACCAGATCGCCGCGGCCGTCGGCTTCTCGACCCGCGAGCACAAGCTGTATATCTTCAAGGCCAAGGCCATGCTCAACGTCTGCGGCGGCGCGGTCAACGTCTTCCGGACCCGGTCCGTGGCCGAGGGAATGGGGCGCGCCTGGTACCCGGTGTGGAACGCCGGCTCCACGTACGCCATGGCGGCCGAAGTCGGCGCCGAGCTCACGATGATGGAAAACCGGTTCGTGCCCGCCCGGTTCAAGGACGGCTACGGCCCGGTCGGCGCGTGGTTCCTCCTCTTCAAAGCCAAGGCGGCGAACGCCCTGGGCGAGAACTACATGGAGAAGAACGCCGATATGCTCAAGGAGTATCCGCCCTACGGCCTTTCGAAGGTCCCGGCCACCTGCCTCCGTAACCACCTCATGCTGAAGGAGATGAAGGAAGGGCGCGGTCCCATTTACATGGACACGGTGGCGGCCATGGCCAATCTCTCCAAGACGATGGACGCGAAGCAGGTCAAGCACCTGGAAGCCGAGGCGTGGGAAGACTTCCTCGACATGTGTATCGGTCAGGCGGGGCTCTGGGCCGGCATGAACATTCAGCCGGAGAAGTCCCCGTCCGAGCTGATGCCGACGGAGCCGTACCTCCTCGGGTCCCACTCCGGCTGTGCCGGGATCTGGGTCTCCGGCCCTGAGGACATCGCCCCGAAGGAATGGCAGTGGGGCTACCGGAGCATGACGACGGTCAACGGCCTCTTCACGGCCGGCGACGGCGTCGGCGCGTCCGGCCACAAGTTCTCCTCCGGCTCGCACGCCGAGGGGCGGATCGCGGCCAAGGCGATGATCAAGTTCGCCCTGGACCACAAGGACCACAAGCCGTCGCTCGCGAAGAGCACGGCGGAACTGGCTGAGGAGATTTACCTCCCGGTCCGCAACTGGCTGGCGAACAACAGCCTCACCACGGCGCCGGATATCAACCCGAACTACATCCGGCCGAAGATGCTGCAGGCCCGCCTGCAGAAGATCATGGACGAGTACGTGGCCGGCGTCGCCACATGGTACGTGACCAGCGAGAAGATGCTGGAGCGCGGCCTCGAACTGCTGACGATGCTCAAGGAAGATTCGAAGAAGATGGCGGCATCCGACCTCCACGAGCTTCTCCGGGCGTGGGAGAACTACCACCGGATCGTGACGGCGGAGGCCCACCTGCGGCACACCCAGTTCCGCAAGGAGACGCGGTACCCCGGCTTTACCTACAACGCCACGTACCCGAAGCTCGACGAGGAGAACTGGAAGTGCTTCGTCAACTCCCGGATCGATCCCAAGACCGGCGAGTGGACCTGCAAGAAGGTTCCGCACATCGACCTGGTGCCGAAGGGCTAACGACGGGCCGAGACCTCTCGGCCAGGGCACGCGGGGCGGTCCGCCGGTTTGCGGACCGCCCCTTTTTTTGATATTCCAAGAGCAGGCAACCTGACCGCGGAGAACGCAGAGGACGCAGAGAGTTGCTGGGAGGGTGGACGGCGATCGACGTCAATTGATCGGCGAAGGGAAGGAGACGATCCGGGAATGCCTGTCCTCCGCGCCCTCTGCGGTGGAAGAAGTTCGTTTTTCAAATCCTTTACCCAACGGCCTGTGGTAACCTAAAGGCGATTCAATCCGCTTCCCCCAGCCCGCGCTTTCATCGAGGAAACAAGGAATGGAAATCCCGACACCGTCCAGCCAGATCGAACCGGTCAAGCTCGTTCCGGAAAGCCGGTTCAGGTTCGCCTGCCACAAGGGGCTTTCGTGCTTCACCCAGTGCTGCCGCGGGATCGATATCATCCTGACGCCGTACGACATTCTCAGGATGAAGAAGCGCCTGGGGCTCACGGCCGAGGAGTTTCTGCTGGTTCACACGGACGTCGAAATCCTGGAGAAGACGATGCTTCCGGTCGTGCGGCTCAAGATGCGCGAAGAGGAGGGGTCTCCATGTCCCTTCGTGACATCGGAGGGGTGCTCGATCTACGAGGACCGTCCCGCCACCTGCCGGTACTATCCTGTCGGCATGGTCTTCCTCAAGAAGCAGGACGTGGCCGACAAGGAGGAGTTCTACTTCATGGTCCGGGAGGACCACTGCAAGGGATTTGCGGAGTCCCGGGAGTGGACGGTCGCCGAGTGGCGGGCCGACCAGGGGCTCGATCTCTACGACGAGCGGAACCGGGGTTGGATGGAGATCATCCTTCGGAAGAAATCGCTCGGTCCGACGGCCGAGCTGTCCCCGAAGGCCCTCCAGCTCTTCTTCATGGTCAGCTCGAACGTCGAAAGCTTCCGGCGGTTCGTCTTCGAGAGCCGGTTCCTGTCGTCGTACGACGTTCCGGCCGAGAGGATCGAGAAGATGAGGAACGACGACGTGGAACTGCTGGAATTCGGCTTCGAGTGGCTGAGGGGGGTTTTGTACGGGGACAAGGGGGTGGATCTCAAGCCCGGCGCGGCTCCGCGAGAAAGCGGCCCGGCAAGTTCGTAAACAACCCTGGCCAAGGGGGTTCGTTATGGAAGAGAAGATCCTGGTTACCGGGCCGACGGGAAACGTCGGCACGCACGTCGTTCGCCAATTGCTGGCCGCGGGAGTTCCGGTCCGCACGGTGGCCCACTCCCGGAACAGCATTGAGGCGCTGAGGAAGGCCGGCACGGAGGTCTTCGAGGCCGACTTCGGCGAGCCGGGGTCGATGCACGCTGTGTTTGACGGAATTTCGCGCGTGTTTCTGCTCACCCCCCTCGTTCCCCACATGGTTCGGATGGGAGCGACGCTCGTCGAGGAGGCCAAGAAGGCGGGCGTGAAGCATATCGTCCGGTTGTCCGGCATGGGCGCCGACGCCGCTCCTGGCATCACGCTTGGAAGATGGCACCGCGAGGTGGAAAGGGAGATCGAAGATTCGGGGATCGCCTACACCTTCCTGCGCCCGAATTCCTTCATGCAGACGTACGCCGTCTTTTTCGGCGAGTCTATAAAGAACAGGGATGCCTTCTACCTGCCGGCCGGCGACGGGAAAGTGAGCCTCGTCGACACCCGCGACGTCGCGGGTGTCGCTGTCGAGGCGCTCACGAAGAAGGGACACGAGGGAAAGGCCTATACGCTCACAGGCCCGGAGGCGCTGTCGAATACGCGGGTGTCGGAGATTCTATCCGAGGTCACGGGGAGGGCCATCCGGTACGTGGACGTTTCGGACGAGTCCGCCCGTCACAGGATGAAGAACGCACAAATCCCTGACTGGCTGATCGACGTCCTCATGGAACTCTATCAACTGCATCGAGAGGGCGCGACATCGGCCGTCCTGCCGACCGTCGAGCAGGTGACGGGGAAGCCCCCGATCGACTTCCGCCAGTTCGCGCTCGACCACGTCGAGGCATTCAAGTAGGCAAGCAGTCCCGGCGGCAGTCCTTTCCGAATCCCCATCCGGCCTGGTGCTCATGGCGCCGGAGCGGGTGTCCGACCCCAGCGGACTGTTCCTAGCGGATGATCGAGGAGAGGGCCTTCGCGGCGCCGGTCTCCATGTCGCCGAGCTTCATCTCGCCGGCGCTCGCGCCGAAGGCGAGGCCGATGAGTTGTGTCGCGTACACGATGGGGATGTGCCCCTTCTTGCCCGCTCCGGATTCCCGCTTTTCGGCCGCCTTGAGGACGTTCTCCTGCATGATGTCGAGACCGCCGGCACACTTGGGGCAGATGAGGGCGACGACGTCGGCCCCGGCCGCCTTCGCTTTCGAGAGCGTATCGTAGATCAGCCGGAAGGATGTGTCTTCGTCCTGGATCAGGGACCGGCCGCCGCAGCACGACGTCTCGTTTCCGTACGAGACGGTTGTGGCGCCGCAGGCCTCCAGGAGCGCGTGCATGAACCGCGGGCGCTCGGCGTCGTCCATCCTGGGATTCCGGGCCGTCCCCGTGTAGACCGACGGGCGCGAGTAGAGACAGCCGTAGTAGGGGGCAACCTTGAGGCCCGTGAGCGGCTTCTTGACCTTGGCCTTCACTCCCGCGACGCCGACCTCGTTGAAGAGGAATTCGATGATGTGGCGCGGCTCGACGTCCCCCTCGTAGCCTGAACCGCCCCCTGTCCGGAGAAGATCGTTCACCTTCTCTTTCTCGTCCGCTCTCTTGTTCAGGACGGCGTTGGCCCGGGCGAGCTCGTGGTAGCAGACGGAGCAGGACATCACGAGGTCCTTGGCGCCGAACTGCTCCTTGGCCAGCATCAGGTTCCGGGCGGGGAGCATCAGGCCGGCCTCCCCCTGGCTCTTGAGTTCTCCGATCCCGCAACAGTTGTAGTCGCCGATTTCCTCCAGAGCGAATCCCAGAGATCCCGCGACGTACTTGGATGTGTCGTCGTACGCCCGGTCGATCGTCTTGAGGGCGCATCCCGGATAATAAGCAACCTTCTTCATGCCGCCGCCACCTCCTTCGCGCGCCTCTCCTTGATCTGGGTCAGGGCGCCCTTGAGCCCGGAGCGCCAGGCCCGGGGGCTGCCGAGCTGCATCAGCTTGAACATCCGGCCGGTGATGAACTGCTTGAATCCCTGTTTGGCTTCGGCCGGCGCGAGGAGTTCCAGGAACCGCCCGGTCTTGAGGAGGGACATGACGTGAAGTCGGGCGAGGTTGAGCCGGCCCGTTCCGATGATCTGATCGACGTACTCCTGGGTGATGGCCGCCTCGTGCTTGTGGACCGCCTCGGGGAAGTACTTGGGAACGACGTGGGAGAGCGCCTCCACGACCTCGGCGGGGTTCACGTCCCGCGGGCACCGCTGGGAGCAGGTGTAGCACCCCAGGCACTTGTCGATGAGGTGGGCGCGGCGGCGGAGCTCGCCCAGGTTCCCCGTCTGCGTCAGATAGATGAAGACCCGCGGGGAAAAGTCGGGAAAGAGCGGCGTGAGCGGGCATGAGCCCGAACAGACCCCGCACTGCATGCACAGGTAGACCCGGTCGGCAGTCTTCACACGGCTGAAGACGTCCCGGGCGAACCCGGGATCGTAGGCCACCGTGCCCGGACTGGACTCTGCGGCGCTTGCCATTCGCGTTCCTCCTCTGATCTTGTCGAGAGCACGCATTCCCCCCTCCGCCGCGAGCAGGGGAGAGGGATCGTTTAGCGAACCGGTCGCGCGACTGCCGCGCTAGAAGCCCTTCATCGGGTTGGGGCCGAACGCCTGAAGCGATTCGGCGAACGCGCTCAGGATTTCCGGGGCGCGCCGGAAGTCCATGATCGAGATCGCCTCCTGCCGGACCCGCTCCGACTCGAGGGCCATCCGGGAGAGCGTCTCGGCGATCTTGGACAGGCGGACGCTCGCGATCTCGCTTCCCTTGATGAAGTGACACTGGTAGTCGTCGCCGTGCCGGCACCCCATGAGCATGATGCCGTCGAACCCCTTGGACATGGCGTCGGAGATCCAGACGAGGTTGACCGAGCCGAGGCACCGGACCGGAATGATCCGCACGTGCGGGTTCATCTGGATCCTGTTGATGCCGGCCATGTCGAGGGCCGGGTAAGCGTCGTTCTCGCACGCAAACACGAGGATCCGGGGTTTTTCCTCCTCCTCGCTGGGGACGTCGATCGACTTGAGCATCGATCCGATCATGTCCACTGAGTAGTTCTTGAACGAGATGATCCGCTGGGGGCAGGCGCCCATGCAGGTGCCGCACCGCCGGCAGCGGGTGGCGACGAGGATCGGGTTGGCCTTTTCGTCCTCGTTGATGGCGCCGAAGGGGCATTCCTCGGTGCACCGCTTGCACTGCGTGCATCCTTGCATGGCGAACTCGGGGTACGTGAGGTCGCCCGCGCGCGGGTGGACCGCCGCTCCCCGCGTGGTCATCTCGATCGCCTGGATCGCCTTGAGAGCGGCGCCGGCCGCGTCTTCACGGGCGGCGGCGATCCCCATCGGGCGCCGGACGGTCCCGGCCGTGTAAATTCCGGTCCTCCGCGTCTCGTACGGGAAGCAGATGAAGTGTGAGTCGGGGAAGCCGTACTTGTGGGTCGGAAGCTCCGGGCCCTGGCGGTATTCGAGATGGAGGACTCCGCCGTTGTCGCCGCCGGCGTTGGGGACGAGCCCCGTGGCCAGGACGACGAGGTCCAGGTCGCCGATGACGGCGGGAGAACTGCCCAGAAGGGCCTCCGTCACTTCCAGGGAGAGCCGCTTGCCGGGTTCTTCCTTGACGCCGGAGACCTTGCCCTTGATGAACATGCCCCCGTCCTGCTGGACGCGGCGGTAGAATTCCTCGAGCTGACCGGGGGTCCGGATTTCGTCGTAGACGAGATAGATCGACGCGTCCTTGTTCTGCTCGCGGAGGTAGACAGCCTGCTTCATCGCCGCTCCGCAGCAATACGCGGAGCAGTACGGAAGATGCTTCTCGTCCCGCGACCCGGCGCAGAGGACGAACGCCGCGCGCTGGACTTCCTTCCCGTCGGACGGACGGACGATCTTCCCCTTCTGGGCCATCGCCTCGCAGGCTTCCATCGTGATGACGTCGGGAGAAAGGCCGTAACCCAGGTCCCCGAGCTTGGCCGGATCGTACGGCTTCGCTCCCGTGGCCATCACGATCGCGCCGATCCGCTCCTCGATCGTCTCGGACCCCTTCCGGATGGTGACGTCGAAGAGGCACGGGCCGCCCTTGGTGTTCGCCACTTCGGCCCCGGTGTGGACCTTGATCCGCGGATGCTCCATGACCCGCCGGATGGCCTCGCGCACGCCGGTGTCCTCCGGGTCGCGGTAAGGCGCGCGCGCGGGCGTCTGCTTGTGGAGCTTTGCGGCGGTCCCGCCGAGGGCCGGGGATTTCTCGACCAGGACGACGTCGGTGCCGGCTTCCGCCGCTTCCAGAGCGGACGTCATTCCCGTGATCCCGCCCCCGATGACGAGGACGCTCCTCGCGAAGTCCTCCGCAAGGTAAGGAGTGGGCGAGTCCGTCTTTTGCATCCGGACGAGACTCATCCGAAGGTAGTCGTGGGCGAGCGCCTGAGTGTCCTCTGTATTCGGCGTCTGGCACCAGGCGACGTGCTCCCGGAGGTTGGCCCGTTCGATGAGGGCCGCCCCGAAGGAGAAGACGTCGGTGTTGACGCGGGGGGAGCAGGCGCCGATCACGACGGCGTTGATCCCCTCGCCGGCGATGTCCTTCTTGATGAGGTCGACGCCCTCCGGACCGCAGAGGAAGGCGTGCGTTCTGACAGCCTGGGCCTTTCCCTCCTTGGCGGCGAGGGCTTCGAGCTTGGCGATGTCAACCGCCTCGCCGATCCCGCACCCCGAGCAAAGGTAGACCCCCGTCTTCTTATCCATCAAACTACCTCCTGGAAATGGACTGGATCGCTTTGAGGGCCGCGGCGGTGCTCTGCTGCACGGCGGCGGCGACGTCGAGCGGCCCCCTCGCGCAACCCGCGGCGTGAATGCCGGGCCGGCCGGAATCGGCGGCCACGAAGCCGTACTGGTCCGTCACCACCTCGACGGGCACTTTCTCGCGGGCGGTGGTCGGGTTCATCCCCGTGGCCAGGACGACCAGGTCGTGGCGGTTCAGGTACCTCTCCCTTGCCGTGGTGTTCTCCCCCTGGAGGATCAGGTCCCCGGTGGCCTCGTCCTGCTGGATCGCCGCGACCTTGGACTTGATGAACGTCACGTTCGGGTCGTTCTTCACCTTTACGTAGAAGTCTTCGAGCGTGTCGAGGGCCCGGATGTCGATGTAGTACAGGGTGACCTTCGAATCGGGGTACTGCTCGCGGACGAACTGCGCCTCCTTGAGGGCGGCCATGCAGCAGATCCTCGAGCAGAACGGGAGGTGGAACTCGTCGCGGGAGCCCGCGCAGTGGATAATGGCGACGTTCTTCGCCTCCTTGCCGTCCGACGGCCGGACGATCCGGCCCTTCGTGGGTCCCCCGACGGCGGCGAGCCGCTCGATCATCATGTTCGTGATCACGTTGGGGAAAGTACCGAAGCCGTACGCGTGGAGGTTCCCGGCCTCGTAAGGGTCCCACCCGGTCGCCCAGACGATCGATCCCACGGTGAGCGTCACGTTTCTCGCCTGCATGTCGAAGTCGACGGCGCCGTACGCGCACGCATCGACGATCCTCTTCTGGTCCGGCGTTCCCAGGACGGAAGGATCGACGACGTACCGGAGCGGGAAGGCCATATCGTGGGGAAGGTAGGCGGCTTTCATCCGGTCCATGCCGAAATTGAAGGGGTTGGCTACCTCCGCCTCGCACGCCTCCGCGCACTTGCCGCAGGCCGTGCATCGCTCGTTCACGTACCGGGGGGAGGTCTTGAGCGTGACCTGAAAGTTCCCTTCCTCCCCCGCGATCCCGGAGACCTCGGTCATCGTGAAGACCTTGACCCGGGGATTGGCCTTGATCCGGCGGAAGTTGATCTCGAGCCCGCAGGAGGGAGGGCAGAGCTTCGGGAAGTACTTGTTGAGTTGGGCCACGCGTCCGCCGAGGTAGGGGTTCCGCTCGACGAGGAGGACGTCCGCGCCCGCTTCGGCCGCTTCGATGGCCGTCGTGAGACCGCTGATCCCGCCGCCGACCACAAGGATGGTCCGGTTTGCCGCTATCGCTTCAGACACACGCCACCTCCGCTCACTTGAGTCCGGGAGGACTCAGGCCCAGATTCCCTTGTCCCTCAAGGCAAGGGAAGATCCTATTCCACCGCGTCCCTGTTCGTGGATTTTGAATGCAGGGTCTTCCAGCCGGTTACTTGATATTCACGCACTCCACCGTCTTCCAGTGGCCGAACAGATTGACCGACTTGATCAGGCGCACGTTGAGGTCCGCCATCCGGGCGAAATCGTCAAGCGCCAGGTCCGTCCGGAACCCGACCCTCCTGGTCAGCGGCGAGATAACGTGCTCGATCCATCCGAACGCCGGGTTCGTGCTTTGAAAGTGATTCAGGAGAACGAACCGGCCGCCCGGCTTCGTGACCCTCTTGATTTCGCGGACGAGCCGGATCGGGTCGGGAACGGTCGTCACGACGTAGGCCGCGAGAACCCGGTCGAACGTGTCGTCGGCGAACTCCATGTCGAGCGCGTCCATCTTCTGGAGAGAGACGTGCCGGAGGTCTTCTTCCGCCACTTTCTTCTCGGCCTCCGCCAGCATTCCTTCCGAGATGTCGATCCCGGTCACCTTGCAGTTCCGCGGATAGAAGGAAAGAGACAGCCCCGTTCCCACGCCGACCTCGAGCACCCGGTCGCCGAGGGACAGGTCCATCATCTCGACCGCCTGCCCGCGTCCGGAATGGAAGATCTTTCCAAAGAGAAGATCGTAGATGCCCGAGTAGCGGGAGTAGATCCGCTCGACAGACTCGACGGTATGCATGTCGTTCCCTCCTTGCCGGAACCACCGGAACCAAAAACGACTGGAGCCAACGATCGTGTTGGAGTCTTTGGATTGGGGAAAGGCAACCTGTCCGCGTCCAGGCAAAAAAACCGCGCGGAGTGTAGCAGAGCGGCCGGGTCAAATCAAGGCGAAGTTTTGCCTCCGGCGGCCGCCCGCCCGGGGGCATTAGCTCTCGCAATATCCGCATAACCTTGAAGAAATAAACGGGAATTATGAATGAATTTGAAAGATGAATTTGACCCGTTTCAATCCGCTCACTATAGTGCGGCCCGGTTCAATCTGAAAACGTCTACAAAACGGGAGAGGTGGTCAATGGCGCTTCGGTACGCGGGTGAGTCGGTTCGCGAGTACGACAGGGTCGTCGTGACGCACTGCAACAACCAGTGCGAGTCCACGTGCGGGATGCTCGTCTACGTGAAGGACAACAAGGTCGTCGACATCAAGGGGGACCCGGAGAACCCGAACAACTACGGCGCGCTCTGCTGTAAGGGGTCCGGCCAGTTCCAGCACATCTATAATCCCCTGCGCCTCAAGTACCCGATGGTCCGGAAGACCCTGGACGACGAGTTCAAGCGCGCCTCGTGGGACGCCGCGCTCGATTTCGCCGCCGAGCGGCTCCTCAAGGTCAAGAAGGAGTACGGTCCGGAGGCTCTCTACATCCAGCGCACCGGCCGGTCCGACTTCTGCTGGAAGGAGGCGGCCGCCCGCCTGGGGAAGGTCTTCGGGACGCCGAACATCGTCGGCCAGGGCCCCATCTGCACGGAGAGCCCGGGCGTGGCAATGCACTATTTCTTCGGGGCGAAAGAGTACGGCCGCCTCACGAACCCCTCGATGGACTGGGTCAACTCCCGCTCCCTCCTCGTCGCCGGCTCCAACATGGGGGCGAACGAGGTCATCACGATCAACTGGGTCCTGAACGCCAAGGAGCGGGGGTGCAAGGTGATCTGGGTCGATCCCCGCTTCCACCCCTCCATGGCCAAGGCCGACATCGCCGTCCGGCTGCGCCCGAACACCGACGCGGCGTTCGTCATGGCGATGATCCACGTGATGATCAAGGAGGGCCTGTACGACAAGGAGTTCACGGACAAATGGGTCCACGGCCTCGACGAGTGGCGGCCGCTCATCGACAAGATGCCGCCGGAGCGGGCGGAGAAGATCACCTGGGTCCCGAAGGAGACGATCATCCGCGCGGCCCGGGTCATCGGAAACAACCGTCCGTTCTCCGTGACGGGGACGCTCGGAACGGCCCAGACCTACAACTCCAACAACGTCAACCGCTGTTACGGCGCGCTCGTCGCGCTGACGGGGAGCATCGGCGTCCCGGGCGGCGGCTGGAACTGGCTGCACAACTGCCGTCCGCCGCTGAATCCCGGCAACGACCTCAAGGGGCTTCCCGAGCCGAAGCGGCCGATCCTCTCCGACAAGCTCGTGAACATGGGGGACGTCTCCGCGGCGGGGCTTGCGAACGTGATCTCCACGCAGAAGCCGTACCCGATCCGCGCGGTCTGGTGGAACGGGAACATGCTGGCCCAGATGCCGAATACCCACAAGTACGCGGGGGCGTTCAAGAAGAACATCGACATCGCCATTCACAACGCGTTCCACCCGAACTTCACCTACCACCACGCGCACGTCGCCTTCCCCATCACGTCCCACTTCGAGCGGGAGGGCCTGGTCCATCACGGCAACAACCGCCTGCTCGCCTGGTACAACCAGTCGATCGAGCCGAACTGGGAGTGCCGGAACGACCTCGACGTCGTCGTCGGACTCGCCGAGCGGGTCCTCGCGAAGGAGGAGTTCGAGAAGTATTTCCCGAAGGAGACGATGAAGGAGCGCAAGGGGAACGCCTGGATCGCCGACATGGTCAAGTGGACGGAGTTCTTCCTCTCCCAGGAGCCGATGACGGCCGGCGCCACGAAGAAGACGCTCGATCCGGCTTCGACGCCCAAGGGCGGCGTGATGTGGCCCGTCTTCACCGAGCAGGACGCGATGCAGTTCGAGACGCCCGAGGCCAAGCTCCGCGGGAAGTGGATCATGTACCAGGAGGGGGAGAACTACCCCGGCTCCGACAAGCGGTTCCCGACTCCGTCCGGCAAGCTCGAGATCGCGTCCAGCACGCTCCGCGACCTCGGCTGGGACTACGTGCCCCAGCACCGGGAGGGCGGGCACACGCCGGTCTCGAACCCGAAGGAGTTCGCGAACTACCCGGTCATCCTCTGCACGGGCCGGATCGTCTCCTCGTTCCACGAGATGGGGCACTGGTGGCCCTGGTGCGACGAGCTGGAGCCGGACCGCTTCATCCAGGTCCACCCGATCATGGCGCAGGCGCTGGGGATCGCCGACGGCGACCGCGTCATCGTCGAGTCCGAGCGGGCCGAGATCGAAGGATTCGCGTGGGTGACGGAGGAGACCGACCCGCGGCAGGTCTGGATCTGCTGTTCCACGGACGAATACCAGCCGTTCGTCCCCGGGCTCACGAACCGGAACGTCTCGTTCCTGATCGACGACATCATCAAGGACCCGGTCTACAACCAGCCGGAGTACAAGGCCCAGCTCGTGTGTGTCTACAAGAAGGGTACGGACAAGGCCCGGGCGGTGGAGATCGCCCGGAACCTCGTGACTGAGATGTCTCCGGATTACGGCGTCGACACGAAGACGGAGCTGGGCGCCTACGTGAACGGCGTGGCGGAGGGGAGCGCGCCGAAGTTCGACAAGAAGAAGGAAAAGGTCGTGTACGAGGGGAAGGAGACCGAGCCGGGGAACCTGTTCGAGCACAGCCGGTCGACGGACCTCTTCGCGGGGATCTAGGGCCGCGCCGATGGCCGTCGCATCTCTTCGTTCTCGGTTGTCGCCGATCCTCGACGTGCGAAGAGCACGCCTCCGGTCGGCTCCGCCCTGCGGCCTCGATCTGCTCGGCCCTAGGCGCGGCTCAGGTTTGAAAATTGGACTCTGGGAGGATTCATAATGCATGTGTTCAAGGCGGAAGAAGGGTTTGCGGCGAAGAAGGCTGGCGACAACGCCGCTTATCCGGCGATGGGACGGCAGTCCCGGACGACGCTCGAAAGCGGGAACACGCCGATGTACCACATGTTCCACGACGCGGAGCGGTGCATCATGTGCTTCTCCTGCGAAGTCCACTGCAAGCTGGAGAACGATCTTCCCGTCGGGCCGCGGCTCATCCGGATGATCCAGGTCGGGCCGAAAGTGGTGGGGGGACGTCTCAAGTCGCAGTTCGTCTACATGTCCTGCCATCACTGCGATCCGGCGCCGTGCGTCTCCGCCTGCCCGACGGGCGCGATGCAGAAGCGGGCGGACGGGATCGTCTTCGTGGACGAGAAGGCCTGCATCGGATGCAAGACGTGCATCACGGCCTGTCCGTGGGGATCGCCCCAGTACAACCCGAAGACGAAGAAGGTCGTGAAGTGCAACTACTGCATGGAGCGGGTGGACCGGGGGCTCTGGCCGGCTTGCGCCCAGATGTGCGCGACCCACTGCCTCTACTTCGGGAACATCAACGAGTACACGAGCGTTCTGCGGGAACGGTACGCCCGGCGGATCGCCGATTCGGTCGAAAGGCAGGTCGAGGCCGCGCTGGTCGGCCGGTAGGCCGGCCCGGCCGAGTCAAAGGGGCGATACGGACGGTTCTTTTCGGCAGTTTGCTTCGGAAGGGGGCATTGGGATGGCGGTTCAGGCGGGCGGAGGCAGTATCGGCACGATCGTCACGAGGCCGATCCGGGTGGCCTACATGAACGGCGACTATGACAAAGCGGAGGCTTTGATCCGGGGGGCGGGCGTCACGATCAGGGTTCGCACGGTCTCGACCGTGGAGCCTTACCACGGGACGATCCACGTGGTCCCGGAGGACTACGAGAAGGCCGTCGCCCTTCTGGACGAGAAAAAGATCGCGCACTATCCGCCGACGCCGTACTTCTAGAGCGGCGCGACGCTGACCGTTGCGGCATTCTCAACCAGAGTGCCCGTTGGCCTCTGGGGGGCGCCCTCGGTCGTCGCCGGTCCTCGACGTACAGGGAGTACGCCTCCGGCCGGCTCCTCCCTGCGGCCTTGATCCGCTCGGTCTTCATCGCGCCGCGGAGAGCATTGGCGGACCCCATGATCGCTCCAACAGGAAAGAGGCTGGATTGACCCACATCAACCCGAACGAGATTGACCTCCTCTACTCCGACAAGAAGGACGCGGATTTCTGGAAGAGGAACGCGCGCGAGCACGGCCGCTTGTACTGGGTCCGGGCGATGACCACATGCGCGTTCGAGGAAGGCCCCGCGACGCCGGCTTCCCTTGCCCCCGGGAGTCCTTCTCCCGCCGTCCGTGCGGGCCTGTACAAGGCGCTCGCCCGCGCGTTCCGGTACGCGGACGAGGCGCTGGCGCGGGACGTCTCGTCCGGCGCGTTCCGCCGGGACGCGGCCTCGGCGGTCTCGGTCCTCGGGAAAGCCCCCGTCGTGGACGAAGGGCTTTCTCTTCTGGCCGTGTTCGAGGGTTTGAATCCGGAAGACGTGCTCGACCACCTTCAGACGAAACACACGCGCCTCTTCTACGATTCGTACATGCCGTTCGTTCCGCCGTACGAGTCGATCTATTCCCACGAACAGCAGATGAACGGGGCAAGGGCCGAACGCGCGCGGGAAATCTACCGCCAAGGCGGGTTCCCGATCCCGGCGGAAGAGATGGTCGATCATATCAGCGTCGAGCTGGACTGCCTGGCCCACCTTCTCGGACAACAGGGATCGGCGGAAGGAGCGGAGGGGCTGGCATCGAGCCTTCTCTTCGACCATCTCGTCCGCTGGGCTGGGAAGTTCTGCGCGGACGTGGAGAATCTGTCGGGGTCCGAGTTCTACCGGGGGGCGGCCATGATCCTTCGGGGCGCGCTGTCGCTTGAAGAAAAAGGGCGCGAAGGGGGAGCTTGATGGGCTTGGCGAGGCGAAAGACGGCGAAGCGGAAAGCGTCTCCCCCGAGACACGCCGCGGCGAAGGCGAAGCGCCCCAGGAGAGCGGTCTCGGGACGCAAGCGAGCCCGAAGGATCCCGCCCGTGGAGGCCGGCAAGCAGGCGGCCCGGCGCGAGGTCCTGACGGGCACGGTCTTTCCGCTGACGCCGGCCCTCCCCGCGGCCGATGCCGTCAGCACGATCCCGCTCTCGGCGCGCCAGGAGATGGTCTCGGAGATGACCGCCGAGTTCCGCCGCGACATCCTCGTGGACGCCGCGAGCTGCACGGGATGCATGGACTGCGTCGAGGCGTGCAGGAAGGAGGTCGCGCCCCAGCACAAGAAATGGAAGACGCCGGTCGTGCCGAGAATCGAGATTCGGAAGACGGGCGGCGTTTTCGTGCCGCTCCTCTGCCGCAACTGCGAAGAAGCGCCCTGCATGGTCTACTGCCTGACCGGCTGCCGGGCGCGGGACGCCTCGGGCTGGGTCGTCACCGATTACGACCGTTGCGTCGGATGCTGGATGTGCGTCATGTCGTGCCCGTTCGCGGCCATCACGCCGGTCTACAAGGAGAAGATCGCCAGGAAGTGCGACGGATGCACGCACCGCGAGGTTGCGCCGTGCGTCGCGGCGTGCGAAACGGGCGCGCTCGTTCAGTCCGGAACGGAGACGCTTTCGCTCCGGGCGCGGCGGGCGTCCGCCGACCGGATCGCCCGGGACAAGATGGCGGGGATGGCAGTCAAGTAGGCACAGAGGGGCAGAGTTGGAATGGTCAATACGGGAAATAAATTCGCCGTGTCTCTGTGGCAAGTCATTGAGGTAATTTCATGAAGAACTACGTCATCATCGGTTCGTCGTATGCGGGGATTGGCGCGGTGGAGGCGATCCGAGAGCATGATCGCTTCGGCCGGATCACGATCCTCTCCCGCGAGCCGTGGGACTTCACGTACGGCCGTCCGATCATCACCTACTGGATGGGCGGGGACAAGGCGTGGGACCGGCTGTGGTACCGGCCCAAAGACCACTTCAAGCGGCTGGGCGTCGATTTCCGTCCCGGCGTCACGGTCGCGGGCATCGACACGGCCGGCCGGAAGGTCCTCATCGAGAACGGCGAGCCGGTTTCCTATGGCAAGCTGATGATCTCTACCGGCGGGACGCCGATCAACCCGCCGATGGAAGGGCGCGAGCTCAAGGGGATCAGGAACCTCACGACGCTTCAGGATGCCGTCGAGATCATGGGCTGGATCAAGAAGCGGAAGGTGAAGAACGTCGTGGTCCTGGGCGGGGGGCTGATCGGCCTCTCCGCGGTCAAGGGACTCGCCCCGCACAAGGCGTTCAACATGACCGTCGTGGAGCTGGCCGACCGCGTCCTCGTCCTGGGTCTCGACCAGGAGGCGGGAGGGATCGTCGGCGGTCACTTGAAGAAGCAGGGCGTCGTGCTCGAGACGCAGACGACGATCGAGCGGATCGCGGGCAACAAGAAAGGCGAGGTCCAGGAGGTCCATCTCAAGAACGGGAAGAAGATCCCGGCCGAGCTGGTCATCATCGCCGTCGGCGTCCGCCCCAACGTCGAGTTTCTCAAGGGAAGCGGGATCGAGATCGACCGGGGGATCCTGACCGACCGGACGATGCAGACGAACGTTCCCGGCGTCTACGCCGCGGGCGACTGCGCCCAGGCTTACGAGATCCAGTCGGGCGAGAGGCGGGTGATCGCCGTTCTCCCCGTCGCCTACAGCGAGGGGCGCGTCGCGGGGAGCAACATGGCGGGGTTCTCGCGGACCTACAAGGGATCGCTCGGCATCAACTCCTTCTATCTGCTCGGCCTCAACCTCATGACGATCGGCCTCAATATCGCCGATCCCGCGAAGCACGAGATCGCAGTTCGGAAGGACGGGAGCGCCTTCCGGAAGCTCATCTTCGAGGGGAACAGGATCGTCGGGGCGATCCTGTTAAACGACCTGGCCGGCGGCGGGTTCATCACGTCGCTCGTCGAGGCGAAGAAGGAGCTCGACCCGGAGACGAAGGCCTCCCTCATCGAGGGCGACTATCTCCGCTTCGTCGCCGCCAAACAGGCCCACGGCGCCGCAGCCGTCCGCTCGTGGCGCGGCGGCAAATCCGCCCCCACCGCGGTGCCGGCCCCGAACTAGCTCTTCGGTTCCCAGCCCTTCCGACCGCGCGGCCAGGCCTTCGCCGCCGCGAACCTCTAATTGACAATGGATTCCTTCATGGTGTATTTTTCGAGTTGACCACTTTTTTGGTCAACGCGAGGGGCGCCATGTTGAAGACACTGCCAATTTCAGAAGTGAAGGCTCGGCTGCCTGAACTTGTAACGGGTGTCGAGGAGCGCGAAGAAGAGGTCCTTGTCACTCGCAAGGGGAAACCCGCCGCCGTCCTGATGAGTTACGCCGAGTACGAGCGGTTTCGAGAGACCATCGAGGTCCTGAGCGATCCCGACCTGATGGATCAAATCCGGAAGAGCCTGTCGTTCTATTCCAAGGGTGGAAGGGGCGCCTCGTTCGAAGAAGTATTCGGCGAACCGCTCAGGCCCGGCAAGAAGCGGCAAGGTTAGTGCCCGCTCTTCAGCCAGAGATACCTCCGCACATACGGGATTTGATCCGCCATCTTCCCCCGGACATCAAGGCGCTCGTCAAGGCCGCTCTGCGATTTCTCGCACAGAATCCCCGAGGCGGGACTCCTCTTGGCGGAGATCTGGAGGGTTTCTGGAAGTATCGCGTGAGGCGGTTCCGGGTCATCTACGCCGTCGATACGCGTAGAAAGGCCCTCCGCGTACTGGCAGTCGGTCATCGGCGCGAGATCTACGACGAAGTCACGCGGATTCTGAAAACTGCCGCCGAGAGCGGTCGTCGGGAAGCGGGACGAGATCGCTGAGGCTTGGTGGAGCGGGGATCTTGCGGTGGGTTTTGAGCAACTCATGGGCAAGAGAGGAGGGGCCAACGGTGAACGAGCCGGACCCGCCGATCCGTGTGGAGTGCTACGCGGGACACAAGGGAGAGGAAACGCCGCGGCGGTTCACGATCGGCGAGCGGCGGGTTGAGGTCGTCGACGTTCTCGACCGCTGGCTCGCGCCGGATCACCGCTACTTCAAGGTGAAGGGCGATGATGGGGCCCTCTATATCCTCCGGCACGATCTCCTGACGGGCCGATGGGAGATCACGCTGTTCGAGGCCGGATAGGCGGGAGAGAGAAAAAACGGTTCGGAGTTGGGAGTTCGGAGTTAGAAGATGGGAGGTTGCTGCGGGTGGCGGTTGTTGTTCTTCTGATCGGTGTTGCGCTCATCAGCACGTCGGCCATTCTGGTGACGCTCGCGGGTTCGCCGCCGACGGTCTCCGCCTTCTACCGGAACGCGTTCGCCGCGGGGATGTGGCTTCCCATCATCCTCGTCGGGCTCGCGCGGGGGAACGGAACGGCCCACCTTCGCCATTCGGGGCGGACGTGGCTGAGACTCTTTCTTCTCGGCTTCTTCTTCGCCGTGGACCTCTGGGCGTGGCACCGTTCCATCTTCCTCATCGGGGCGGGTCCGGCCACGCTGATCGGAAACTCCCAAATCTTCTTCATCGGCGCGCTCTCGTTCTGGTTTTTCAAGGAGCGGGCAGGCCGGTTCTTCTGGCCGGGGGCGGTTCTCGCCATGGCGGGAATCGCCCTCCTGACCCTGACGCGAGGGTTCGGGGGAGACGTTCTCGTGGGTCTCTTCATGGGGATGGTCACGGCCCTGACGTATAGCGCGTTCCTGCTCGTGCTGAAGTCTCTTCTGGACGCGGAGATCGACCTCCCGTCCGTTCTCTTCTGGACGGCCCTCATCGCGGCGCTCCTCCTCCTGCTCCCGGCGGCCTGGGAGCGGAACAATCCCTTGGACGAGCCGCCCGCGGCGCTCGGCTGGCTCGTCCTGCACGCCTTTCTCTCGTCGGTCCTCGGCTGGTGGCTGATCGCGAGGGGAATGGAGCGTCTCCCCGTCTGGACGGCGTCCACGCTTCTTCTCATGCAACCCGTGATGACGTTCGCGGAGGGCTGGGCGGTGCTGGGGCAGGCCGTTACGCCGCTTCAGGTTTGCGGTGTTGTCCTGGCCCTCGCCGGAATCCGTCTGGCCAACGCGGGAGAAGCTCGCTTTACGCGCCCAGGAGCGGCAGGAGCTGGGGGAACGTGGGGAACATGACGGCGACGATGATGACGAGAGCGATGAGGACCAGGAACAGGGCTTTGTAGCCGGCGTCTTTCCCCCAGTCGGCCGACTCGATCCCGCCTCCGGCAGTGTCTCCGGGGGCGGTAGATTCCTCCGGCCGCGCTTCCGGCCGGTCCAGGTTCATCGCCAGCGTCTGGATCTGCGAATCGCTCAACAGGCCCAGGTTTTCCTTGACTTCCTCGACCTGCTCCGCGGAGATTCCTTTCTGCAGAAGGGCTGCCTGGACGGTCTCCTCGCCCAGGAACGACCGGATCGTCTGGATGTTCTCTTCCCGCGGTGTCGTATCGGCCGTGGAGGCGAGGGCGCTTCCAAAGCCGGCAAAGAGCGTAAACAGCGTCACGAGCATGACCTTGAGCGGAGCCGGGGCGTTCTTCATCGTTTCTTCCTCCTCGGAAGGGTGACAGCCGGGATCGCGCGGGCGGATCGCGTGGGCGAAGACTAGCACATCCTGGGGCGCGCAGGAACCTGTTTGGGGGCCGGAAAAAGGAGTTGATCCTTTCCCCTGGGGGAAGGTTTATCCTTGTGGCGAGGCGACAGATGGATCGACAGGCGCTCACGATCAGGCAGTTGGCGAGAGAGGGCGGCGTCTCGTCGAAGACGCTCCGTCACTGGGAAGAGCTGGGGTTGATTCGCTCGCCCGGGCGGACGCGGGCCAACTACCGCCTGTATGCCCAGGCCGACGTGGACCGTGTCCTCTTCATCCTGAAAGCCAAGAGCCTGGGATTCACGCTCGCCGAGATCAGGCGGGTCTTCGATCTGGCGCGCACCCGGACGGCGCCCTGCGATGCCGTGATGAAGTGGGCGGCCGAGAGGACCAAGTCCCTCGAAGATCAGATCCGAATGCTGAAGGACCTGAAGAAACGGTTGGAGCGCTACCGGAAGCGATGGGCGTCCAAGAAATCCGCGGAGCGTCTCGGGGCGAACGAAGTCTGCCGATGTATCGCTTCGGTCTCCGAGGAGGAGGCGCGGCAGAGCACCCAGGCCCCTCGCGTAATCTCCCGGAGGACCGGGAAGGCCTGGAAGGGATGAGAGATGCCGATCGTCGTTGAAGTGTTCAGCTCGCCGGGATGCGCGAAGTGCGTCAGGGCGAAGGACGAGGTGCTCCGCTTCATCCGGGAGCACGGCCGCGGCGCGGTCGATCTCAGGGAAGTGAACGTCCTGGAGGCGATGGACCGGGCCCTGGATCTCGGCGTCATGGCGACGCCTGCGATCGCCGTCGACGGGGAACTCGTGTTTCGCACTCTGCCCCGCGAGAAGGCCCTGCGGGCCGAGTTGGAATCGCGTCTCGACCGGAAGGGAAAACCGTGATGGAGCCTTGGGCGATTCTCGTTTTCGCCGTCGTCCTCGGCGCCCTGGCCTTCTTCGAGCCGTGCGCGATCGCCTCGAACGTCCTCTTCACGCAGTATGTCCAGCGGATCTCCCGGCGCGAGCGGTTTGGCCAGTTGGGACGGATGGCCCTGGCCCGGATCGGCCTGCTGGTCGCGCTGGGGCTTGCCGTGAGCGGTCTCGCGCGGGCAGGGGGAATCGCGTTGCCGGACATCTTTCTCGAGGTCGCCTACGGTTCGTTCGGCGCCGTCTACGTCGTCAGCCGCTTCGTCTACATTCCCGTTCCGCACATCCGGTTCTACGGCATCGTTCCCGGGGCCGAACGTCGTCTGGCCGAAGGCACGAAGCTCGGCTTGACGCTCCCCGCGTGCACGATCCCCCTGGCGGGCGCTCTCCTGATGGCTCTGGCCGGGGCGGCCCGTCCGGCCCTTGGCGCGGCCGCGATGCTCCTGTTCGCCGTATTTTTCTCGATTCCGGCCTTCATCTACTCCTTCCGGCCGGCGACGGCGCGAACGCTCCGGTTTCTCGACCGCTCGGCCCGGACGACGCCGTACCTCACGGGCATCCTGTTCGCTCTCGTCGCGGCGGGAAAGGCGCTCGCGGCCTGACCATGCCCGACGCCGCCGCGCTACGGGACGTTGTCGCGCACGTCTCCCTTTTGAGCTTCGCGTTCGCTTTTCTCGCGGGTCTGGTTCTCTCCTTCAATCCCGGCTCTTTCGCCGCCATTCCGGTCGCCGTGGGATACTTCGCCTCGGGTGCGCGCGATGCGCGCCACGCTTTCCTTCTTGCGGGGGCTTTCGTCGCCGGGACGTCCGCGGCCGACGTCCTCCTGGGGGTCCTGTTCGCGGCGGCGGGGAACTACGCCGTTGCCATGGTTTTCGGGCCCCGATGGGGGCTGGTGATCGGACCGGTCCTTCTCTTGCTCGGGCTCCGGTGGCTGAACATCGTCTCGTTCCGCCTGCCGGTCCTCGCGCCCAAGGGAAGAAAGACGGCGACCTACGCCGGCGCGTTTGTCTTGGGGCTTCCGTTCTCGCTCGCCGTCTGCCCGTTCTGCGTGCCGGCGCTCGTCACGATCCTGACCGTCGCGGCCGCCACGGGGAAGGTCTGGTACTCGGCAGGGCTTCTGCTGGCCTATTCCGCCGGGCGCGGGGTCCCGATCCTCGCGGCGGCCGCGGGTCTGGGGGCGGTCGAGCAGATGCGGGGGATGGAGCGGTTCGTCCCGTGGATCGAGAAGGGGGGCGGGGTCATCCTGGTCCTCGCGGGACTGTACATGGTCTGGAGCTACGCTCATCCGGCGTGGCTGATCGACCGGACTTAGGGAGGCGCTTGATGAGGGCACGGTCTTTCCTGATGATCGGGGTTCTGATGCTCGTTCCGTCTGCCGCGGAAGCGGTGGGAAGCGAGGCGAGCGTGACGCTCGGCGTGAAGAACATGCTCTGCGTCAATTGCCGGGCGAACATCATCGGGGCCTTGAAGAAAACGGAGGGCGTCAAGCGGACCGACGCCGATCTGACGGCAAGGACGGTGACGGTTGCCTACGATCCGGCCGTCACGACGCCGGAGAGGATCTCCGAAACAATCCGGAAACTGGGGTACGAAGTACGGACCCGCATGCCCTTTAGCCCGTGAGGGACCCTGGCTGGATCCTGCCCGGCCGCCCAACAGTTGACTCCGACTTTGGGGACGCGAGTTTGGGGACGTTGTGTGCGCCCCGATGAAAGGACGACAGGACGACAGGGACGACAGGGGGACGTTGCAAGGTTAGTTAGTTTATTCGAGGAACTGGTCTTCTTGCCGGTGCATCCGGGCTTTTCGGACAGACTTGGAAAAGACTCCGGGACCCGGCGACCCTTTGGCGACCCTTTGGGGACGTTGATAAAGGCGACCCTTTGGACCCTTTGGGGACGTTGATAAAAGTATAAATAAGTTGACTGTCCGGCCCAGGATAGGTATGTTGCGCGCATGCCCCGTCAGGCGAGGATAGACGCTCCCGGAGCGCTCCACCACATCATCGTCCGTGGTATCGAGCGGCGAAGGATCTTCTTAGATCCCGCCGACTACGATGCCTTCCTTCAGCGGCTCTCCCGGGTTCTTGCCGAGGCCTCCACCCCCTGCTATGCCTGGGCCTTGATGCCGAACCATTTCCACCTCCTGCTCCGGACCGGCCAAGCCCCCCTGTCCGCCGTCATGCGCAGGCTCCTCACCGGCTACGCCGTTGAATTCAACCGCAGGCACAGACGGACGGGACACCTGTTTCAGAACCGCTACAAATCGGTTCTCTGCCAGGAGGACCCGTACCTCCTCGAACTGGTTCGATACATCCACCTCAATCCCTTGAGGGGCCGGGTTGTGGAAACCCTGGCCGATCTTGGGAAGCATCCGTACTGCGGCCACGGAGCCGTCCTGGGGAAGGTCCGAAGAGACTGGCAGGAGACCCGGTACGTCCTGGGGCTCTTCTCGAAGGACCTGGGCGAGGCCCGCAGGCGGTACGCGCGGTTTGTTCAGGAGGGGGAGAAGCAGGGGCGCCGGCCCGAGCTGACGGGCGGGGGTCTTCGGAGAAGCCTCAAGGGATGGGTCGAATCCGGAGCACGTCGGAAGGGTACCCGCGTCATGTCCGACGAGAGGATACTTGGGGAAGGGGACTTCGTCCTGGAGACGCTCAGGGCGGCCGAGGAGGCGATGACGAGGCGATCGGCCCTCAGGCGCAAAGGCTACAACCTCAAGCGGATCCTGAGACGGGTCTGCGAGCTGTTTTCTCTTGGGACGGAAGAACTCTTTTCTCCCCAGAGAACCCGCCGGGTTGCAAATGCTCGGAGCCTTTTCTGCTATTGGGCCGTTGGGGAACTCGGAGAGAGCGGGGCCTCCGTGGCCCGCCTGTTGGGGGTGACCCAGCCGGCTGTCAGCATCGCCGCCCGGCGGGGGAAGGCAGTCGCCCAGGAAGGCCGCTACCGCCTGGAGGCGTGAGGAATATTTATACTTTTATCA
>MHEK01000106.1 GCA_001803795.1 Nitrospirae bacterium RBG_16_64_22
CTCTCCCCCTGCCAGGGGGAGAGGGGACTTCTTCCGCAACCTGCTAGAACTCTATCCCCCGCTGGGCGGCGAGGCCCTCCTCGTTGAAAGGGTGCTTGATGTCCAGCATCTCCGTCACGAGATCGGCCGCCTCGATCAGGGCGGGCGGGGCGTTGCGCCCCGTCAGGACAACGTGAAGAGCCGGCGGCCGGTCCCGGAGAAACCCGAGCACCTCCTCGACGGGGATGTAGTCGTACGAGAGGACGTAGTTGATCTCGTCCAGGATCAGCATCCGATAGCCGCCCCCGGCGACCTTCGCGGTCATGAAATCCCATCCTTCCCGCACCTTCCGCTTGTCGCGTTCCACGTCCTTCGTGTCCCAGGTGAAACCCTCGCCCATCGCGTGGATCTCGAGGAGGCTGCCGAACGCCTTGGCCGCTTCCCGCTCGCCCGTCTTCCATTTCCCCTTGATGAACTGGATCATGAGAACTGGCATCCCGTTCCCGACGGCGCGGAGCGCGAGACCCAGCGCGGCCGTCGTTTTCCCCTTGCCGTCGCCGGTGTGGACGATCACGAGCCCCCGCCGATCCTTTTCCGTGGCGCTAGACATCGAGGAACTTCGGGAACGTCGTGAGATTCCGGCAGCCGTTCTCTTCCACTACCACCATGTCCTCGATCCGCACGGCGCCTATCCCCGGATAGTACAGGCCCGGTTCCACAGTAACGACGTTCCCCGCGCGGAGGACGGAGGCAGAGGTCTTTCCCATCCCCGGCGGCTCGTGGATGTCGAGGCCCACGGAGTGGCCCGTCCCGTGGAAGAATCCCCGCATCCGGCCGTCGGTCATCCCGGTCTCGAACCCCTCCCCCTCGAAGAACGCCGCCACGGCCTCGTGGACCTCCCGTCCGGGGACGCCGTCCCGGATCTTCCCGAACGCGACGTCCTGCGCCCGCCGGACGGCGTCGTACATCTTCCGGAGCGGTTCCGTCGCGCCGCCCTTGCAGACCGTCCGCGTGATGTCGGCGAAGTAGCGGGTCCTCGATACACGGGG
This sequence comes from Nitrospirae bacterium RBG_16_64_22, assembly GCA_001803795.1. Classification (GTDB taxonomy): domain Bacteria; phylum Nitrospirota; class RBG-16-64-22; order RBG-16-64-22; family RBG-16-64-22; genus RBG-16-64-22. The sequence goes on from MHEK01000106.1 coordinate 1,029, forward strand.
GAAAATGTCCAGGATGATTCCCGTCCGCGCCAACAGCGGCCCCGATCCTTCGTTGTGCGGGTCGCAGGCGGCGTCTCCGGCAGAGATGATCGTGTGCTGGGCGACACAGCCGCGCTTCATGAGCTCCACGTCGACGAACTGTTTGACACGCTCGGAGGTGAGGGGCTCCCCATCGAGAAAAAGGACGTTCCCGCGGACGTCGGCCGCCCGGACGAGATCGATCGCCTCTCCCATGACGTGCTCCACCTGCCGGAGGGCCTCGCCGATCGCTTCGATCTCCTCGGGCGCCTTGACCGCCCGTTCCTCGAAGAACGGTTCTTTCTTGAACCGGAGCGCGAATCCCCGTTCCCGCAGGCCGTCGGCGTGCTCCACGGCGAACGAGCCGGGAACGAGGAGGCTCTCGATGCCCCGCTCGCGGAGGAACGCGGCCACGACGTCGGCCGTTCGGGGCTCCGGGACGCCGGACTGGACCGCTTTCTCCCGATAGGCGGAGTAGGGGAGGACCGCATCGGCGCGGGCCTGAGATTTTGCCCTGTCGATCTCCAGATCGCTCATGAGAAGGGTCCGTTTCCCGCCGGCTTCGACGCAAACGAACGGGTCGGGCGCGAGGAACCGCGTCCGATAGTAGAGATTCGAATCGGCCTCGGAGGCCCCGATGATGAGAATGGCTTCGTCGGACACGTCCCGCGCTCCCCGTCCGGCTAGCCCGGCTTGGACGCTATGAAGTTGCTCTTCTTCATCTTGTCCGCGGCTTGTCCGCGGCGAAGCGCCGGAAGTCGTCGAGGGAGAAGAACCGCAAGCGGTCAGGCTCCTTCCTGGGCTTCGAGCCAGCGCTCGCAGTCGATCGCCGCCATACAGCCCGTTCCGGCCGCCGTGACCGCCTGGCGGTACGCGGGGTCCTGGACGTCCCCGGCCGCGAAGACGCCGGGGACGGACGTGACAGTCGAGCCGGGACGGGTCACGATGTACCCGGCCGGGTTGAGTTCCAACTGTCCCTCGAAGAGATTCGTGTTCGGCTGGTGGCCGATGGCGATAAAGACGCCGTCGCAAAGTTCCTCCCGCGCGGCCCCGGTCTTCGCGTCCTTGAGCCGGATACCCGTGACGACGTCCCCGCCCAGGATGTCGTCCACGACGCTGTTCAGGCGCCACGTGATCTTCGGGTTGGACCGGGCGCGGTCCTGCATGATCTTCGACGCCCTCAGGGCATCGCGCCGGTGGACGATGGCCGCTTCCGACGCGAACCGGGTGAGGAAGACCGCCTCCTCGACTGCCGTGTCGCCTCCTCCGACGACCATAACCTTCTTGCCGCGGAAGAAGAAGCCGTCGCACGTGGCGCAGGCCGAGACGCCGTGTCCCATGAGCCGCTTCTCTGAGGGGAGCCCCAGGAACCGTGCCGACGCGCCGGTGGCGATGATGAGCGCGGCGGCGGCCTCCTCCCCCGAATCGGTGACGACGCTGAACGGGCGCTTCGAAAGGTCCACGGAGAGGACGTCTCCCGTGAGGAACTCGGTTCCGAACCGCTCTGCCTGCTTCCGCATCTCCATGACGAGCTGGGGGCCCATGATTCCGGCGGGGAATCCGGGGTAGTTGTCCACTTCCGTCGTGATCGTGAGCTGGCCGCCCGCCTGAAGGCCCTCTACAAGGAAAGGGGAGAGGTTGGCCCGGGCCGTGTAGATCGCGGCCGTGAGACCGGCCGGACCGGAGCCGATGATGAGGACTTTTCGCATGGGGTTGCGCGCCTTTCCTGGAGTGCCGCCGTGTGAGCGAAGAAACGGCGCAGATATTAACATTCGGCCGCTCCGGAAATCAACAAGGGGAAGGCCGACCATCAAATCCGCCAAGACCGTCCGATTCTCAACTATCTTGTTGCATCCATCGAAAAATATCTTGAAAAACCGCTCGGCATTTGGTTTACTAAAACCAGGTTTGATCGATACGTTTTTTCCGGCGGGGACCAGGGCATGGAGGGGCCCCGAGCGGCCGGGAAACCGGTTGCTCGGGGTGCCCTGGTTCCTCCCCTTCAAGCGAGGCGGCTGGCCCAAAAAGGCCAGCCGTTGTCGTTTACCAGGATGCTGAAAAAGTCCATCCATGGCTTTTTCAGCCACGACTTGCGCGAAGTGAATTCGCGCAAGTCTTTCAAATCGCTCGAAACCGAATCTTCGCGATTTGGCGGTGCATCCCTGCACCGCGCAGGCTGCTGTTTCAGCAGCCTGCTACACCCTTCCGCCAATCTGGAACATGGATCGTGACCGGATCGCTTGCCCTCATCGCAGGACTTCTTCTTCCAATCGGTTTCCTGGCATTCAAGCGTGCGCGGCGGCAAGCGGCCGCGAATCGTCAGCAGGGCATGCTTCCGGTCGACCGTCTCGAAGCCGTCTCAGGGGAGAAGCACCTTGAGCTTCAGGGGGCGGAACACGTCGCGACCCGGAGGCTGGGAAAGGACGCGGCCCCGGCCCCGGCCGGGGGCGAGGCTTGGCCGGCCGACGGCGGCGGCGGGACGGGCATCGGGACTCTCTGGCTGACCGACCGCGCCCTCGTTTTCCGCCGCCGGCTGTCGGGGGGACTTCTCGTCATCCCCGCCGCCTATATCCGGGGGATCAGCGAGCGCGAAGACCCGCAAGGCGCAACGACCCTCGTACACTGGAAAAGGGGCGAGGAGCTTACTCTCGTCTCGGAACTGCGAATTCCCGCCGAGCCTGCCCTCCGGAGGGAATGGTACAGGCTGATCGAGAAGTTTCAGGACCGAGAGCACGCGAAAGGCGTCCGGCCGCCGGGGTGCGGGAAGAGCGAGGAAGCGGGGAAAAGGGGAGAAAGATGAAACAATTGGAAATTTTAAATTGGAAATTGTAAATTGGAAAATGAAAAATGGAAATTGGAGACTACGAAATGGAGATGCCAAGGGAGGACACATGGGACTTCTGACGGGAAAGACCGGGCTCGTCGTCGGTGTCGCGAACGATCGGAGCATCGCGTGGGGGATTGCCAGGGCGCTTCACGCCGAGGGAGCGGACCTCGGTTTCACGTATCCGGTTCCCGCCATCGAGGAGCGCGTGAGGCCGCTCGCGGCGTCCCTCGGTTCCCGCTTCGTCGAACCCTGCGACGTGACACGGGACGGCGACATCGACGCCCTGTTCGCGAAGGTCCGGGAGGTCTTCGGTCATCTGGACATCCTTGTCCACGCCGTCGCGTTCGCCAACAAGGAGGACCTCAAGGAACCGTACGTCTCCACGTCGCGGGAAGGATTCAGGATCACCCTTGACGTCTCGGCCTACTCCCTCGTCGCCTTGGCCCGCGGGGCGGCCCCCCTCATGACGGGCCGGAACGGGTCGATCGTCACGATGACCTATTATGGTGCGGAGAAGGTGATGCCGGGGTATAATGTGATGGGAGTCGCCAAGGCCGCCCTGGAGGCGTCCGTGAAATATCTGGCGTATGACCTCGGGCCCCAGGGGATCCGCGTCAACGCGATCTCGGCCGGGCCGATCCGGACGCTGGCCGCGGCCGGCATCTCCGGCTTCAAGTCGATGCTTCACCACGCGGAGGAAAGGGCTCCGCTCAGGCGGAACGTCTCGACGGAAGAAGTCGGAAAGGCGGCCCTCTTCCTGGTCTCGGACTTGGCTTCGGGCGTCACCGGCGAGATCGTCTACGTGGACGCCGGATTCAACGTCATGGGGGCGTAGCCCAGGGATCGGTCTCAAGTCGCCTCCTCCTTGAGCCGATAAGAGTGGAAGGCGGCGTTGTTCCCCGCCAGGTGGAAAGGAGGGCACGCGCAATGTCGAACTCTGTCCTCAAGAAGGCCGTTCTTTCTTTCCTCCTGCTTGTTCTCCCCGCGGCGCTCTCCGGGATCGGCCTGCCCGGTTCCGCCGGAACCGCCGGATCCGGGCGGGCCGAGGCGTCGTCTCCCCAGGCCGCCCAGGAAGCTCCCCTGCGGTTCGGGGTTCTCTACCTCCTGTCGCCCAAAGAACTCTACGAGCGCTGGACCCCCTTCGCGGAATACCTCTCCCGCAAGGCCGGCCGGAAGGTGGATCTGGTCGTCCCGCGAAACTTCGATCACCTGGTCGAGCTCGCCAGGAGCGGACAGCTCGATCTTCTATTTGTCAATCCCTACGTATACATCCTTCTCAAGAAGGAGATCGGCATCGAGGCGGTGGCCGCCCAGGTGGCGTACGGCAACACGTTCGCTCCCTCGCACCTCATCGTCCGCAAGGACAGCGGGATCAAGACGCTCGACGACCTGCGGGGGAAGAAGATCGCTTTCGTGAGCCACCTGGCCTCCTCGGGATACGTCGTCCCCCGCGCCTACCTCATGTCCCAGGGGATCGACGTGGACCGTGAGATGAAGGTCGTCTTCACGAAGAACCTGCCCGGGACGCTCCTTTCCGTTCTGAACCGGGAGGTTGACGTCGCGGGGATGTGCGGCGTGAACTATGCCAATCTGTCCCGGCGGATCAACACCGAGGGGGTCGAGATCCTGCGGACGACGGAGGTCTCTCCCAGGCTTCCGCTCGTCGTCCGGAAGGGGATGGATCGAGCGCTCGTTGCGAAGATCAAGACCGCGGCGATCGGCCTCAAGACGGACCCGGAGGCGGGGCCGACCCTAAAGGCCCTCGACTTCGACGGATTCGACCCGATCACGGACGCCGAATACGACGGGATCAGGAAGCTGGCGCGCCAGACGGGTCTCCCGCATTAGATTGCCTGCTCGTGACGACTTCGACCCCCGCCCCCTCTTCTTCGCGGTTCTCCCGCCGCCTCATCCCGACGGCCCTCGTCGTGACCGGGCTCCTGACGATTGCCGCCGTCGTTTCCACCGTTCTGATTACGCTGGAGCACAAGCGAACCCAGGCCCGGGCCGCGGTGAAGGCCTCCGCCGTGGAGACCGCCGAGTATCTCGCGCGGGACGCGGTCGGCTTCGTCATCACGTCCGACTTCGAGACGCTCCTGCATCTGGTCCAGGCCAAGTCGGAAAAGCGCGGGGAGACGACCGCGTTCATCACGGACCCGGCTGGGAAGATCATCTCCCACCCGGACTCGTCGCGGCTGGGACGGAAGCGGGATGACGATCTCCACGCCCGATCGATCCAGACCGGGCAAATCGCCGCTCGCGTCCGCCCGGAGGAGGGGGGCGAGACGTTCGAGGCCGCCGCGCCCATCACGGCTGGGGGGCGCGCCGTCGGCGTCGCCCGCGTGGACCGGTCGCTCAGGGCGCCCGCTCTCGATCTCGGAGAAGTCGTCACCCTTGTGGCGCCTCCGACGATCGTTCTTCTCGTTGTCGAAGCCGTCCTCCTCTACCTGTTCCTGAATGCGGTCGTCCGGCCGATCCGGTCGGTCTCGTCGGCCATCGCCGACGTGGCCGCCGGCCATCACGGCCGGCGGGTCGAACGTCCGGCCGTGGAAGAGCTCGGTCTTCTCGCCGAGTCGTTCAACCGCATGGCCGAACAGCTCCAGATGACCGACGCCGCCCTGCTTGAAGAGAAGGGCAATCTCGAGCGCGCCCTGGCGGAGCGGACGAAGGACTTCTTCAGGACTCATCACTCTCTCCTCCGGATATTCGAGAGCTCTCCGAGCGCCATCTTCACGACCGATTTGCGCGGGAGAATAACGGCGGCCAACCCGGCCACGTGCGCGCTGACGGGCCTTTCGGCCCGGGATCTGATCGGCCGGCCGTCCGGGTCTTTCTACGCCAGTCCGGAGGATCTCCGGGAAGTCCAGACCGCCCTGAGGCGGGAAGGCCGCGTCCTGAACCGGGAAATCTCGGTCCGTCGTCCGGACGGGACGATCCGGACGGTTCTGGTCGCGTTGTCTACGATCGTCTCCGACCGGAATCGGCCGATGGGGGTACTCGGGGTCGGCACGGACGTAACCGAGAAACAGGATGTCGAGCGGCGGATGATCCAGTCCGAGCGGCTGGCGGCGATCGGCCAGCTCATCGCCGGAGTCGCCCACGAGCTGAACAACCCCTTGACCGGGATCATGGGGTATTCCCAGCTTCTCCTCTCCCGCCCGGACGCCTCCTCCGTCCATGGTCCCCTGGACCGCATCAACCGGGAGGCGATCCGGATGCAGAAGATCGTGAGCAATCTCCTCGCGTTCTCCCGGCCGCACGATCCCGAGTGGAATCCGGTTGGGTTGAACGGCCTTCTCGAGGCGACCATCGAGCTCGTCGCTTACGAGCTCAAGGTCAACAACATCCGCGTGGAGACCGATTTCGATCCGAGCCTTCCCATGACGATCGGAGACTTCCACCGGATTCAGCAGGTCTTCGTGAACCTGATCACCAATGCTATGCAGGCGATGGCCGACAGTCACGTCGGCGAGAAGCTGTTCCTCAAGACCGAACAGGCGGCCGAGAACGGGGAGAATTGGCTCCGCGTCACCGTGAAGGACGACGGTCCCGGCATCCGTCCGGACCACGTGGCGCGGGTCTTCGATCCGTTCTTCACGACGAAGCCGCCGGGGCGGGGGACAGGCCTCGGGCTGGCCCTGGTCCAGCAGATCATCCATGAGCACGGGGGAAGTATCCGCGTTGCTTCCGAGCCGACGAAGGGGACGACGTTTACGATCAATCTCCCCTTCAGGACGGATGTCCCGTCGGAGGAGGACCCGGCCGGCGCGCAGACGCGGGGTGGCGGCGCGGGCGGCCGGGGCGGCGCGAAGAAGTCGATTCTGGTCGCCGACGACGAACCGTCGATCTGCTCGCTTCTCTACGACACGCTCAAGGAAAAGGGATACGCCGTCGAGACGGCCCCGAGCGGGGACGCCGCCCTCAGGAAGCTGAGGAGACGCTCCTTCGACCTGATCATGACCGATGTCAAGATGCCGGGGCTCTCGGGGATGGAACTGTACGACCGCGTCCGGACGGAATTCCCCGGCCTTGAGTCCCGGGTCGTCTTCATGTCGGGAGATACCGTTACGGAGGCGACGCGCGTCTTTCTGGGGGATCGCCGCGATCGGTGCCTCTCCAAACCGTTCGGTCCGGCCGAGGTCTACACGTTCGTCGAGCAGTTCCTCGAGTCCCAACGTCGGGACCAGCCGGCCTGACCCGTGGAGGGGATCGTTCTCCTTGCCCGCGAGGCCGGGTTCCCGCTCGCGGGAAGCGCCAGGGCCCGCCCGCTGGAGGAAGACGAACGGTCCTTGCGTGAGCGGCTCCAGGGCGGGTTCCACGGAACGATGACGTTCCTGGAGAACCGGCCGGGCCGGCGGTGCCGGCCGGAAGAGGCGCTGTCCGGGGCGCGCTCGGTCATCGTCCTGGGTGTTCCGTATTTCCCCGGCCCTTTTCCGGGTTCGGGCGGGCCGTCCGGGCGTGTCTCCCGGTTCGCATGGGGCGTCGACTATCACGAGGCGATCGGGCGGCGGCTGGATACGCTCGTCGGAAGGCTGACCGAGGTCTTCGGCAATGAGGCTTCCTTCCGGCCGTACGTGGACACGGGACCGGTCCTTGAGAAAGCCTGGGCGCGCGAAGCGGGGCTCGGGGGGATCGGCAAGAACACGCTCCTCATCGCCCCCGGCGTTGGTTCCTATGTTTTCCTGGCCGTTGTCCTGACCGATCTCGAACTCCGGAGTGGTACGTCCCCCTTCCTCCCCTCCCCCCTTTCCGCTTCTTGGGACCCCTGCGGTGGCTGTACGCTCTGTCTCGATGCATGCCCGACGGGAGCGCTCGTCGCGCCGCGGGCGCTGGACGCGCGCCGCTGTATCTCGTATCTTACGATCGAGCACAGGGGCGAGATCGATCCCGCCTTGGCGGGACGGATGGGCGACTGGGCGTTCGGATGCGACATCTGCCAGGAGGTCTGCCCCCACAACGCGGCGGGGACGATCGCGGACGAACCGGAGTTCAGACCCTCAGCCGGTCCGGGTCCCCATCTCTCCCTGGATGCCGTGGAAGGGTTGTCGGAAGGGGCGTTCCGGAAGAATTTCGGGGGAACATCGCTTGCCCGAGCCGGGCGCAGGCGGATCGCCAGGAACCTGGAGATCGTGAGGAAGAATATTGCCGGTGAATCGGTGAATGGGTGAATGGGTGAATGGGTGAATCGATGACGAAGGAAGAAGTTGCGCGGGTTCTCGAAGAAATTGGCGAGCTATTGGACATCAGGGGGGAGAACCCCTTCAAGGTCCGGGCGTATCACAACGCCGCGCGGGCTCTGGCGGGGACCGACCGGGATGTCGAGGAACTCGCCTCGGCCGGGCGCCTCCGCGAGATCAAGGGAATCGGCGAGGGGATCGCCGAGAAGATCGCGGAGCTGGTCAAGACCGGCCGGCTCAAGTATTACGAGGAGCTGAAGTCCACCCTGCCCGAAGGGATCACGAACCTCCTCGCGATCCCCGGTCTCGGTCCCAAGAAGGTCAAGAAGATCTGCGATGCGCTCGGGATCTCCAGCGTGGGCGAACTGGAGTACGCCTGCAACGAGAACCGGCTCGTCGATCTTGAAGGGTTCGGGGCGCGGTCCCAGGAGAAGATCCTGGAAGGGATCGCCTACATCAAGAAGACCCAGGGCCAGTTCCACATCGACTTCGCTCTTCAGAGCGCGGGCGATCTCCTGGAAAAAATCAGGGGATTCAAGGGCGTCGCGCGGGCAGAGATCGCCGGGTCGCTCAGGCGCCGCAAGGAGGTCGTCAAGGACATCGACATCGTGGCCGCGACCGCGAAGCCCGGCCCCCTGATGGAGTTCTTCGCCGGTCTGCCCGATGTCGAGTCGGTCATCGCCAAGGGCGAGACCAAGACGTCGATCCGCCTGAAGAGCGGGATGAACGCCGATCTCCGCGCTGTTTCGGAGGAGGAGTTCCCGTTCGCCCTCATGTACCTGACGGGGAGCAAGGACCACAACACGGCGATGCGCGGGATCGCGAAGAAAGCGGGGTACAAGCTGAACGAGTACGGCCTCTTCAAGGGGGAGCGGAAGACGCCGTGCAGGAGCGAAGATGAGATCTTCGCGAAACTTGGGATGGCCTATATTCCGCCGGAGATGCGCGAGGACGCAGGCGAGATCGCGGCGGCCGAGGCGGGGAAAATGCCGGACCTGGTGGAGGAGAAGGACATCCGCGGCCTGTTCCACGTCCATACGACGGCCTCGGACGGAACGGCGACGCTGGAGCAGATGGCCCTGGCCGCGAAGAAGCTCGGGTATGCCTACCTCGGGATCGCCGACCACTCGCGCTCTGCCAAGTACGCGGGCGGCCTCGATGCGGCCGACGTCAAGAAACAGCACAAGGAGATCGACGCGCTGAACGGGAAGCTCTCGGGCTTCACGATCCTCAAAGGGATCGAGTGCGACATCCTTCCCGACGGATCGCTCGACTACCCGGACCCCGTCCTCGCCTCGTTCGATTTCGTGATCGCCTCGATCCACTCGAAGTTCAACATGACAGAGGCCGAGGCCACGAGGCGGATCGTCAAAGCGATGAAGAACAGGCACGTGACGATGCTCGGGCACCCGACGGGGCGCCTTCTCCTCTCGCGGGAGGGGTATCCGGTGGACATGGGCCAGGTGATCGACACCGCCGCCGATCTGGGCGTCGCGATCGAGATCAACGCGCATCCCTTCCGCCTCGATCTCGACTGGCGCCTCGTCCATCACGCGAAGGACAAGGGCGTGAAGATCGCCATTAATCCGGACGCGCACTCCGTCGAGGGGCTGAAAGACGTCTCCTACGGCGTCGGCATCGCCCGGAAGGGATGGCTGGAGGTCAAGGACGTCGTCAACGCCTGGCCCCTGGAGAAGGTGCGGAAGTTCCTGGCCGCGCGCGGGGGGTAGCGACTGCCTTGGAGGCGGTTGCGGATGAAAGCCAAGAGGCATAGAATTGCGCCGCGATGAAGGTTTTCCGCTTCAAAGGGCGACAACGGACCAGGAGGTGAAATCATGGGACGAGCAGAATTGCTGGAGCGCATCTCCATAGCAACGCAGCCCCTACGCCCGTCCGGAACGAGTTTCAGTTGACATAATGTTTTCGATTCATCATTATTTCGAAAATAATGCACATTGCTGTTTTCGCTCCCGAAAATAAGGAACGGCCTTGACCCACCCCTTCGTTATTCCTGGAAGGCGCGTCCGCGTCCCGAGCGGCTATACCGCGTTCGTTCCGGATTCTTTGCCGCCGTTGCTGCAGTGGACGCCGGTGCTCGTGCGCGCGCTGTCGGATGCCGACCGTCTGGTCGGGAGGCTGGCCGGCGAAGGCGGGCGGCTCCCCAATCCTCACCTGCTCATGCGCCCCTTCGTCCGGCGCGAGGCGGTACTGTCAAGCCGCATCGAGGGCACGCAGGCGACCCTTGGCGAGTTGCTTGCGGCGGAAGCCGGTGCCGCGGTCGAGCGCAGCCCCGCGGACCTGCGTGAAGTCGGCAACTACGTGACGGCACTCGAATTTGGCGTCCGGCGCCTGAAGAAACTGCCGCTCTCCCTGCGGCTGATCCGGGAGCTGCACGCCAAGCTCATGACCGGCGTGCGCGGCAATCAGGCCACGCCGGGCGAGTTCCGCCGTTCGCAGAACTGGATCGGATCGGCCGGCTGCACCCTGATGAATGCGACCTACGTCCCCCCGCCGCCCGGGGAAATGACGGCGTGCCTGGAACAGTGGGAGACGTTTCTGCACGATCGCTCGCTGCCGCCGCTGGCGCAGGTGGCGCTCGCGCATTACCAGTTCGAGGCGATCCATCCGTTCCTCGACGGCAACGGCCGCGTCGGACGCCTTCTGATCACGCTGTTTCTGGTCGAGCGCGGCATTTTGCCCACGCCGTTGCTCTATCTCAGCGCCTTCTTCGAGGCCACGCGACGGGATTACTACGATCGCCTGCTCAGCGTGAGCATACGGGGGGAGTGGTCGGCGTGGGTGGAATATTTTCTCAACGGTGTCGCGCGCCAGGCCGAGGACGCCTTGAGCCGGGCCGAGCGGATCAACGGCCTCCTCGTGAAATGGCGCGAAGCCGTCTCCGGCGCGACGTCCAAGAACCCCCTGACACTGGTGGACATGCTTGCGGCAAATCCGTACCTTACGATCAAACGCGCCGCGAAGCGTCTCGGCGTCGCGTTCACCACCGCGCAACGGGCGGTGGAACGGCTTGAATCGCTGGCCATCGTCAAGAAGATCAGCAAGGCCAAGCGCGACCGCGTCTATTGCGCGAAGTCCATTCTGGACATCCTCGAAGAACCTGCGCGGCTGTCGGGACGTTTTCGATCGACGGGCATGAAGCGTTCGTCTGCCGGACGCCCGGCCCCATGAACGATCTCGAAGCCGAAGTTGTGCGATGCGCCCGGACCGAGTCTGATAGACTGAGAGCGTCCAGAGACGAAGCCCATGCCGCGAACACCCGCGAAGAAACAACGTACAACGAACCGCAAGTGGCCGCCGAGCCGCGCGCGGCTCGATCAACTCATCGAGGAAGCGATCACCGATGCCTACGATGAATCCGAGCAACGCACGGCCTTCCTTACCCTGATCGCCGACCAACTCGCGTTGCCGTTCGAGACCACAGTCCTCGACATGGTGGTAACGGTCGAGCAGGTCCACCTCGGCGCGGCGGACGACATCGTCGCCATCTGCCGACGCGGGAAGAAACGACAGGCGATTCCGATCCTCGATCTGCCGCTATCTTCCCCGCCGCCCGCGGGCGCCGAGTGGATCGAGGCGTATCGTCGATGGGTCCGCGGCCGGTGATTGAGCGCGTCTCGGCACGAGTCGCACTTGCCGCGCATCGAATGTAATGTTATATTCAACGTCAAATACTGCATTACAGGAGGCACGATATGTCACAGATCAGCCCTTCGGAAGACATCCGCTCCGTTACGGACCTGAAGCGCAACACTCGCGATATCCTCGATCATCTCCATGCCACGGGGCGTCCGGTGATCCTCACGGTCAACGGCAGGGCCGATTCCGTTTTGCTGGACGTGCGCGTATACGAAAAACACCTGCAGGCGGGGAATCTGGCAAGGCTTCTCGCCCCGGCTGAACGGGACGTGGAAAGCGGCCGGACCCGCTCCGCACGCGGCTTCTTGAAAGAGTTCAAGCGTGCCCACAAGATTCCGGGTTGATGTCACTTCCGCCGCCGAAGCCGATATATCGGAAATCTGGGAGTACATCGCACACGACGATCCCGGCGCGGCAACCGCGTTCATCCTGCGCATGGAGGAGCAGATCGGTACGCTTGAGGGTTTTCCGACACGCTGTCCGCTCGTTCCGGAAAACGAACTGCTCGGCACCGACTACCGCCATCTCTTGCACGGCAATTATCGAACCTTCTTCAAGATCGCCGGATCCAGAGTGATCATCATGCGCGTTCTGCACGGGGCGCGGTTGTTGGATTGGACGATGCTGGAGGGGCCGGAGAAATGAGCGTCCAACGCGACCCCCGTGACCAGATCCGTCACGCCGTCGCGGCATGTTCTCCAAATGCTGAGGTCAGTTCCGTGTCTCGACTCCCGTCGATGAGGACTCTCACCCGTTCCGCTTCGCCCTCGACTGGCGGTTCGTCCACCACGCCAAGGATGGGGGCGTGAGACTCGCCATTAATCCGGACGCCCACTCGGTCGAGGGGCTGAAAGACGTCTCCTGCGGGATCGGCATCGTCCGGAAGGGATGGCTCGAAGCGATGGACGCGATCAACGCCCGGCCCCTGGAAAAGGTGCGGAAGTTCCTGGGAGCGCGCCGGGACGCGGTTCGGTAGATCGAGGGCGAGGAAGCGGAATGATCATAACCTATTCCAGGAAAGGCGCCCCCATACGGATATCGCAGGAGCGTTGGCGGCATATTTCACTTCGGCATCCGGAGATGCTGGGCCAGAAGGAAAAGGTTGTTGAAACGATTGCCGACCCTGATATGATCCTCTTGGGGGATTTTGGCGAGGTTCTGGCCGTGCGCTTTTATCCCGAAACGCCGCTGACGCGAAAGCACCTCATTGTTGCGTACAAGGAAGCGTCCGACGAGGACGGGTTCGTCATTACTGCATATTTCACGAACGCACCGTCCAAGAGGAGGGTGATCATATGGAAACGCTGAACATCCTTGAAAGCGCCGGAACACTCGATTGGGAGTACGATGAAGAGGCGGATGTCCTCTACATCTCGATTGGAAAACCGCGTCCAGCGCTGGGGACGGACATTGGAGAGGGGGTCATCGTTCGGTATGATGAAGCGAAGAAGGAGGTCGTGGGCCTGACGATCATGGGATTCCGCGCAAGGACACTGCAAAGCCTGGCGGCTCGGTAGAAGCAAGGGATGGCTCGATGCGAAGGACGTCGTCAACTGAGGTTTCGGTCCAGCGAGATCGAGCAGCGCACGAAGCGTGCACAGCCAGGCGTGTACGAAATCCACACTCTGTCCGGCACGCCGCTCAAGGTTGGGATTGCCAGGGACCTTCGGAATTGAGGTGCGAAAAATGAGCATTGAAAACAAGGGCGGAATGAAGCGCAGGCCAACCCATCCGGGCGAAATGCTGCGGGAGGATTTCTTGCCGGATTTTGAACTCACGGTTTCAGGTCTTGCCGCCGCTGTTGGGGTTTCGCGTCAGTCGATCAACGAGCGATTGCGCGAACGCCGCGGCGTCAGTCCCGAAATGGCGTTGCGGCTCGGCCGTCTATTCGGAAACTCCCCTGAATTCTGGTTGAACGCGCAGCGTGCCGTGGACCTTTGGGATGCCGCCAAGTCCATCGAAAACGACGTCGTTCGCATTGAGCCGCTCAGTGCCGCATAACAAGCCCAGCGCAGAAGGGGCTGCGTCAAAGCGCACTTTGCGGTTCAGGAGAATCTTCGTCTCGGCTTGCCGATTGCCGTGATGAAGGATGGCAAGGCGGTTCTATTACCGGTCCCCAAGGCGCTGACCGCCGGGCGGGAACGCCGGCGGCCTCTTCCGGCCAAGACACCATCGGTTGGCATCTTATGCGGATCCGTATAAGATACCCTGATAAAATGGGTCCATATGGCAACCGCTGGAATTCAATGATGTCTTTCGGGTGGTATTTGCCGCATCAGTGGCAGATTATCTGGACCAGAAAACAATGTTCCGCAGATT
>MHEK01000107.1:0-7538 GCA_001803795.1 Nitrospirae bacterium RBG_16_64_22
CGTCGCGAAGGAACCCTCCGCGAACAAAGGAGGAATCCGCGGGCCCAATTCCCGTTGACCCGATTCCCGTTGACTTGCCCGGATGCTTTTGTTAGACATAGACCCTGCTGGACACGGCACGATGTTCTCCGAGAGACAACAGACGGAACCGGGGAGATTATGACACAACACCTGACGCACGGTCTCCTGATCGCGATCGAAGGAATCGACGGCTCGGGAAAAACGACCCAAGCCCAGAGACTAGCCGAACACCTGACGAACCAGGGGTACGAGGTCGTCCTGACGCACGAGCCCACGGACTCCCCTTACGGTCGGAAGATCCGGTCTCTGGCGCAGAGCGGCCGCTCGGCGCTCACGGCCGACCAGGAGCTCAAGCTTTTCGTGGAAGACCGGAAGTACCACATTGCGAACGTCATCGCGCCGGCCCTCGAAGCCAAGCAGATCGTCATCACGGATCGGTACTACTTCTCGACGATCGCCTATCAGGGCGCGAGGGGCCTCGATCCCTCGGCCATCCAGCAGGCCAACGAGGCGTTCGCGCCGCGGCCCGATCTGGTCCTCTACCTCAACGTCTCGCCCGAGGCCGGCCTGGAGCGGATCCGCCAGGCAAGGGGGGAAGAGCCGAACCTGTTCGAGCGCGCGGAGATGCTGAGGGACATCCGGTCAATTTTCGCCTCGATCGACGAGCTCTATTTCGTCGAGATCGACGCGGAACGAAACGCCGACGACGTCTTCAAGGACATGCTGTCGAACGCCGAATACGCCCTCTCGTACGTCCACATCCATCAACCAGCCTGAAAAGCCGATAAGTCGGTGAATGGGTGAATCGGAAAAAGAGACTTCCTTTTCCGATCGACCGACTCACCGATTCACCGCGCTTCATGGCAGCGTGATCTTCCCCAACAGGACCGGATGCCGCGCCCCCGTCACGCGCGGAAGGTTCGCGGGGTTCCCCGCCAACAGCTCGTTCCCCAGGATCGCGAAGGAGACGGCTTCCTTCGCCTCGGCGGGAATCCCCAGGTCGTCCGTGAGGACAACCGGCAGGCCCCGGAGTCCTTCCCGCAATAAGCGGACGAGGAACTTGTTTCGCACGCCGCCCCCGCAAAGAATCACCCGGTCGATCCTGTGGGCCGTCTGGATGAAGTCCCTGTAAGCGTGGACGATCGAGTCGGCCGTCGCGACCGTGACGGCCGCCAGAAGGTCTTCGACGGGCCGTCCGGCGTTCATCTCCATGAGGCGCCCGGCGAACGCCGCCCCGAACGTCTCCCGTCCCGTTGATTTGGGCGGGGGAACCCGGAAGTACGGGTGTTCGAGGATCTCCTCCGCGATCCGGGCGTTCACCTTCCCCTTCCGGGCCGTCTCGCCATCCCAGTCGCACGGCTCCCGGCCGTTCGTGGCGATCCGGGCGATCTCGTCGATCAGGGCGTTGCCCGGCCCCGTGTCGAAGGCCGTGACCTCCTCCACGTCCGGCGTTACGACGGTCACATTGGCGATCCCTCCCAGGTTCTGGACGGCCGACGTCTTATCCGGCTCGTGGAAAAGGATCCAGTCGGCGTACGGCACGAGGGGGGCTCCTTGCCCCCCCGCGGCCATGTCGCGCGGCCGGAAATCGGAGAGAACCGGGATCCCCGTCCTCTCCGCGAGGACCGCCGCATCGCCAACCTGGAGCGTCGAGCCCGGATGCCCCGGAACCGGCGGCGCGTGGAAGAGCGTCTGCCCATGAGACGCGACGGCCGCCGCGTCCCCGGCCGGAATGCCGGCTTCGGACAGGCACTTGAGGACGGCCCGGGCGAAGACCTCCCCCAGTTCCGCGTTGAGCCGACAGACATCTTCCGTCCCGCCGGAAAAAGCGCGGCCGATCCGCTCCCGGAAGGGAGCTTCGTAGACGAGGTGCGTGTGGCCAATCAGCGAGACCCGCGAGCGCGGCCCCTCTCCCCTGATCCTGACGAGCGCCGCGTCCACGCCGTCGTGCGAAGTTCCCGACATGAGTCCCACGATAAGGCGTTCCGGCGACTTGCGGACGGCATCGAGGCGGTCCCATCCCATCAGCGTCTCTCTCTCCACGACTACACCCCCCTCTCCGCGACCAGTTGGGCGACGGCCCGCTCCGGGTAGAGCCAGCCCTCGCGGAAGTGAAGAACGTGGAGGGGAAGGAACGCGCGAAGGAGCTCGTTCGGCTGGAGACAGAAGTGCGTCCGGCGCGGCTTGCCAAAGCGGGCGTGCTGGTCGATCGTGAACGTCTCGTACAAGAGGAGGCCCCCAGGCGCGAGAACGCGCATGATCTCCGGAAAAAGATCGCGCTGGAGGTAGTAGAAAACGAGGACGGCCGAAAATCCCGTGGCCCCCGCGGGAGGATCCGGCAGGCGCGGAACAGCCTCCAGGTCGTGCTCGACGACGTCGAGGGGAAGGCCCGCCGCCTCGCGCCGCAAGGCGCCCAAGGCCTCCGGGTCGCGCTCCACCGCGACGACCGGGCGTCCCTGCCTTGCCAGGTGCAGGGCGTGGCGGCCCGCGCCCGCGGCGACGTCCAACACGGGCCCGGACGGGATCCGCTCTTCCCATTCGACGAGGAGCGGAGCCGTTTCCGAAGGATAGAATCGCTTGGAAGGCTTTTCAGGCGGGCGATCCGTCATGGACGTCCCGATCGGAGTTGTGAGTGCTGAGAAATCCCCCGAGAGAGTCTCAAGGGACGGCGAATCCCCGCCTTCTTCCCCCCGGAAACGGGGGGAAGAAGGCGGGGACAATCTTTATTTCACCTTCTTCAGGGCGTCCAGGATCGGCGCGTTGTCCGGCTGGGTCGGAAGCTCGAACACCTTGGCCCAGACGATCTTCCCTAGTTTGTCCACGACGAAGACGGCCCGCTCGGAGATTCCAGGCAGGGGATCCCCCGTCCTCAAGACGCCGAACTTCTGCGCGACCTCCCCGTGCGGGTAGAAGTCGGACAACAGCGGGTACGAAAGCCCGCCCAAGTGCTTTCCAAACGCGATGTTCGTCGGAACGTTGTCACAACTGATGCCCACGACCTGGGCATTGAGATCCGCGAACCGGGCGAGATCCGCCTGGAACGCGGTCAGCTCGGCCTGTCAGACCGGCGTGAAAGCCGCGGGAAAGAACGCGATGACGACGTTCTTCTTCCCCCGCTGATCGGCGAGAGAGAACGTCATCTTCTCCTCGCCCGTGGCGCCCCGAAGCGCGAAGTCCGGCGCCGTGTCTCCAACGTTGAGTGCCATGGTGACCTCCCTGTGGTTTCTCCCCGCTCCCCATTGAGCGGAGTTGCTGGATAGTAACAGCCGCCTTTTCAGGCTGTCAACCGGAAGAGATTTCCGCCGCCGCCCCGCTTGACAACCCCGAGAGAAGCCGCTAGTGTGGCCACAGAAAGAACCACAAGGAGGAAAGAGATGACGTTCTCGAGCATCCGCGAACTGAAGTTCAAAACTTCCGAAGTGCTCAGACGAACGGCCAAGGGCGAACCGGTAATCATCACCTCTCATGGAAAGCCCAAGGCGATCCTCGCCTCCATCGAGGAAGAGGACCTGGAGGACGTCTTGCTCGCCCACAGCCCGTCCCTCCGCAAGAAGATCGAACAGGGCCTGGAAGACATCCGCAAAGGCCGCGTCACGCCCCTGAAGGCCTGTCTCGCAAAGCGCCCCAGGACCGGGAAGAAGTGACCTTCACGGTCCTCCTCTCCGACCGCGCCAGGACCGATATCGAGAGACTCCCCGCAAAGATCCGCCGCCAAGTCATCGACGATCTCCAACGACTCGAGGCCCAGCCCTTCCCCGACGGCAAACGGATCAAGAAGCTCAAGGGATTCAAGGAAGACCTTTACAGACTCCGTGCCGGCGACTACCGAATCGTCTTTCTGCGCCAATCGGCCGCGGTCTCCGTTGTCCGCGTATTGGCGAAGAAGGATTTTGCGAAGGTGTACGGCTAGCAGGGTGTTGAAAAACACCCTGCGACGCAATCCATGGATGGATTGCCAAATTGCGAGACTTGGAAAGTCGCGCAATTTGTGAGACTTGGACGAATTCACTTCGGCCAAGTCGTAGTTGAAAAAACCATGGATGGGCTTTTTCAACATCCTGTTAGACCGAAAGAAACACCCTTTCCACGAACCACGCCCCGCCGGCCAGGAAGAGAAGAACGGACGCCGCCACAACGACCCTCTCGGCCTTGAACACCCTCTTGGAGACCGCCAACAGCGGGACGACGAGAAGAAGAATCGCCATCTGGCCGGCCTCCACTCCCAGGTTGAAGGAAATGACCGAGGCGAACAGGTTGGCCCTGGGAAGGTCCACCTCCCCCAGGATCGACGCGAAGCCCATTCCGTGAACGAGGCCAAACCCGAAGATGAGAATGCGCTTCGTCCAGACGCGCCGGATGAGCGTGTCCTCGATGGCAATGTAGCAGATGGACAGGGCGATCAAGGGTTCGACGATTCGGGGAGAGACCGAGACGAGGTTCAGGGCCACGAGGAAGAACGTCATCGTGTGGGCCGCGGTGAAGGCCGTGATCCACTTGACGAGGTCCAGGAGACGGCTCGCCCCCAGGGCGATCCCCAGGAGGAAGAGGATGTGGTCGTATCCAGAGAAGATGTGGTGGATCCCCATCCCGAGGAAGTCACGGACGACGATCCACCAGCCGCCCAGCGCCGCGGGCGAGACCCGCACGGACGGCGCCGCCGCGGTGAGCGTCCGTTCGGCCGCCTCCTCTCCTTTTCGGACCTGGAGGATGTGCGTCGCGCCGGGCAGGTTCCGGGGAAAAAGCGAGAACCGGTAGTCGAGACTTCCTTCGCTCTTCGGGCAATCCAGGGAAAGGAGGAACACCCCCTCGAACTGGTCGAGGGTCTTGACGATGCTCGCCCGCGCGAGCGCGGGCCGGCACGCTTCTCCGGCAAAGGAGACCGATAGGCTCGCCGCAAGTATTTCGGCGATTTTCCGTTGGTCAGCCTCCGGAATCGGATACGGCTCGCCGTCCCGGGCGGGAAATGGGATGGGAAGCGCCTGCCCCGTGATGACCATCCACTCGTCGGCGTTGATTCGGATGAACAGCTGGGGAGGCGCCGAATCGAGGGAGAGCGCGCCGCTGCTGACGCCGACGGGATGGGCATGAGCGGGAGACGGCCGAACGACGACCGGTCCCGCCGCGGCGAACACGAGCAGGAAGAAGGCCGCCGCGAATCTTCTCACGAAGATAGGTTGGTGTACCGGGTCCGGGCCACGGCCAGCCCGTAGAAGAACGCGATCAGAAGGCGGGCGTCGCGGACGAGGTTCACCGCGACGAGGACCGGGTTGATTCGGCAGAGCCGGCCCTCCCGGACCTGCTCCTTCGTGCGGAGCCAGAAGCCGTGGAGAGGCTCGCGGGTCTTCACGCGCCGGACGGAGAGCAGGTTGACGCGGTCCCACGCGAATCGAGCCCGCCGCGCCACACGGTCCCTCATCGCGGCGGCGGACGTCGCGCAGTCTCGCACCTTCTCGGACTCCTCGATCTGCTGTTGGATCGACTTGATCTGGTCCACGACGTGGGAGAACGCCTGTTTGGCGTCGAACTCGCGGAGGTACCGGATGATCCCGTCCAGGTGATGGCGGAACTCGAGGGCGTCCATTCCCTTGAACTGGTGGAGGACGTCGATCAAGCGCTGTTTCATCTCGCGGCGGTCGAGCCCCTTCATCTGGATCAGGAGATCGGCCACCCGGTGCTGGAGGTCCTTCACGTACTCGATCCTCTCCCGGCTCCGCTCGTGCGTCTGGAGCCAGACCTCCTCCATCTCGAGAAGGAGCCCCCACCACGCGCGGAAGAGGCGGGCGGTCTCTCCGACCCGGCGCCGGGCGTGCGCGAGCCGCCCTTCGACGGCGTACCCGGGGCGCCGCTCGGTCCGGTCCTTGAGGCGGAAGAAGCCGGAGATCATCGGGTGCTCTCCTTCGATGAGAGCGCTCTTGTACCAGACGTAGTTCTTGAAGAGGTCCCAGTACGTTGCCCGGTAGCTCCGCGACAGGACCGCCTTCATGTTTTCGCGGCCGTAGAAAGTCTCCCATGCCTCCCGGTACGCCCGCTGGAGTTCGCCGGGCTTGAAGTTCGGATGCCGGGTCGTCTCGTGGAAGGAGTCGTACCTGTTGTAGTCGGGATCGATTTCATCCCCTCGCCGGATCGCCGACAGGTGGTCCATCGAACCGGGAAGAGGCGTCAGCACGAAGAAAGAGACCATGTCGACCTTGATCTCCTCCTTCAGCCGCTTGATGTCCTCACGGATCGACTCCGGCGAGTCGTGCGGGAACCCCAGGATGTACCCGACGTGCGTGATGATCCCGGCGTTGTGCCAGGCCGCGATCAGGTTCTTGAAGTCGTCCGCGTCGTTCTGCGTCTTGCCCGCCGCCTCGAGGTTCTTCGGGTTGATGCTCTCCATGCCGATGAAGACGTTGGAACAGCCCGCCTCCTTCGCCTTCGCGATGAAACCCGGGATCTTGTACGACTGCACGTCCACCTGCATCATGAACTCGACATCCATCCCCTCGCGGCGCAGGCGGACGAGGACGTCCATGATCGTTTCCCAGTTCTTGTTCCGGGCGAAGTTGTCGTCCGTAAAGAAGTAGAAGCGGATCCCGTTCTTCGCGTAGTCCTCCCGGATCCGCTCCTCGATGAGGTCCGCGCTCCGGTGGCGCATCTTCTTCCCCTGGACGTTGATGATCGTGCAGAAGGAGCAGTCGAACGGACAACCCCGCCCCGCGTCGATCGTCCCGAATCCGGAGAAGGCGAACCGCTTCATGTAGTGGCGGTTGACCCGCGGGATCGGCTTTTCGTAGAGGTCCGGCTTGTCGTTCAGGAAGTCGTACAGCGGATTGAGCCGGCCGTGGAGGGCGTCAGCCAGGAGCGCGGCCCAGGTTTCCTCGACCTCCCCCTTGACGACCGTCACGCCCTGGTCCATGAGCGCCTGGATGTCGTCCGGGATCCGGTCGGCGAGGGCCAGGAGGCCGCTCACGTGGAACCCGCCGATCATGACGGGGAGATCCGCCGAACGGAACTGGCGGGCGAGGTCCGCCGCGCGGGGGAACTGGTTCGACTGGACGCCGGCAAGCGCGATGACCGTCCGGGTGTCCGGCCGGCGCCGCGCCTGCTTGACGATCGCGCGGACGTCGACCTTCTGGACCGTCTCATCCACGAGCGTCGTCTCGATCTGGAGGTCCTCTCCCAGCACTTTCGACTTCTTGACTTCCTGAGTCAGGGAATAGAGAGCGGAAAGCGTGTTGCTCGGCAGAACACCGCGGAAGTAGCGGATCACGTACCCGTCGTCGTCGTACTTGGAAGGCTTGATGATGTAGACGTGGAGCCGGCGGATCTCGGACGAAGGAAGTTCGACAGGCGCGGCTCGCCGGGAATCGGCGGGGAGGACGGTTTCTAGGGTCGCGGGCATTATCCCTCTCGAGGCTGCCGCCGTCACGGAAACGGCGGCCCGGAACAAGATCCCGTCTTCAAAAGTGCGGGTCGAGGACGGATTCCTCTGGCTTTCGGGATCAGTATAGGTAGCAGACCCGCTCCGGCCGCGT
>MHEK01000107.1:7596-8215 GCA_001803795.1 Nitrospirae bacterium RBG_16_64_22
ACGCCAGGCGTCGCAAGAAAACCGCAACCAATGCGTAACCCCTTGTTATGACAAGTCTTTCCTGACGATCGCCAGAGATTTAATCCTGCGAGCCGTCGATCTCATTCCCCCCTTCTGGCCCCCAAACAGCCGTGACCTGATCTGTCACAGGGATATGGTACTACTTTCCCGCAAGGAGCCCTTCCTCCCGCCCTTGCCCCGCAGGGCGGATCGAGGAGGGAACCCTTCCTGACGGGAAAGGAGGCGGCTATGGCAACAGAACGGCTGGACTGGGAAGAGGTTGCGGTTTCCCCCATCCTCGCTATCGCGTGGAACAGTTTTGTCGTATCAGACCTCGTGCCCACCATGAGCGAGCACCTAAAGGGATGGGACACGCGAGATATCGAGGCATACTTCCTTCTCATCAACGAG
The DNA here is from genome assembly GCA_001803795.1 of Nitrospirae bacterium RBG_16_64_22. Lineage (GTDB taxonomy): Bacteria > Nitrospirota > RBG-16-64-22 > RBG-16-64-22 > RBG-16-64-22 > RBG-16-64-22. The sequence goes on from MHEK01000107.1 coordinate 8,008, forward strand.
TCCCTGTCCGTCTGCATAAAAATCGGCCCCGAGCTGATTGCCATCCCCATGCCGGATGGAGAATGGAAGCGCGCAACGTCGCACTAGAAAAACCGACGTGATGGGCTATTTGAGCGAAGCGACGCCCGCGAAAAGCTCCCAAGGAATCACCGGCGATAGACCGTTGATCGGAGACCCGCTTTCGGGCACTATGGTACCAGAGAGCCAT
>MHEK01000107.1:8261-9058 GCA_001803795.1 Nitrospirae bacterium RBG_16_64_22
GTCGGTAGTTGACCCCGATTTCTGGACAGTCTGTTAAGGTGTGGCCGCACGCGCGAAGGAGGGCGAGATGAAGCGCAAGCGGTACAGTCCGGAATTGAAGGCGAGAGCGGCGATTGAAGCGATTCGGGGTCTGAAGACGGCACACGAGATTGCCCGCGGGCACCAGGTCCATCCCAACCTGGTTGGGCTGTGGAAGAGGCAGGCCCTGGAGTTCCTTCCGGGCCTGTTTTCCCGAAAGGGAGATCGGAACCACGAAGACCAGGAGCAGTTGGCCAAGGAGCTTTACCAGCGGATCGGCCAGCTGGAGATGGAACTGGAGTGGCTCAAAAAAAACGATGGTCTCTCCCGCTTCGGGAAAAGCGGGAGATGATCGAGACCTTGCACTCCGGGCTGTCGATCCAACGCCAGTGCGCCCTTCTGGGCTTGAACCGGTCGAGCTTTTATTATAGACCCGCCGAGGAGAGCGCGCTTAACCTCGAGTTGATGCGGCGGATCGACGAGCAGTACACGCGGACCCCGTTTTTTGGGAGTCCGAAGATGACCGAGTGGCTGAAGCGGCAGGGGTTCCCTGTGAATCGCAAGCGGACCTGCCGCCTGATGCGAACCATGGGTCTTAAGGCCATTGCTCCCGGGCCGAAGACGAGCCGGAAGCATCCCGGACACCCGGTCTACCCGTATCTCTTGTCTGGGCTGGCGATTACGAGGCCGAACCAGGTCTGGTCGACGGACATCACGTACATTCGCATGACGTACGGATTCCTGTACCTGGTGGCGATCATGGACTGGTTCAGCCGGTT
>MHEK01000108.1:0-17771 GCA_001803795.1 Nitrospirae bacterium RBG_16_64_22
CTTCGAGTTCTTCCCCCCCAAGACGCCGGAAGGCGAAGAAGGCCTCCGCGCGACGATCCGCGACCTCAAGCCCTTGAATCCCTCGTTCGTCTCCGTGACCTACGGGGCCGGCGGAAGCACCCGCGCGCAGACGATCGACCTCGTCTCCCGCATCAAGCGCGAGACGGGGATCGAATCGATGGCCCACCTGACCTGCATCGGGGCCTCTCGGATCGAACTCATCGAAATCCTGGACAAGCTCAGATCGGACGGGATCGAAAACATCCTGGCGCTCCGCGGCGATCCCCCCAAGGGCGAGACGGCTTTTGTCCCTGCCGCCGGCGGGTTCGCCCACGCCTCCGACCTGGTCGCCTTCATCCGCGCCCATGACGGGACGTTCTGCGTGGGAGGAGCCGCCTATCCGGAGGGTCACGTCGAATCTCGGAGCCTCGATGAGGACATCCGCCACCTCAAGACGAAAGTGGATGCCGGGTGCAACTTCCTGATCACACAGCTCTTCTTCGACAACCGGTTTTACTTCGACTTCGTCAGGCGGGCACGGACCGCGGGCATCGCCGTTCCGATCCTGCCCGGAATCATGCCGGTCACGAATCTCGACCAACTCAAGCGGTTCACGTCGATGTGCGGAGCGTCCATTCCCGAAGAGCTGATGCGCCGGCTCGAGCAAGCCCCTTCGGTCGAGAGCGTGCGGGTGATCGGGATCGATCACGCCGTCCGCCAGTGCGGCGAACTCCTTTCCCGCGGCGCCTCCGGCATCCACTTCTACACGCTCAACCAGTCGAAAGCGACGCGCGAGATCCTTGCCCGGATAAGGAGTCCGGGTTAGGCGGCAGTCCTTCGCAATCCACAATCCGCAATCTACTTTCCCACCTGAGCCATTGCGAGGGCCTTCCGCCGCTCGTAGGCCTGACGCACGATCGCCGCGTCCTCGAGAAACGTCCCCAGCTCTTCGAGGAGGAGGGCCTGCGGGCCGTCGCAAAGGGCCTTTTCCGGCGCCGGGTGGAAGTCCACGAGCACCATGTTGGCCCCGGCGATGAGCCCCTGGGCCGTGACGTGAAAGATGTCCAGAATGCCGTCGGGCGCGCGGTCTCGTCTTCCCACGGAGTGGGACGGATCGATGCAGACCGGCATCCGCGTGAGACGCTTGACGACCGGCACGTGGGCGAAATCGACCAAGTTGCGGTGCGGCTCGCCCAGGTGAATCTTGACTCCCCGGAGGCAGAATACGATGTTCCGGTTTCCCTCGCTCGCCACGTACTCGCAGGCGTTGAGCGATTCTTCCAGCGTGATCCCCATTCCGCGCTTGTAGAGGACCGGGAATTCCCTCTGCTGGCCCACGACCTTCAGAAGCTCGAAGTTCTGGGCGTTCCGCGTCCCAATCTGGAGCATGACGCCCGTCGGATCACCCGCGGCGCGGAGGGCGGAACGGATCTCGTCGATATGGTCTTCGTGCGTGATCTCCATGGCGATCACGCGGATGCCGTACTTCCCGGCCAGCTCGAACACGTACGGGAGACATTCCTTCCCGAGCCCCTGGAAGTCGTACGGGCTCGTCCGCGGCTTGTAGGCGCCCATCCGCGTTGTCACAAGGCCCGCCTGCTGGCAGGCCTGCATCATCTTCTCCACGTGTTCCTTCGTGTCGACGGCGCACAGACCCGCGAAGACGTGGCTGGCGTCCTGGTCGAACCGGACGCCGTTGTACGTGAAACCGACGGCCTCCACCTGCCCCTCGTGCCGTCCGATGATCCGGTATTTCTGGGAGACGCGGACGACGCGCTCGACGCCCGGCATCTCCTCGAAGACCTCCCTGGGCACGCCGGCGGTCCGGCCGATCAGGTAGACCTCTACGAGGGACCGCGTCTCGCCGCGGACCTCGTGGACCCGGGCCTCGACGCCGGGATATTGTTCCGCCTGCCTGAGAACCTGCTTGATTTCGGGTCCGCTCGGATCGACATCCGGTCTGAGAATGATAATCACTTCGTTTGACTCCCCCTGTTTTCCCAAGAAGGCTCCCATAGGCTGAAACAACACGCCGCGGCATCGCGCGGGGTTTGAATGATCCTAGAAACCCCAGTTCACTCACCGCAGAGGACGCGGAGTCCGCGGAGGAACATCTTTTCGGGCAGTCTTGCTGCTCACCTGCCTAGCGAGGTCGATGTGTCTTCCCATCCATGGAACTCCTTTGCGTTCTCTGCGTGCTCCGCGGTTCAACTGCTTTTTCTAAGATGATAACACACGCAAGGCCCATTGTCCCGCCGGAACTCAGGAAGCGGCCGCCGCGCCGGGCCGTCCCCGCCCCGTCAGGATAACCCGTTCTTCGCCGTCGTACTCCCGGACGCGGACCTCGATGACGTCCGTCTCGGCAACGGAGAGGTAGCTTCCCACGTAGTGGGCGTGGATCGGGATCACGCCTTTCAACCGGCTCGCGAGGACCGCAACCCTCACGGCCTCGGGCGAACCGTGGTTGAGGATGACCTGGATGGCCGACCACTGCGTGAGGCCGGTGTAGAAGACGTCGTCCACCAGGATGATCCACTGCCCCGCGACGTCGAACGGGATCTTCGCCTCCGTCAGGACCGGGACCGGGTGCAGGACTTCCAGGGCGTCGCTGTAGCGTTTGAGCGTGATTTCACCCTGGTCGAATCCCCTGCCGGTGATCCGCGACAGGTGCGCGGCCAGCCGGTCCGCCACGGAAACGCCTCGGCGGCGAATCCCGACGAGCTTGATCCGCTCCTCGTCCGGAAAGTCGCCCAGGATCTGGTGGGCCATCTTGCGGACCTGGGCGTCCATTTCCGCCGCGTCGAACAGCTCGACGGTGACGCTCGGCTCGCTCATCGTCCGCCTTCCGGCGGAGGCTTCCGTTCCCGTTCGTTGAGGTCCGAGAGGAAGAGATCGGGGGTCTGTTCGGCGAAACCGCCCCGGTAGGCCCCCCGGCCGCTCGTCCGCTGGAAGACAAACTGGCAGACGGCCGTGCCGGGGACGATCTCGAGCGGGAACGGACCGAAGTTGCTCATCTCGAGGACTTGGTGGTTGGCGATCCCGGGCTGCATGAAGGAGGCGGAGATGTGGACCAGGAGCCCCATCCGCGCGAAACGGCTCCGCCCCTCCAGCCATCCACAGACGTCGTCCGGGAGGGAGATCTTCTCGGCCGTCATCCCGAGGACCGTCTCGCCGGGCATCAGGAGGAGCTTGCCGCCTGGAGGAATTCGGACACCTTCCGTCACCTCCTTGTAGTGGCACTCCTCGGTGACCGGGACGGGGCGCCTGAGCGACTTGAAGACGCGGAACACATCGGCCAGGTGAAGGTCGACCGACGCCGGCCCGACGCAGGACGGATCGAACGGATCGATCTTGATCCTTCCGCCTTCGATCTCCTTGAGGATCTCGCTTTTCGCCAGGATCGACATCTCTCCCTCCGCTTACGCCCTGAATATACAGCGGAACCCATCTTGCCGCAACCGCATGGAGAGATGGGACTTGGGTTTCGGACATTTGTCGATTCACCCATTCACCGATTCACCCACTCACCGCTTCACCCATTCACCTATTCACCGTATAATGGTCTCATCGAAAGGAGGCCCCCATGCCGCCCGTTGCCCGCCCGAAAACCGAAAAGCCGATCCTCGCCGTCACGATGGGCGATCCAGCCGGAATCGGTCCAGAAATCATCGTCAAGGCCCTTGCTCAGCCCGCTGTCCACCGCGTCTGCCGGCCGGTCGTCGTGGGAGACGTTTCCGTTCTCGGAGAATCGCTCCGCTTCGGCCCCCAAGGCCTCTCCGTCCGCGCCATCGAGCACCTCGAACGCCTCGCGCCTTCCACCCTTCAGATCGACGTCCTCGATCTCGGGCTTCTCCGTCCAGGCCAAATTCGCCCCGGCATACCGGGGAAGAAAGCCGCCAAGGCGGCCGTGGAATATATCATGGAAGCCGCCGATCTCGCGTCAAGCCGCCTCGCGGCCGGGATCGTGACGGCCCCGATCAACAAAGAGATCATCCACGCGGCCGGATACGAATTCTCCGGCCACACGGAGCTTCTGGCTCGTCTCACGAAGACGAAACACTACGGAATGATGCTCGTCGGCGGCGGTCTCCGCGTGCTCCTCGCCACGATCCATATGCCTCTCAAGAAGGCGATCTCAAGCCTCACCGTCGAAAAAGTCCACGAAAAGATCCTCCTTGCCCATAGAGCCATGCTGTCGCTCGGCATCAGCCGCCCCAGGATCGCGCTCGCCGGTCTCAATCCCCACGCGGGGGAGGGCGGCCTTTTCGGCAAAGAGGAATCCGCGATCCTGGAACCCGCCGTCCTGAAGGCTCGGCGGATCGGGATCGACGTCTCGGATCCCCTCTCGCCCGACACCGTCTTCTATTGGGCGAAGGAAGGACGCTATGACGTCGTCGTCGCTCTCTACCACGATCAAGGTCTCATCCCGGTTAAGGTGCTTTCGTTCGGCCAGGCGGTGAACGTCACCGTGGGACTTCCGTTCATACGGACGAGCGTGGACCACGGAACAGCTTACGACATCGCGGGCAAGGGGAAAGCCGACCCCCGTTCCCTCGTCGCCGCCATCCAGACGGCGGCGGCGCTGGCCTCGTCTTCCGGCGGCCGGAAAAACGGATGAACGCCGTCCCCCGCCTCCACGCCCTTTTCGCCGCCTTCCCGATCGCCCTTCTGACGGCGTCCGTCGGACTGGAAATCGTCTCGTGGAAGTGGGAGAAGTTCCGGGAGACCGGTTACTGCGTCCTCTTCCTGGGCCTCCTGGGGGCCGTCCTCGCGGCCGCGTCGGGCTTTCTCGCGGCATCCTTTACGAACGCCGTCGAACTTGCCCCCGCTGGTGTCGCTCGGCATCGCGGCTTCGCCGCCGGCGCCGTCATTACATTCGCCTTGATGATCGCCTTCCGCCTCGCGACGCGGAACAAGTTCACGACGTGGACGCGCATCTTCTACATTTCGGTCGGAATCGTCGGCGTCGTCCACGTAATCGTTGCCGCCTGGCTCGGAACCTCCCTCGTCTTCGACCACGGGATCGGCGTTTCCAGGTAGGCTCCAATTAAACCTCCGGCTCACCCTGGGGTCGAAGGGGGTATGAAACCGCGCCGCGACCCTTTCACCCTTCCGGTACTGGTCCTCTTCCTTCTGCTCGTCCTGTCCGTCTCGTTCGTCGGAGCGGCCGAGACCCGCGACACAAAGGGCCTGCCCTCCGATGACCCGGCGATCGTCCATCTCCTGAACCGGATCGGGTACGGACCGCGCCCCGGAGACATCCCGGAAGTCCTCAAGTTGGGCATTGACGAGTTCATCGATAAACAGCTCTCGCCGGACACGATTCCCGATGCGGGTCTCGAGAAGCGGCTGGAGGGCTTCAAGACCCTCAAGATGACAACCGCCGAACTCATCGAGGCGTTTCCGCCGCCGGCTCCGAAGAACCGGACAGAGAACGCCCGGCCCCGAGGGCGCCGACCCGGCCACGAGATCATCCTCGATCTTTCCAAGGCAAAGCTCCTTCGGGCCGTCTACTCGGAACGCCGGCTTCAGGAAGTCATGACCGACTTCTGGTTCAACCACTTCAACGTCTTCGCGGCCAAGGGAATCCTTCCGTGGGTCGTCACGTCATACGAGCGGGACGTCATCCGCCCACGCGCCCTGGGAAATTTCCGCGATCTCCTCGGGACCGTCGCCGAGTCCCCGGCGATGCTCTTCTATCTGGACAACTGGATGAGCGCTGGCGCTCCCCCGCCCGCCGGCACAGGAGATCCCGGCCGTCAGGCCCTCCGGTCGCGACATCCCCGTTGGTTCCGGGAACTCCCCCCGTCGCGCCAGGAGACCAGTCCGGCGAAGCGCCGCGGGATCAACGAGAACTACGCCCGCGAGCTCCTCGAACTCCACACGCTCGGCGTGGACGGAGGATACACTCAGGAGGACGTCCGCCAGGCCGGTCTCGCCTTCACCGGCTGGACGATCGCGGAACCGAGGAGACACCCTCGAGCCGTCTTCAACGGCCGGATGCACGACGGGAGTCAGAAGACGATACTGGGACGAACGATCCCGCCCGTGGGCGGCGCCAAGGAAGGAGACTGGATCCTCGACCTCCTGGCCCGGCATCCCAAGACAGCCGAGCATGTCAGCCGGAAACTCGCCGTGCATTTCGTCTCGGACGATCCCCCACCCGCGCTTGTCGCAAGACTCTCCCGGACGTTCCGGGAAACGGATGGAGACATCCGAGCCGTTCTCAGGACTCTCCTTCATTCCGCCGAGTTCTGGGCTCCGGAGGCGCGGAGGGCCAAGATGAAGACGCCCTTCTTCCTGGTCGCTTCAGCGCTCAGGGCAACGGGTGCGGAGAGCGACGGAGGGCTCCCGCTTCTCCGCGTCCTGAAGGAGATGGGCCAGCCGTCCTACCTCTGCCAACCGCCGACAGGGTACAAGAGTACAGCGGAGGCGTGGGGAGGATCGAACGCGATAGTTCAGCGGACGAACTTCGCCGTCGCGCTTGCGGAAAACCGATTCCCCGGAACTCGGCTGAACACGGGCTTTATCGCCGGGGCCAAAACGGACGACAGCGCTCTGAGCGCCGCGCTCATGGGTGTTCCACTCACCGAGGAAAGCGTCCGGACGGTTGCGGCCGCCGCCCAACAGCATGGAATCGGACCCGGCGAACCGAACCGGCTCTCGGGTCTCATCCTGGGCTCACCAGAGTTCCAGCGGCGATAGGAGGAGTCGCGTCATGATCAGCCGCCGGCAACTGCTCAAGATCTCCCTCGCGGCAGGCGGTATCCTCGCCGCCCGCTGGCCCGGCGCAGTTCCCCTTTCCTTCGCGTCCTCCGAAACGCCTCGCCGCGGCAAGACGCTCGTCGTCGTCTTCCAGCGCGGCGGCGCGGACGGCCTGTCCATGGTCGTCCCGTACGGCGATCCTCACCACGCTCCCCTCCGCCCTGGCATAGCGGTCCCCCGTCCAGGCTCCACCGAAGGCGCGCTCGATCTGGACGGTTTCTTCGGTCTGCACCCGTCGCTCGGACCGCTCCATCCGTTCTGGAAAGAGAGGCGCCTCGCCGTCGTCCATGCCGTGGGCTCGCACGACGTCACACGGTCGCACTTCGACGCCCAGGATTACATGGAAAACGGCACGCCCGGAAACAAGCAGACATTCGATGGCTGGCTTGGACGTTCGCTCCGGACGCTTGACGTGCCACCCCAATCCGCCCTGAGCAGTCTTGCGCTCGGATCGACGATGCCGCGAATACTGCGGGGCGACCCCCGAGCCCTCGCTCTGCCTTCCGTCACTTCCCCGCGCGCCAAGACACTCTTCGGCACGGCGATGGCCTTCGAACCTCTTTATGCGGGAACGGAAGCCCTCCCAGGACCCGACGACGCCTTCCGGCTCATCGACCGGCTGAACCGGTTCGACTTCTCCCGCGTTCCCGTCGCAAGCGACGCGAACTATCCAAAGACGCCTTTCGGCCAAGCGATGCGGGAAACGGCAACGGCCATCAAAGCCGACCTGGGACTGATCGCCGTGTTCGTCGATTCCGGCGGATGGGACACGCACGTGAACCAGGGCGGCTCCCGGGGCCAGCTAGCGAACCGCCTGGCCGACCTCGCCGGGGGGATCGCCGCGTTCGCCAAGGACCTGGGAACGAAGCTCGACGACGTCGTCCTCCTCACGATGACCGAGTTCGGCCGGACGGCCCGGGAGAACGGGAACCGCGGAACCGATCATGGCCACGGGACCGCCTTCTTTGTCCTTGGAGGAGGCGTTCGCGGAGGAAAAGTTTACGGGAGATGGCCCGGGCTGAGGCCGCAGGACCTTTACGAGGGCCGCGATCTCGCCGTGACAACCGATTTCCGCGACGTGGCCGCGGCGCTTCTCACCGGCCACCTCGGCATTCCCAATCTCCAAACCATTTTTCCGGGACACGCACCCCGGCTCGAGATCGTCAAACAGATCCTCGGCTAAGCGCCAAATCGAACCGCGAAGTGCGCCGCAATCCAGCCCCTTGGGGCGGGGTCAAGGCGCACGAATGCAAATAACGATAAGTACCTTAGAGGTCGGAGAATCCCCGCCTTTCAAGGCGGGGTTCTTCAACGGACACGCGTCGTCAACCCGCGCCCAGCCGCTCTCGAAGACGCAGGATCTCGTCCCGATGGAGATCGGTCTTGCGGCAGGCAAGCCACAGCTCGTTGGCAACCGGCATGGGCGGCTTCCACAACTCACGTAAGCGGCCCGCCGAAACCGCGCCCCGGCACAGATAGTCGGGCAACAGACTCACGCCGTACCCAAGCTCGACCGCCTTCAGGATCGCGTGGAGACTCGGGATGACGAGCACGGGCCGGATCTCGGGCCGCCGGTGAAACACTTCCTGCCAGAAGCGCCTGATGATCGGCAGTTCGACGCCGTAGCTGATCCAGTCCAAACCGCCCAGCCACCTTTCCACCTGGTCCAGGTTCGCCGGCCGCGGGCGGCGGCCGCCGGAGCGCATTTTTTCCGGAGACCCGACCAGAACGAACCGTTCGTCGGCCGCCTTGCCGTATTCAATCCCTCTTGTCGACAGGCGCTGGGTGGCAATGACCAAATCCAGCTCGCCCCGCTCCAACCGTTCCAACAGCTCCGGCGTCGGACCAAACTCGACCCATAGACGGCACGTCGCACCCGCGAGGCGCGGGAGCGCCGTCTCGTAGAAATACTCCTGCGGCGACCCTATGCGAACGATAGGCTTCTCTGGAGCCGCCCCGTCCGGTCTTCGCAACACGTGCTCCAGGGTATCAAGCGACTGCGCGACCCGGCTGTAAAGTTCTTTGCCGCGCTCGGTCGGCACCATCCGCCGCGACGTCCGGACGAAGAGGGATTGGCCGATCGCGGCTTCCAGGGCGGCGAGATGCTGGCTGACGGCGGGCTGCGTCAGGTATCGAGCGCCCGCCGCGCTCGATACCGTCCCGAGGCGGTAAATCGCCGCGAAACTGCGAAGCCACTCAAGATCAATCATAAATATATTTATACTTTATCTGCATTTTTCTGATTTTCCTTATAACCCAAACGCCCTTATCATCTCAATCAAGAAAAACGCTTCCGCCGGGCCGGCCGCCGGAAGGCGCACGCGCGACAATCGATTTCACCGAAAACTAAGGAGGCGTTTCAATGATCACGGAGAAGAAGCACAAGAGAATCTTGATGGTCGTCACGAGCCACGACCGTATCGATGCCGACCGCGCAACCGGGCTTTGGTTCGAAGAATTCGCGTTGCCCTACGTGGAATTCAAAAGCGGGGGTCTCGCGGTGGCGGTCGCCAGCCCGCGCGGCGGAGCCGCGCCGATTGACCCGCGCAGTGAACCGAAGTCAGAAGCGGCGAGCGCCTGGGCGGAGGCGCGCCAAGCCCTGCAACAAACTAAACCGCTTGCTTCTGTCAACGCGGAGGATTTCGACGCGATCTTCCTGCCCGGTGGACACGGCACCATGTTCGACCTGCCGGGGAACGACGCGCTGCATCGTTTGCTGCAAGCCTTCGTCGGCGCGGACAAGGTCGTCGCGGCGGTCTGCCATGGCCCGGCCGGACTCGTCGGCGCAAAACGGTCCAACGGAACGCCTCTCGTCGCGGGCAAAACCATCACGGCCTTTACGGACGACGAGGAACGTGCCGCCGGGCTCGACGGCGCAATGCCCTTCCTGCTGGAAACAAAACTGCGCGAGATGGGCGCTCGCTTCGTCGTTCGCCCCAACTGGTCCAGCCATGTCGAACAAGACGGCCGACTCATTACCGGCCAGAACCCGCAATCGAGCGGGGATACCGCGCGGGCGATCATCGAGGCTCTCAAGAAATAAGTCGAACGGGGGGCAGGCATCCGCCTGCCGGACGACAAAAGGGCGAGGCCCGGAAACCGGGCCTCGCCCTTCGTCAACCGGAACCGATTCAGACTAATAGATGTCCTTCATCGTGTTATAGACGTTGAACTTGCCCGTGGGCGTCACGAGCCGGGGGTCCTTAATCCGGGCGACCTCTTTGAGCGTCTTGTCGTCGTAGACGACGATCTCGCTCTGCTTGTCCTTCCTGTCCCAGATGCTCACCCAGACCTCCGTCCCCTCCTTGTTGTACTCGAAATGGACGGCGCGCCCGTGGTCCGCCGCCTCCCAGCACTTGGCCGTCTTGTCGCCCGTCTTCTTGTTGATGACGCAGATACTCCGCTGGACCTTGGGATCCGGATTCAGGGCGTGGTCCACCCAGATCCACCCGCTCTTCGGATGCGTCTTCATGAACAGACTGCCGCCGCCCAGGAGCGTCACGTCACGCACGACCTTCCAGGCATACTGGGGATGCTTCTGTGGATCGGTCCCCCAGACGGAGAGCTTCCCCTCGCCCAGGTGGACCGTCCCGTTCACCGGCCCGTACTTCGGGTCGAGCCAGTTGCCGCCGCGGCCGGGATGGGGCTTGGCGCCCACGTTGATGACGGCCGCGAGCTGTTTGGTATGCGAGTCGACGACGACCATCTTGTCCCGCATGTTGGCCGCGACCATAAAGTACCGCTTCGTCGCGTCCCAGCCGCCGTCGTGCAGGAACGGAACCCCTTCGATCTGGGTGATCTTCAGGTTCACAAGATCGGCGTAGTCCACGATCCAGATTTGTCCCGTCTCTTTCACGTTCACGATCCAGGACGGATCCCTGTGCGACGCCACGATCGAGGCCACGCGCGGCTCGGGATGGAACTCCTTGGTGTCGACCGTATATCCGCGGGTCGAAACGATCTTGAGCGGCTCGAGCGTCTCGCCGTCGAGGATCGAGAAGTTCGGCGGCCAGTAGCATCCGACGATGGCGTACTTGTCCATGAAGTTGCCCTTCGGCCCCTTGTACTTGCTCGTGTCGATCGACCGGGCGTCCGCGCACGCCTTGATCTCGGCGACCTTGTCGGGTTTTTTCATCCACAGGTCGATGACCGTCGCCTTCCCGTCGCGGCCGATCGTGTAGACGTACCGGCCCGAGCCGGACATCCGGGAGATGTGGACGGCGAAGCCGGTGTCGACGATGCTCACGATCTCCTTGGACTTCGAGTCGATGATCGCCACCTGGCCCGCGTCACGGAGCGTGACCGAAAAGAAGTTCTGCCAGTCCAGATTGTGCTCGGGCTTCTTGGGGCGCTGGGCGGGCGGGACGATCATCTTCCACGATTTCTTCATGTCGCCAAGCGACATCTCCGGCGGCTGGGGCGCGTCGATCTGGATGTAGCGGGCCATCAGGTCGCTCTCCGCCTCCGACAGGATCCCCTGCTGTCCCCAGTTCGGCATCCCGCCCGGCGTCCCGAAGGTGATGAACGCCTTGAGCGTCTCCGTCCCCATCTTCCGCGTTTTTTCCGGAAGAAGGCTCGGGCCCGTCGCTCCCTTTCGGAGCGTGCCGTGACACCCGGCGCAACGGTCAAAATAGATCTGCTTGGCCTTTTCGAATTCCTGGGGTGCGACTGTGGGGGCGGCCGGGGCCTGGGCTCCGGCGGGGACGGGCGGCAACAGGGCCAGCAAAGCGGCCCCCAGCGCCACTCCGAGTACCGCGGACATCCGCTTTCCTCTGCGATCCATGGACGTTCCTCCTCTGCCTGGGGCGGCGGCCGCGCAACGGCGGGCGGCAAACACCGGGTTATTCGTCACGTGAGGATGATGGTGCACGGGGGGGGACGCAATTGTCCCCTCTTTTCGCAGAAAGCCCGCGAGAGCGCCATGACACAGATCATAAGTCAGAAACGCGACAATTGGATCGACGCCGACGACATCCCGTCGTCGCGACGCCAGCGACCCTCAAGACTCTTCCCGTCCGCCGCGACGACCAGGTAGCCGGAACCCGAAACACCGTCCGCGTCACGCCCCTGGAAGTCGACCCGGTTCCCCTTGTACGTCCCCGTCAGCACGGATTGAAATCCCGGTCCATAGCGGAGAACGATCTTCCCCTGCGTCTGTGAGACGTGAGCCGGACCGCGGCTTGCCGCCGCGGACTGTTCGTCCCGGATCGTAATTCCCCACGTCCCGGACAGATCGAAGCCGGGCTTCTCTTCTACCGCCTTCCTGGGCGCCGCCTTGACCAGATCGAGCGTCCATCGAAGGCCCGAGGTCTCCACAACGATCTTGTCGTCGTCCACGACAAAGTTCGCCGCGCGCCATTCCTCCTCGGAGCGGCCGACTCTCATTCGGTGGCCGCCCGCGAAACCGTGCGATTTCCCCGTCGGCCACATCCGGAAGATCAACTCGCCCGGCGCGAACGCGAACTTCCCTCTCGCGGGCGCCGGGGCGCTCATGACGCCCTGGAACATCCCGCCCTTCTCGTGCAACACGTCCACCTCGTACGGAACGTCGGTTCCTTTCGACCGGTAGCGCCCCGCCGTCACGGCATGCTCCGGAACGACCGATGGATCGAGGACGAAGCCGGCGGGCTGTGTCTCGACCGTCCGGTGCCGGGCGTCGCCGCCCTCTGGAACGACCCAGGCCGTCGCCATGAAACGAAACGGGACCTCGCGAAGCCAGTCTCCCCCAACGGAACAAAGACCCTCCGTCGCCCCGCTCTTCGTCCGGAACGCCATCCCCGTGCCCCGGATCGTAACGACGAGTTCGCCGTCCCGCGCGATTGCGTCCGTTTCCGCGGCCGGGACGCCCGGAAGGCGTTTGCGAACGCGCACATGGACCTCGCCGTTCTTCACCGCCTTCGACGTGACTTGAATGATCGCCCGGCCGCGGACCATCTTTGTCGGCGGAAACAGGTTGCCCGCCACCTCGTAGGCGCATTCGGGAATGTCGGGATCCAGGATGAGCGAATACGTCCCCTCGGGAAGCAGTCGGAGCTGAACGGTCAGGGTGCCCGTCCCGCCCGTTTCGATCGGGAGAACGCTTTCGAGGATCTGGCCGGGATTGAGGCGGACGCCGGCGGGCGCTTTCGCCTCGCCATAAGCGGGAGCAACGGCCGCATACGGGAGACCGGCGGCGATAATAACGGCGAGTCGGAAAGCGCTTCGATTCATGAGAGGGGTCATCGGAATGGCTCTCAGGATGGAGGCGTGGACGGACGGACGACCTCTCCTTCGGGGATGTCGCGCATGACGGCTTGCGAAACGCTCGGAAACGGACCCGGAACGGGCAGCCCGGACCCCCGGCAGGCGTCATGGACGACGGCCTCGAGATGCGCAAGCGCCTTGTCCAGGACACGGGCGTGGATCGGCGGAAGAAAGAAGACCCGGTCGAGGCCGGGGACCAGCCCCATTCCTTCCTCAAGGATCCTCTTGAGGACCGTCCCGGACACCTCGTCGAAGCCTTCCTCGGCCAGCCGCGCGAAGTCCTTTTTCCTGTCGCGGGTGAGGACTGCCACGCACGGAACGATTCCTACCCGGAAGTCGGCCGGCGGCGCGTCCCCCTCCGGAATCGGGATCGGAATCGATTTCGCTTCCCCGTGGACGCTCACGATCTCCGAAGGCCGGTTCTTGAGGTCCCACGCCGCGTAGTCTCGAACGTCCATCGCGCGGTTTCCCGCCAAGACCTCCAGGCCGAAATGCTCCTCGAAGAAATCGGTCAACCGCCAGGAGGGAGAAACCGAGCCGAACGGCGCGGCCTTCCTGCCCTCCCCCGCCACGACGGCCAGGGGAAGAACCATGGGAAAAGCCATGAGCGTTTCGGACGTAATCTCAACTCTTCGGCGGATCTTCTTGACCACTCGGCCTCCCAATCCAAAAAAGTTTATAGGAATGACCGGTTCCCGGTCAACCGATCTGGCAGGGTGTTGAAAAACACCCTGCTGCGCAATCCATGGATGGTTGCCAAATTTCTTGACTTGGAAAGTCAAGTCCCGCCCAGGCGGGATAAGACTTGGACGAATTCACTTCGGCCAAGTCGTGGCTGAAAAAGCCATGGATGGACTTTTTCATCATCCTGCTAAGGCGCGAGCGCGGCCGCGACTTCCAGGATCACGCTGTCGGCGACCGGCCGCCCCCGTGGACCCAGGCGGATGTTTCCGCCCGCCGTTTCGAGAAAACCGTCCGTCACGAGCGAGTGAATCGATTCCTCAAACCGCTCGTCCCCGTTCGGAAGGATCGAGAACGGAATACCCTCGTCGAGCCTGAGACCGCCCAGCAGTCGCTCCAGGATCTCTCCTTCTCTGTCCACGAGATGGGTTCCGACGGCCCCCGATCCTGTCTCCTCGACGGCTTTCATGTACGCGCCGGCGTCCGCGATGTTCCGCCATCGCCGCCCGGAAACGAGCGAATGTGCCGCCGCGCCAAGACCCAGCACGTCCCCTCCCCGCCAAATCCGAAGGTTGTGCAGACAAACGGCTCCCGAGCGCGCCGCGTTGGAGATCTCGTAGTACTCGTACCCGGCCTTCGCCAGCCTTTCCCTCGCCGCCTTATCCATGGCAAGGATGACAGCCTCTCCCGTCAGCCGGGCCCGGCCCTCCCGGACGGCGGTCTGGAAATACGTCCCCGGCTCCAGTGTGAAAGCGTAGATGGAGAGATGATCGGGATCGAACGAGAGAACGCGGTCAAGCGTCCGACGCCACCGGTGGATCGTATGCCCCGGGAAACCGTAGATCAGATCGACGCCCACTTGCCGGAATCCAGCCGACCTCGCCCAGGAGGCGGCCTGGAGCGCATCGCCGGACGTATGGATCCGTCCGAGAAACGAAAGTTCCTCGTCGTCGAGGGACTGGACGCCAAGACTCAGCCGGTTGAAACCCGCGGCCGCGAGAAGTTCCAGGTCGCCGCGGCCCAGGACGCCCGGATTGGCCTCAAGGGTGACCTCCGCGCCTTCTACGAGCGGGAATATCCCCCGAATGTCTTCCAGGATCCGCCCGAGGACAGCCGCCGAGAGCGTGAGAGGCGTTCCCCCGCCGAAATAGATCGATCCGAACCCTGATGACGGCCTGCGGGCGGCGGCCGCCTCGCGCTTGAGCGCGTCTCGATACCGTTCCGCCGGCGGAAGGGCCGTTGCGCGAGTGGGAATCGCGCAGTATCGGCACTTCCCCCTGCAGAAAGGGACGGAAACGTACAGGCCCGGGATTTCGGGTTGACAGTCCGCCGGGCTACCCATTCCCCGTCTTTTCCCAAATCAACGCGGATTCGTCGCAGTCCGGGAACTTCACGCACTTCACGCAGTCGCCCCACACCTTGTGGGGCAGTTCCGACTTGTCGGCGCTCCTGAACCCGAGCTTGCGGAAAAACTCCGGCACATAGGTCAGCACGAACACCCTGCCGATTCCCATCGCGCCGGCGTCGGCCAGGCAGGCGCCGGCGAGATTCCGGCCAATGCCCCGGCCCGTGAATTCCTCCTCCACAGCCAGCGACCTGAGCTCGGCCAGCCCTTCCCAAGTCACGTGCAGGGCCGCCGTCCCGATGACTCTCCCCTCTTCCTCCGCCACGCGGAAGTCCCGGACGCAGTCATACAGCTCGCTGTATGAGCGGGAAAGAAGGAGCTCCTTCTCGGCATACCCCTTGAGCAGATTGTAGATGGCGGGAACGTCCCGGGGCAGAGCAACGCGAATGGTCATGACGTAGGATACCACAAAACATCGGGGGCGCGGCATACCGCGCCCCCGATGACAAACTCGGCGTGATCAGGCGAGGGGGTCTCGCGGTCGACTAGAACCTATAGATCCCCTGAACATGAAGCCCGTGCTGGTGCATGCTCGTCGTCGTGTTCGAGCCGAACATGCCCGTCGTGTTCGTGTACGTGACCTCTTTCTCGAGGCCGTATGCGTATCCCACGTCCACCGTATAGGGACCCGTCGTCCAGCCGAACCCGAGCGTCATGTGCTGTTCCTGGATCGCCGGGAAGAGCGGGTTCATCGAATCGTTCGGAACCGGGTTCTTTCCGTAATTGTAGCCGGCGCGGATATTGTAGTTCATGATGTTGTAGTCGAGACCCAGCGCGTAGACGGTCTGGTTCTTCCAGTTCAGGTTGAAGGCGTATCCGTCACTCGTGAACCCGGGAGCGCTCTTGGGAACGACGTTGACCGTCTTCACCGCGTTCTTCCAGTTCATCCGGGTCACGTCCACGGCGACGGTGAGGTTGTCGATCGGCTTGACGCCCACGCCCACGCCGTATTCGCTCGGCCAGCCGAACCCCTTCACCTCGGCATCGTACTCGCCGAGCCCCTTGACGGCGATCTTCCCGCCGTCGTACGTGAACTTGGTAGCCGAAGTATACTGGGCGCCGACGGACACCATCTTGTTCACCTGGTAGTTCACGCCGACCTTGCCGTTGTATCCCAGGTCATCGACCGTCTTCAGGTCGAATCCCATGAACCCGGCGGCCATAACGACCGTATTGGGAAACAGCTTCGCCTGGAGCCGGGAATATCCGATCCCGACCGAGGCGCCGACCGAGAGCTCCGGCGTCGCCCGGTAGGCCACGGCCGGGACCAGCTTCCCGAACTCGATCTTGGAGTAGGTCTCGTCCGTCGTGCCGAAGGCGGTCTTGATATCCTTAAAATGCGCGCCCATGCCGCCCTGGGCGAAGATCCCGACGCCCCAGGCAAGCGGCGACTTCTTGTCGTTGTTCACGAAGCCGACGTTGGCCATGTAGTAGTTGATGGACTCCGCGTCCTTGTCATTCCCCATTCCGTCCTTGTGATGGAGACGCGGCATCAGGATGGCGACATCCAACCCCGCCTGCGTGCCCACGAGCGTGAGCGTCGCCGGGTTCTTGTTCATGGCGTTGAAGTCGTCGAGCGTGGCGACGCCCGCACCGCCCATTCCTTCGTTCTTGGCGCCCACGCCGATCATGTTGACGCCGTTCGTGGCGAACGCCGGCACGCCCGCGAGCGAGACCCCCATAAACAGAATCGCACACACCCCGATCCTTCTCTTCAATTCATACACGGCACGGCCTCCTGTGTGAAAAGGTTGACGAATCTCCGCCAAACCCCGTTTGTGGGCGATAAGAATACCAGACCTCGCGAGAATTCCCACAACTTTTTTCGGGGCTTTTTCGGGGCGGAGAGACGGTCCGGCTCCCCCGCCGGAGGAGCCGGACCACGGAAGACAAAAACCTAGACGAACAGGGAGATGTTCGCGTCCAACGCGTACTCGAGGAACGCCGCCGCGCCGCAGACTTCGACGCCGGGGACGAGATCGGTCTTTTTGACACCCATAACGTCCAGCGTCATCTGACAGCCGAAGAGCCGTACCCCGCCTTCCCGGCAAATGTCGAGGAGTTCGGGGATCGTCGCGACCTTCTGCTTTCTCATCCACGACTTCATCATCATCGTCGCCATGGCGGTCATTCCCGGGAGCATCCCCAGGATGTTCGGCATGGGAACGGGCATCGCCGGGTTGGCGATCGGCGGCACCTTGAGCGACCGGTACTTGTTCTTGTTGATGATGTCCAGGCCGTAGAACGTGAAGAAGATCCCGGCCTCCATGTCCATGGAGATCGCCGTAGACGCCAGGATCAGCGGCGGGTAGGCCATGTCCATCGTCCCTTTCGAGGCGATGAGCGCAAGACGTTTCTTCTTTTCTGTCATTGAGACCCTCCTTTGTTCGCCCGGGGGCGGGGCATCCACCCGGATCGGTTATCGGACCATAATCAAAGCGCCCGGCTCCTCAAGCGGCCCGGAAAAAGAAGGTCTTTCCCCCATTAGAGGCATGGGGGAAAGACCGGAGCTGTTCTCCGGAGGGTGCTGCCTGAGAGAACAATCGAGCGACCTGTTTCCTTCCAGGATGACGAGCCTGCCTACTTATTGCATTTCTTCATGTCGGAAGGCACCTTCCCCACGAGCTTGAGGAAGTTCTCGAACGGCCCCATGTTGTTCATCGCTTCCCACTTGGGC
>MHEK01000108.1:17827-18213 GCA_001803795.1 Nitrospirae bacterium RBG_16_64_22
TCCCATCTGCTCCCAGCGATACGTTTCCGCGTGCATAATGTAGTCGACGGACGTGTCAGCCGTGACCGTCGTCGCGCCGCCGGCCGCGCAGACCGCCTTCTTGTCCTTGCTCTGGATCTTGAGCTCCACGCGCGCATCGTTGGGGCAGTTCGTCCGGTAGATGTGGAGCGCCTTGTACCCGCGCCCCTTGTCGTTCTTGATCCACCCGCTCTTCTCGAGATCCTCGGTGAGGACCTTGTCCTTGTTCCACGCCTCGCAGGCCTGAGCCGCCCACTCGGCTGACATCAGGACAGGCGGCCCCGCCGGAGCCGGAGCGGCCTGCTGAGCGCCGGCCGGGCCGGCTCCTAGCACAAGTACGCTTGCCGCTAAGATCGCCATTCGTCTCA
>MHEK01000109.1:0-9870 GCA_001803795.1 Nitrospirae bacterium RBG_16_64_22
AGCACCATTCCATAACCTTCCACCCGGCCATCGTAAAGATGGCTGTTGAACTTCGGCTTTGCGACCTCGATCATCCGCGTGGCAAACGAGGCCAGACCGCTCCCGGCCCGACCGTATTGTTGCAACACCCAGTACCGCTCCTCCCTCACCGCCTGACTCATGGTCTCAAGACGATGCCGGCCTCACATCCCCCAACCATTGGACATCGAAGGAACCTTTGGTCATCTGCCCCGCCAGTTTCTCGTCGGCGGTTATCAACGGAAGCCCCAGTTGGACGGCGGCGGCGATGTAACAGGCGTCATAGGCCGTGACCCGATGTTTCAATGCGATCTCCAGGGCATCATAGGCAAGAACCTGGGCAGGGATCGCCGTCAGGCCGAGGCTCGTCAGGTCACGCAGATGTTCCTGGGCGGCCTTCGCCGGGTAGGCGGATCGCCGCACCCACTTCCAGAACACATTCGCGCACTCGATGAAGAAGAGGTCCGGCACGATCAGCTCAGCGCCGTTTTCTCGAGCGAACCGCGCGAACACCGTCTGCGCCTCGGCGGAAAGAGACTCAGGCACAAAAATCTTAACAGCGACGCTGGCGTCCACGACCGCCCGAAACGGGGCCGGATTCACCGGCTGCGGTCCTCACGGAGAAGCTCCGCCGAATCCTTCCAGCCGCGGGGGAGCACAACTTTCCGCGAACGACTCCGGATACGCTCGATCGCCGCCGCCGCATCCCGGCGCGCACTGTGCGCTTGGAGTCCCTGGCTCAAGAGCTGAATCACCTCGGCTGTAACGGAGCGGTCTTCTTCCTCGGCAAGTTTCCGAATGCGCTCGTAGAGTTTCTCGGGGACGTTGCGGACGTGCAGGATGGCCATGTGGAGTACCCTCGTTGCTAAAGGACCCAGCCTAGCCCATTTGGTTGCAACATGCAACCAGATTGCGGGCCCACGGCTGGCGGCATCCGCTCAAACCGACGCCTTGAGGCGCAATTTTCAAGCCTCGCCCGGGTAGGGGCCATGGGGGCACCCCTCCCCGGGCGACTGGCCCACGACCCGCTATTAACGCTTGACGGTAATATCGGCGCGTGGTATTAGACTGCGGTGATCAAGGCGTTCAGGTGCAGGGAGACCGAGAAGGTCTTTCGGGGGCAATTTTCGAAGAACTGGCCCAAGGATTTTCAGCGGCTGGCGGCGCGGAAACTTGAACAACTGAACGCGGCACGCGTACTCGATACGCTGCGAATTCCGCCGGGGAATCGGCTTGAAGCTCTCAAAGGCGACCGGCGCGGCCAGCACGGCATCCGGATCAACAGGCAATGGCGGTTATGTTTCGTTTGGCGGAACGGCGACGCGTGCGATGTCGAAATCGTTGATTACCACTGAGGAGACAAGATGAGAAAGCGCGATTTTCCCCCGATTCACCCCGGCGAGATCCTCATGGAGGATTTTATGCGCCCGCTGGGAATCACCCAGTACCGCCTCGCCAAGGACACGGGCGTTCCGCCCCGGCGAATCAACGAAATCGTTCATGGGAAGCGCGCGATCACGGCGGATACCGCTCTCCGGCTCGGCCGTTTTTTCGGGATGGAGGCGCAGTTCTGGCTCAACCTCCAGGCTCGCTGCGACTTGGAGACCGCAAAGGATCGGCTGGCCGAGAGGCTCAATCGCGAAGTCCGTCCCAGGGCGGCATAGGACGACGGACGCGCGCATTCTTTCGGCATGGCGCCATTTGAAATACGCTTCTGCATCGTTTATCCGCCCCGCGCGAGTTTGTTCAGGTCTGCATCGAACGTGAGCAGATGGTCTCCGGCGGCTGAGGCCTTGGCGAACAAAATGCAGTCGACGATATCGAGACCGCGCTCCGAGAACAGGGACAACGCCCGGATAAGCTCCTGCCGGTCGTCATTCGCGATCCCCGCATAGTGCAGGAGATCGATGAGGCTCCCGGCGGCCTTGTCCCTCGGAACCTTGTATATCTTTGTCAGGACATAAATGCATTCGGCAATGACGCTTTCGAGGATCACGGCCTTCGCTCCGCCGTTCCTCACGCCGTCAAAGAATTCCTTCGCCTTCTCATGGAGGGCCGGATCGTCAGCAACAAGGTACCGGACGATGGCGTTGGTGTCAGGAAGACTTCTTGCCGGTCTTTTCACGGACGGCCGCCTCCCACGCCCTGCCTCTCATCTGCTTCATGGAGACGCCCGGCTTTCCCTCTCCCGCGTACTCTCTCAGCGAACCGGCCGTGTCCCGCACCGGTCTCACCATGACAATATCATCCGCCACTTCGAAATAGACGGCGCTGGCCTTCAGTTTTTCCCGGATCTCCTTGGGGATCGTCACCTGCCCCTTGCGCGTAATCTTGACCGCCGCGGTCGTCATCTCATCTCTCCTTACTTTTTCAATATGCATTACTTTTCCGAATAGTATTACTTTCTAGTAAGTGTTGTCAATATAAAGATCTCCCCGTTGTGGCGCGATTTGCTTATTGCGCTACTTTAAGTGGCGCGCAAGGCCTATTTATCCAGCCCAACCACCGAAATGGAGCGGGACCGGCGGGCGCTTTCCATTTTCCGCCCCCGCCGTGCCTCCCCCTTGCGGACGACGGACGGGACGTTGCAAGGATAAGCAGATTTTCCGCACCGCCGCGCCCAGGCCCTTCTACTCCAACCCGGTTGAAGAACCCCGCCTTGGAAGGCGGGGATTCTTCGCCCTCCAAGGTGCTTGGAGGTATTTGCATTCGTGCGCCTTGACCCCGCCCCAAAGGGCGGGGATTGCGGCGCACTGCGCGGTTCAAGGCCCCGGCCCGGCCGCTCCTTCGGCCTCTCACGCCGCCCGGAGACGGTACGGTTGAATGAGGATCTCGGCGGGGACGCCCAAGCCCTTGTGGAGGCGGCGGATCATTTCGATGGAAAGGGGGCGTTTGCGGTTGAGCGCTTCGGAGACCTTTGCTCGGCCGCCGATGTAGGACTCCAGATCCTTCCGGGTGAGCCCACGGCTTTCCAAGTAATAAAGGATGGCTTCCACCGGGTCCGGAAACCCGATGGGATGGTGCCTCTCTTCGTAGGCTTCCACAAGCGTCGTCAGCACATCAAGCCGGTCCCCGTCCGGCGTCCCGGGCTCCGCGTCAAGAAGACGCTCGATCTCCGCGAGCGCGGCACGATAGTCAATTTCCGTATGAATGGCCCTGATTTTCATCGATAGGCTCTCTCAAATTCTAGCGCGTTCTTAGTTCGGGAACAACGACGTTCTGTCCGGCGTCTCGTCCGCTCCCATCCGGCCTTTGCGTTTCGCCGTCGTTGCCGATACAATCGCGTGTGATGGTCCGATTCTTCAAGTACCTCGCTCTCGCTCTCATGGCCCTTACCGCCGCCGGGGCCGGCGTCTTCGGCGGACTCTGGCTCACGAAGCAGGAGGAGATCCCGCAGGTCCAGGCCCTCGAGGAGTACCACCCCTCGGAGCTGTCCCGCGTCTTCGCCGCCGACGGAACGCCGGTCGCCGAGTTCTACCTGGAACGCCGGATCGTCGTCCCGTTCGCCGTGGTCCCCAGGGTTCTCACCGATGCCGTCCTGGCGATCGAGGATGCCCGGTTCTACGAGCACTATGGAGTCGATCCCCGGGCGATCGTCCGCGCGGGATGGAAGAACTTCCGCGCCGGCCGCGTCGTCGAGGGCGGCAGCACGATCACCCAACAGCTCGCGAAGAGGCTCTTCCTCACGCCGGAAAAAAGCCTGCAACGGAAGGTCCGGGAGGCGATGCTCTCCCTCCAGGTCGAAAAGCGCTACACGAAGGACGAGATCCTCGGTCTCTACCTGAACCAGGTCTACATGGGGGCCGGCGCCTACGGCGTGGAGGCCGCCGCCCGGACCTACTTCGGCAAGACGGTCCGAGACCTGGACCTAGCCGAGGCGGCGCTCATAGCCGGTCTTCCCAAGGCCCCCAACACGTTCTCCCCGTTCCGCCATCCGGACCGCGCCCGCCAGCGCCGCGCCACCGTCCTCAAGAGGATGCGGGAGTCCGGAATGATCTCGCCGGAGGAGGAGAAGGAGGCCGCGGGGAAGCCCCTCCCCGAGCATCCGTACCGCGAGTCGACCGGGCGGGCCGCCTATTACGTCGAGCAGGTCCGCCGGGAGCTGGACAAGGTCTACGGCGAGCGAACGTACACGGGCGGGCTCCACGTCCACACGTCGCTGCGCCTCGACCTCCAGGCGAAGGCCGAAGAGGCCCTCACGAAGGGGCTCGAGGAGATCGAGAAGCGCCTCGCGTCTTCGCGCGCGCGGGCGAAGGCCCCTCCGATTCAGGGGGCCGTCCTGGCCATGGAGACGGGAACCGGGCGGATCCTCGCGATGGTCGGGGGACGGGACTTCGGCGACTCGCAGTTCAACCGGGCCGTCCAGGCGCTCCGCCAGCCGGGCTCCGCCTTCAAGCCGATCGTCTATACGGCCGCCCTCGCCCGCGGCTTCTCGCCCTCCGACATCGTCGTGGACGAGCCGGTCTCGTACCCCGGCGCTCCGGGGAAGACCTGGGTCCCGACGAACTACTCAGGGACGCACGAGGGGCCGATGTCGCTCCGGCGGGCCCTCGCCAAATCGGTGAACGTCGTGGCGATCAAGCTGTTGGACCGGGTGGGAATCCCGAGCGCGATAGAGACGGCCCGGAAGCTCGGCATCCGAACGCCGCTCCAGCCGTATCTTCCGCTCGCCCTCGGCGCATCGGACGTCACGCTGATCGACATGGTCACGGCCTACGGCGTCTTCGCGAACCAGGGCATACGCGTCGAGCCCAGGGCGGTTCTCCGGATCGCGGACACGCGGGGCCGCCTCGTCGAGGAGCGGGAGGCCGCGCTCGAAGAGGTCCTCTCGCCGGAGCTGGCCGGCCAGATGGTCTCCCTGCTCGAGGGCGTCGTCCAGTCCGGGACGGGCTACCAGGCCAAGTCGCTCGGGCATCCGCTGGCCGGCAAGACGGGAACGACGAACGACTTCCGGGACGCGTGGTTCATCGGTTTCTCGCCGCGGATCATCGTCGGCGTCTGGGTGGGATACGACGACCACCGCCCCCTCGGGCCGAAGGAGACCGGCGCGCGGGCCGCTCTTCCGATCTGGATGGCCGTCATGAAGGAGGCGCTCAAGGACCATCCCAAGGAGCCGTTCCCCGTCGCGGCGAACCTCGTGGCGGCCGAGATCGACCCTGCGTCCGGAAAGCTCGCGCGTCCCGGCTGTCCGGCGAAGGTCCGGGAGCTTTTCGCGCCGGCCCGCATTCCCACGGAGCCCTGTCCCCTGCACGCGCCTCCCGCGGAAAAGGGCTGAGGAAAATGCTATTGGAAATTGTAAATTGGAAAACGGAAAACGGACATCGGACCTTTAACCTTACTTTTACAATTTTCAATTTACAATTTCCAATTTACAATTCTTTCAATTTCCATCGTCTCTCTCCGCAACCCGCCATTCGCCTTGCCATTCGCCTTGCCAAGTCTGATCGGAACGGGTATCATCCCGCCCGTGCCGGCAACAACTGAAGCGATCGTCCGCAACAAAGTCGAGACGTACTGGTTCGACGCCCTCGTGCGAGGAGACGTCCCCGTCGACGTGCAGATCGGAAGCCTTGTCCGCTGGCAAGGCCGGGTCCGCTCCGTCGGGCGCCACGAAATCGTCATCGAGACCGGCGATGGAGAGGTCTCCCTCCCCAAGCACGACGTGATGATGGTCCGGGCAAACGCCGGCGATGAAGGAGGCCCCTCTCTTCCGCGTCCGGCCCGCCCGGAAGGTCCCCCTTCCCGGACCGATCTTCAGCACCTGGTCCTCGCGCGCTATCTGGAGAAGAAGACCTCCCTCGTGCTCCACCTCGTCTCGAAGCAGGTCGTCATCGGGACGCTGATCGACTACGACAACTACACCCTCCTCATTCGGGAGCGGCGGCAGAAGCTTCCCACGCTCCTTTACAAACACGGCGTGGCCTCGCTTCAATCGGTCAGCGCCGCTCCCCAGCGAGGAACCGCCGATGGATCAAGACTCAGCCAATCCCGCGTTTGACCGATACGTCGCCGCCCGGACCCCGCTCACCGTCACGCTTCACAACGGAACGCGTCTCTCGGGCAAGCTCAAGAAGTACGACGCTTACCTCCTCATCATGTCTCAGCCTCCCGGAGACCGGACGGTGCTGATCTATCGCCACGCCGTCTCTTCAATCCTCGCGCGGGGGAAGAGCCCGTCCGTCCCGCGGGCCCAGCCCAAGATCACGGCGGCGCCGGCCGTCCGAAGCGAGCCGCGCGCCGAGCGGTCCCCGGCCGCCCGGCCGCTCCGGCAGGCCCCCGCTCCTCCCCCTGCCCGGACGCCAGCCCCGCCGGTTTCGGCCGCCGGCGCGAGCGAGCCGGCGGCAAACCAGATCCTCAAGTGGATGGAAAAGCACCGCGTTGAACCCCAGCCCTGAGACGGCGGGCCGCCTCCGGTTCCGCCTGCAAGATCCCCGCGTCTACCGGCCGCTGGCCGCTCTCTCGTCCGGGCTTCTCCTGGCCGCGAGTTTCCCTCGCCCTTCGCTCGCGCCGCTTGCATGGATCGCCCTTATCCCCGTCCTTCTCGCCGTCCGGGGCCTCACGGCTCGGCGGGCTTTCCTCGTCGGATGGACCGCCGGCACGGCCGCCTTCATCTTCACGATTTCCTGGATCGTCGCGACGATCGTCGAGTACGGCCGCCTTCCGCTTCCCGTCGGCATTGGCGCCTGGATCCTGCTCAGCGCCTATCTCGGTCTCTTCACCGGAGCGTGGGCCGCTTTCGCAAGGATCGTCGAACCCTATCCCGCGGCCATCCAGGCCGCCGGACTGGCGGCGTCGTGGACGGCCCTCGAATACCTGAGGACCCACCTCTTCACCGGCTTCCCCTGGATGCTGCTCGGATACTCCCAACTGCCCTTCCTCCCACTGATTCAGTTCGCCGCGTTCACCGGCGTCTACGGAGTCTCGTTCCTGGTCGCATGGGGGAATGCGGGTCTGGCGTCTGCGCTCGCGTCGACCGAAGAGAAATGGACGCGGATCGCGGCAGCCGCTCCTCCCCTTCTGGCGGCCGCGGTCCTCTCTCTTTACGGGGCCTGGGAGATGGGCCGACCGGCCGCGGACGGAGACGCTCTTCACGCCGCCATCGTCCAGGGAAACATCGACCAGTCGAAGAAGTGGAATCCGCGGTATCAGATGGAGGTCTTCGAAACCTACAAGCAGCTCACGCGGGAGGCGGCCGGCCGCTTGAAAGACGCTCCTCAAGGCTTCCGGCTCATTCTCTGGCCCGAGACGGCGACGCCCTTCCATTTCGGCTACGACATCGCCCGGACCGGCGAGCTCCGCCACTTCCAGGCCGCGCTGGGCCTGCCGCTTCTCTTCGGCACGCCCACGGTCGATCCCGCCATGGCTGGACGCCCCGTCCTCCACAACAGCGTGATCCTCCTTGCGTCCGATGGCTCCGCCGGGCCGCGTTATGATAAGATGCATCTGGTTCCGTACGGGGAGTACGTCCCGCTCAAGCCGCTCTTTCCCTTCCTCGAAAAGATGGTCACGGCCATCGGCGACTTCCGGGAGGGGCGGGAATACACAGTGATGCGGGGGGCGGGCGTGCCCCTGGGGACGCTCATCTGCTACGAGGTCATCTTCCCCGACCAGGCCCGCCGCTTCGTCGCATCGGGAGCGCGCGTCCTCGTCACGGTCACGAACGACGCCTGGTTCGGCCGAACTGGGGCGCCGTACCAACACTTCGCCATGGCCGCCTTCCGGGCGGTCGAGAACGGCGTCCCGCTGATCCGGGCCGCCAACACAGGCATCTCGGGAGCCGTCGACGGGCACGGCCGCGTGCTTGGGTCGGGACCTCTGTTCGAGCCGTGGGTCCACGCGCAGACGGTCATCGCACCGAAGGAGGCGGGGACCTTCTACTCGCGGTGGGGCAATCTCTTCGCCCAAGCGTCATCGGCCGCCGCGCTCGCATTGATGATCGCGGCCTGGAGAAGGCCTGGCAGGGGAGAAAAAGGGAAGAAAAAGAGGAGACTTGAATGATTCTGGACGATGAGAAACGAACTCTTGAGAGCTGCCGGGAGAAACTCGGCGAGCTCAGGAGGTATCTTTGACCTGGACCACGCCGCGGCCCGCGTCGCGGAGATCGAGCGCGTGATGGAGGCGCACGATTTCTGGAACGACGCGGCCAAGGCCCAGACCCTTCTGAAGGAGAAGACCCGCCTTTCGGAATCGCTCGCCCGCTGGAGCACGCTCGAGAAGGCCCTCGGCGACATCTCGGCGGCCGTCGAGCTGGCCGTCGAGGCAGACGACGAATCGTTCCTCCCGGAGATCCAGCGCGGTCTCAGGGACCTGGGCGACAAGCTCGTGCCCCTCGAGCGCGCGGCCCTCATGCGCGGCGAGCACGACGACACAAACGCGATCGTCACGATCCATCCCGGCGCGGGCGGAACGGAGAGCCAGGACTGGGCCCAGATGCTCCTCCGGATGTACCTCCGGTGGGCCGAACGCCAGGGGTTCAAGACGGAGGTCATGGACCTCCAGGCGGGCGACGAGGCGGGCATCAAGAGCGCGACGTTCACGGCGAGCGGCCCTTTCGCCTACGGCTACCTCAAGGCGGAAGTCGGCGTTCACCGCCTCGTCCGGATCTCCCCCTTCGACGCCAACAAGCGGCGCCACACCTCGTTCGCCTCCGTCTTCGTCTACCCCGATCTGGACGAGAACATCGCGGTGGACATCAACGAGGCGGACCTCCGGGTCGACACCTTCCGGGCGAGCGGCGCGGGCGGCCAGCACGTCAACAAGACAAGCTCCGCCGTCCGGATCACGCACATCCCGACGGGGATCGTCGTCACCTGCCAGAACGAACGGTCGCAACTCAAGAACCGCGCCTTCGCCATGAAGGTCCTCAAGGCGAGGCTCTACGAGATGAAACAGCGGGAGCAGGAGGAGAAACTCGCGGTCCTGGAAAAGGAAAAGAAGGACATCGCCTGGGGGAGCCAGATCCGCTCCTACGTCCTCCAGCCTTACCAGCTCGTGAAGGACCTCCGGACGGGATACGAGATCGGAAACGTCACCGCCGTCCTAGACGGCGACATCCAGCCCCTCATCGATGCCTACCTGGCGGCCTCGGTCAAGACGTCCGCGGCCGGCGGGGGCGTAGTGGGCAGTTAGGCGGCCGGAGAGTCCCCTGGAATCGCCACAGAGGCACGGAGACACGGAGACACCCAAGGGGGTTTGTCTTTGCGACCCCGAAAAACCATCCTCTGTGCCTCAGTGGCCGACTGGTTCCGGCGGTCCCTCAGCCCGGCTGTTAGCCGATTCACCGATTCACCCATTCACCGATTCACCGTCTCTCAGCGTCTCAATCATCTCTCCATGAATGAGCGAGTTGCTCGCCACGATGACCGGAGCGGCGAGGTGGAACGGACCTCCCATGCCGTCCGTCACGCGCCCTCCCGCCTCCCGGACGATCAGCCAGCCGGCCGCCGTGTCCCACGGCTTGAGCCTCAGCTCCCAGAACCCGTCCGCGCGCCCCGCCGCCACGGCGCACAGATCGAGCGCCGCCGATCCTGTTCGGCGGACCCCCTGACACCGGAGAGCGAACTTGGCGAAGGCGTCGAGATTCGTCTCTGGATTTGTCCGGATATCGTAGGCAAACCCGGTCACGAGAAGGGATTCGTCCAGAGACCCGACGGAGGAGACGGACAGGCGCGCGCCATTCAACCACGCACCGCCATCCTTCGCCGCCTCGAACGTCTCCCCGCGCAGAGGATCGTGCACGACGCCGGCGACCACCTCCCCCCTCACCGCCACGCCGATCGAGACGCAGAACCATGGGAAGCCGTGGGCGAAGTTCGTCGTCCCATCGAGCGGGTCGACGATCCAAAGCGGGGC
>MHEK01000109.1:9971-21012 GCA_001803795.1 Nitrospirae bacterium RBG_16_64_22
CCGAGAAGAAATGACTCGGACGCGCGATCGGCCTCGGTTACGAGATCGACCACGCCTTTCCGTTCGGTCCGGCATGGGCCGCCGAACCGGTTCATCAGGATCTTCCCGGCATCGGCCGCCATCGCCCGGGCCGATTCGAGCCAGACGGAGACATCCGCCGCCGCCGAAGACACTGTCACATCCTCCCCTCCGCCGCGCCTTTCGGCTTCGCCGGTCCCGCGCCTACGATTCCGTTCTACCTGACGCCGATCGTGCGGTCCTGGTGGTACGCCTTCCCCGCCTCTTTCCCGGCGATACTCAGTATCCATCCCACGTACGCAACGCCGGCTACCAGCGCGGCGAGCACCAGCCAGCGGAACGCTCTCCCCGGCTCCGCCAGGATCCCCCGGACCATCACAATGAACAGGACGACCAGGGCCCCTGCCGCCGGGATCGCCCACGGACCGAGGATCTCCTTGAACGACAACCATATTTCCGCCATGCAATTCCCTCCTTCGCCTGTCGGCGCGCCGAACATCCCGCGCTTAGATGATCCCAATAACCGCAGTTCACTCACCGCAGAGGACGCGGAGTCCGCCGAGGAATACCTTTTCGGGCGGCTTTGATGCTCACCTGCCTGGTGCAGAGAACGAAGAGGTCGATGTGTCTTCCAATCCCTGGCACTTCTTTGCGTTCTCTGCGTGCTCCGCGGTTCAACTGCTTTTGTTAGGATGATACCATGCTTCTTTCCATCCCGGCCCTTCAGGTTCCGCGTAAGAACCGGGCGCCGACATCCGTTCTTGAACCCCGCGCCTTACTTGGGTAAAATCTCTCCCGGAGAAGATGCCATGGACCCGAACCCGCCCTCCCAGCCGATCGTCGCCAAACTCAAGGACGGAACCGTCGTGAAGGGGTCCTTGATCTCGTTCGAGCCGGATCGGAACAGCGTCCTGCTCCAGCAGGCCGGGTCGGCGGCGCCCACGGAACTGCCGCTGGACACGCTCAAGGCCATCTACTTCGTCCGGTCCCTCCAGGGCGACAGGCAACATCACAAGAGCAAGGCGTTCACAACCCGGAATCCGCCGGGGATGCGCCTGCTGGTGAGGTTCCATGACGGTGAAGTCCTCACCGGCTTCCTGGAGAGCCCCCTCCCCTGGCCCAAGGGATTTCACATCTCCAAGCCGGACCCCCGCATTCCTGGATTCATGCTCTCCCCGGCCGATCCGGAGGGGAACAACGAACGAATCTACGTCGTCAACTCCTCAATCATGGAGATGACGCGCCTGTGAAAAAGAAGCCTCATCACCCGCCCGCTCCTTTTCCGCCCGGTCAGGGCCGGGCGGAAAAGGAGCGAGCGCGGACCGTCCCTCCTCCCCCGCGCCGCGCGCGGGATCGCATCCTCGTCGCGCTGGACGTCCAGACGCTCAAGGAGGCCGACGACCTGGTGGACCGCCTCCACGACGTCGTCGGAGGATTCAAGGTCGGCCATCAGCTCTTCACGGCCCACGGACCGAAGGCGATCCATCATATCAGCGGGAAAGCCGGCCGGATCTTCCTCGACCTCAAGTATCACGACATCCCCGCGACCGTGGCGAAGAGCGCCCGCGAAGCCACGCGCCTTGGCGTCTGGATGATGACGGTCCACGCCGCGGGAGGCCGCGAGATGATGATGCGATGCAAGGAAGCCGCCTTCGAGTACGCCGTAGCCCATCGGACGCCTCCGCCGATCATCGTGGCCGTGACCGTTCTGACCAGCCTGACGCAGCTCGAGCTGATCCGCGATCTGGGCGTATCTCGGAACCTCGACGAGCAGGTCCGCCATCTGGCCAACCTCGCGCAGGGGGCCGGTCTCGACGGGGTCGTGGCGTCCCCGAACGAGATCCGCCTCATCCGCGAGTCGTGCGGGCCAAAGTTCGTGATCGTCTCGCCGGGGATCCGGCCGGCGGGCAGTGAATCGCACGACCAGAAGAGAACGGCCGAGCCGGCCCAAGCGCTTTCGGACGGGGCCGACTATCTCGTGATCGGACGCCCGATCACTGGGGCCACCGATCCCGCGGCGGCGGCCGAAGCGATCGTCTCCTCAATCGAGAAGCACGGCGGCCGCGCCCTCCAGGAGACCCGCCGCCCATGACGCTCGCCGAACAGGTCCTGGCCCTCTACGAGCGGACGGGCGCGCTCCTGAACGGGCATTTCGTCCTTTCGTCCGGCCTCCACTCACCCCGGTACCTCCAGAGCGCGCGCGTCCTGCAATGGCCGGACGAGGCAACGTGGCTCGGGCGCGAGATCGCGGCGAAGGCCGAGGGCCTCGGCGTCCGGGCCGTCGTGGCGCCCGCCCTGGGCGGGATCGTCGTTGCTCAGGAGGTCGCGAGGGGCCTTGGCGTACGCGCGCTCTTCGTGGAGAGGGTGGAAGGAAGGTTCACCCTCCGAAGGGGCTTCGAGCTCACGCCGGGGGAAAAGGTCCTCGTCGTGGAGGACATCATCACGACGGGGCTCTCGACGAACGAGACGATCGGCGTCGTCCGGGAGCTGGGGGCCGTCGTCGGCGGCGCCGCCGCGATCATCGACCGGAGCGGCGGGAAGGCCGTCATGGACGTCCCCCTTTTCTCTCTCGCGAGCCTCGAAATCCCGGCCTACGCCGAGGCCGACTGCCCCCTGTGCCGCGGCGGAATCCCCGCGACGAAGCCGGGAAGCCGGGGAATCGGAGCCCCGGCCGCGCGCTGAGCCAGCGGAGCCAGCTGAGCCATCTGAGAATGGGCGATGAGACCTTGATCTCCCGCGGGGAATTCATCCGAAGCGCAAGACTCGGCCGCCCGCTTCCCCTCGTCCGGGAGACTGCGGTTCCCGCCGATCCCCTGTCCGCCGCGCGGGCGGCGGGTTTCCCGAGGACGTCGTTCCTTCTCGAGAGCCAGACCGCCCACGAGGCGTCGAGGCATTCGTACGTCGGCCTCGGGCCGTTCGCGCGGATCGTCCTGAACGCCGACGGGACGATCGATACGGTGTCTCCGTCGGGCGCCCGTTCCCGGACGGTCGGCCCGCTGGACGGTCTGCTCCGCAGGTCCCTCCTCCGCACCGGCGACCTGGACGGAATCCTCCCTCCATTTGTCGGCGGGGTCGTGGGATACCTAGCCTACGAGTTCGGACATCTGATCGAACCTCTGCGGCGGATCCTTTCTCCCGCGGACTCCGGCCGGCCCCTCGCCGAGTTCCTGCTCGTGGACAGGCTCGTCGCGATCGACCACAAGGCCGGCCGCGCCTGGGCGATCGCCAATCCCTGGGTCGGTCCGGAGGGACCGGCGCGCCTTGCCGACCCCGCCCGCGCGTTCGACCAGGCGGAGAGGGCGCTCCTCGAAGACGTTTCCGTCCTTTCCGCAACGGCGCCCGGCGATCGGCTCTCCCCCAACCCGTGCGTCATGGAGATACTTCATCACCCGGAAAGGGAGCGGTACGTCCGGCAGGTCCTCGCCGTCAAGTCTTACATCGCCGCCGGCGACATCTACCAGGCCAACATCTCCAACCGATACGTCATCGCCCACAATGGGTTCGATCCCGTCTCCTTGTACGCGTCCCTCCGGACGATCAATCCCTCCCCCTTCGGCGCCCTGTTCGCGACGCCGGAGCGGACGATCGTCAGCAACTCGCCGGAACGGCTGTTCCGGGTCTCGGGGACTGAAGTCGAGGCGCGTCCGATCGCCGGAACGCGGCCGCGCGGCGTCACCGAGGAGGCGGACCGGTCCCTTGCCCGGGAGCTTTTCCTCTCCGAGAAAGAAAGGGCGGAGCACGTCATGCTCGTGGACCTTGCGAGGAACGACCTCGGGCGCGTCTGTCGGACAGGGAGCGTCCACGTGAACGAGTTCATGGCCTGCGAGAGCTACTCCCACGTCCATCATATCGTCTCGAACGTCCGCGGCATCCTCCGACCGGACCGCGACGCGCTCGACGCCTTGGGCGCCCTCTTCCCCGGCGGGACGATCACCGGCGTCCCCAAAATCCGCTGCCGCGAGATCATCGCCGAAATCGAAGGACGGCCCCGGGACATCTACACGGGGTCACTTGGATACGTCTCGACCTCCGGCGACGCCGACTTCAACATCCTCATCCGCTCGGCGGACGTGACGCGGGACCGGATCTCCTTCTCCGTGGGCGCGGGAATCGTCGCCGATTCCGACCCGGACAAGGAGTTCCACGAGATCCAGCACAAGGCCGGCGCCTTCCTGGCCGCCGTCGACGCCTTGATCCGCAAGGACGCCCGCCGGGAGGAATTGAGAATCCCCGCCTTGTAAGGCGGGGATTCTCCGACCTCCAAGGTACTTTTCGTTATTTGCATTCGTGCCAGGACTTTCCCCAGGATTCAGGGGGTTCTTGGGGTAAGTGATTGAGGGGTTGTTTGTTTTTCGGTTCTTGAAGTGGAACACCGATTTCTTGGGGGAACTCTTCAAGGTATGAGGAAGGGCCTTGCGTCGGACGGCTCATCGTGGAGACCGCAAGGGATTCGTCGGTGCCCATGGGTCATGGTTCGGGTGTTTCCGTGTTCCAGCGCCATTTTCCCGCACGTGCGGCCTGCTTCCCTCCCCTTCAAGGGGAGGGGTGGGGCGGGGATGGGGTTCGACAGAACGGTGAAGAAACCCACCCCCATCCTGTCCTTCCCCCTGAGGGGGAAGGGAAAAATCGGGGAAAGTCCTGGCATTCGTGCGCCTTGACCCCGCCTCAAGGGGCGGGGATTGAGGCGCACTTTGCGGTTCAAAACCGGACAACCGGACGACGAGCGCCGACCAACGCCGGCCAACACGCCGGCAAACACCCCAGCCAACACCCCAGCTTGACCCGTCCGGCGCATCGAACGTATAATTCGCCACCTTCGCGCCCTTATCCCGCGAGGTCCGCCCCGCTTCCGGGGCCCCCCGCAAAACCCGAGATTCCTGAACCATGGAAGACATCAACGACCTGGTCCGCCAGCGGCTGAAGAAGCTCGCCGATCTCCGGACCGCGGGCATCGAGCCGTACGGCGGGCGTTTCGACGCCCCCGACAAGGCATCGTCTCTTCACGGCGCGTACGGGTCCCTTCCCGGCGACCGGTTCGAGTCGTCCCCAATCCACGTCCGTCTGGCCGGACGCCTCGTCGCTCTCCGCTCTTTCGGCAAGGCGACGTTCGCCCACGTCCTGGACGCGACGGACAAGATCCAGATCTTCGCCAAGAAGGACGACCTCGGGGAAGAGGCCTACTCCCGGTTCGTGAAGATGGACCTGGGAGACATCGTGGGCGTGGACGGCCATCTGTTCAAGACAAAGACCGGCGAGCTGACGGTCCATCTCTCCGGCGTCGAACTCCTGGCCAAGTCGCTCCGTCCCCTTCCGGAGAAGTGGCACGGCCTGACCGACGTCGAGACGCGCTACCGCCAGAGGTACGTCGACCTGATCGTCAACCCCGGCGTCCGCGAGGTTTTCGTCAAACGTACCCGCGTCATCCAGACCATCCGCGAATACCTCGACGGCCACGGCTTCCTCGAGGTGGAGACCCCGATGATGCAGG
The DNA here is from genome assembly GCA_001803795.1 of Nitrospirae bacterium RBG_16_64_22. GTDB lineage: Bacteria > Nitrospirota > RBG-16-64-22 > RBG-16-64-22 > RBG-16-64-22 > RBG-16-64-22. Next base: position 15,478 of record MHEK01000109.1, read on the forward strand.
CCGTCCCGGGGGGCGCCACGGCCCGCCCGTTCGTCACGCACCACAACGCACTCGGGATCGACCTCTACCTCCGGATCGCCCCGGAGCTCTACCTGAAGCGCCTCCTCGTCGGCGGATTCGACCGCGTCTACGAGATCAACCGGAACTTCCGCAACGAAGGAATCTCTACCCGCCACAATCCCGAATTCACGATGCTTGAGTTCTACATGGCCTACGCCGACTTCCGGGACATGATGGCCTTCATCGAGGAGATGATCGTGGGCGTCGCGACGACCGTGTGCGGAACGCTCTCCCTCGCGGTCGAGGGAACCCAGATCGACTTCTCCCCCCCCTGGACGCGGATCGGCTTCGCGGAGTCGATCGAGAAGATCGGCGGCGTCCCGGCCGGGGAGCTGGCCGATCTCGCCGGCGTCTGCCGGGCGGTTGAAAAGCGGCTGGGCAAGCCCCCGGAACCGGGTCTCTCCCTCGGCAAGGCCATGAACGAGCTGTTCGAGGGGCTCGTGGAGCCCAAGCTCGTCAATCCGACCTTCGTCACCGACTACCCGACCGACATCTCCCCTCTCGCCAAGCGGCGTCCCGACGCGCCGGAGCTTACGGAGCGGTTCGAGCTCTTCATCAACGGGCGGGAGCTCGCCAACGCCTTCTCGGAGCTGAACGACCCGCTCGACCAGCGCGGCAGGTTCGAACAGCAGGCCGCCCTCCGCGCGGCTGGCGACGAAGAGGCCCACCTCGTGGACGAAGACTTCCTCCGGGCGCTCGAGTACGGGATGCCCCCCGCCGCCGGCGCGGGGATCGGGATCGACCGGCTCGTCATGCTCCTCACCGATTCCCCTTCCATCCGGGACGTCATCCTCTTCCCCCACATGCGCCCCGAAAGGACATGAAGCTCCCCTTTTCCATCCGCGTCGCGCTCCGCTACCTGGCCCCCGGCCGCACGAAGCCGTTCTCGGCAACGGCCCTCATCGGGACCGCGGGCGCGTCGCTCGGGCTGGGAACGCTCGGCATCCTTCTTCGGACATTCCTGCGGGACGATCCCGCCGCGGCCGCCTTCTCCCCCCAAGCCCTGGTTTCCGTCCTCCTCGTTGCCCTCGGCGTCTGGCTGCTCCTCGCCCTCATCCTTCTCCTGATCCAGCGTTTCGGGCTCTCGGTCAACACGGTCGTCTCCACGGCCGGCGTGGCCGTCGGCGTATGGGCGCTCATCGTCGTCATCGCCGTCATGACCGGCTTCCAGGAGGACATGCGGCGGAAGATCCTCGGCGTCACGTCCCACGCCGTGATCCTCCCGTTCGCGCCCGGTCTCCCGGAAGCCGGACGGACGGCCGAAAAGGCGCGGACTGTCCCGGGCGTGACGGGCGTGACGCCTTTCGTTCTCTCGCAGGTCATGCTCTCGGCCGGCGACCGGGTCGCCGGGGTCGTGGCGCGCGGGATCGATCCTTCCACGGAGGTCCAGGTCACGGAGATCGGCCGGAAGATGGCCCAGGGGCGCCTGGAGAACCTTTTGCCGGGATCGAAGCCGCCCGCCCGGCCCGGCATCATTCTCGGGAAAGAGCTTGCCGCCCGCCTGGGAGTCTTCATCGGAGACCCCGTCACGATGATCTCTCCCATGGGAACGCCCGGCCCTCTCGGGATGCAGATCCCGAGGATGAAGATCTTCGACGTCGTCGGGATTTTCGACGTCGGGATGTTCGAGTACGATTCGACACTCGCGTTCCTCCACATCCGCGAGGCCCAGTCCTTCTTCAAGATGGAGGACCGGGTGACCGGACTCGAACTGCGCGTGGCCGACATCGACCGCGCCGACGAAACCGCGAAGGCCGTCCAGGACGCGCTCGGGCCGAACGTCTACGCGAGGGACTGGATGCAGATGAACCGGAACCTATTCTCCGCGCTGAAGCTGGAGAAGATCGTCATGTTCATCATCCTGACGCTCATCATCGTCGTCGCGGCGTTCAACATCATCGCGACCGCCACGATGCTTGTCGCGGAGAAACAGCGGGAGATCGCCATTCTCGCCGCCATGGGAGCCACGAGGGGCATGATCCGGTCGATCTTCCTGGGCATCGGCGCGGTCATCGGCGCCGTCGGAACGGCCATCGGGGTCGTCACGGGCTCGCTCTCCTGCTACATTCTCGCGAAGTACCAGATCATCACGCTCCCGGCCGACATCTATTACATCTCTCACTTCCCCGTCCTCCTCAGGGCGGGAGACGTCGTCCTCATCGCGGCGGCCGCAATGGCGATCTCGTTTGCCGCGACCATCCACCCCTCATGGCGCGCGTCCCGCCTCGACCCCGTCGAAGCGCTCCGGTACGAATGAACGCCGGCGCATCCGTTCCGCCCATTCTCGAGACCCGCGCCCTCTGCAAGTCGTTTCCGTCGGGCGCCGAAGCGCTCCACGTTCTCCGCGGAGTCGACCTGACCCTCTCGCCGGGGGAGTTCATCTCGATCGTCGGCGTCTCGGGCGCGGGGAAAAGCACGCTTCTCCACATCCTCGGCGGACTGGACCGTCCCACGTCCGGAAACATCGCCTATCGGGGAAACGACCTCTTCTCGAGATCGGAGGAAGAGCTGGCCGACTACCGGAACACGCGCGTCGGCTTTGTCTTCCAGTTCCATCACCTTCTTCCCGAATTCACGGCCATTGAGAACGTCCTCATGCCCGGCTGGATCCGGGGAGAACAGGCGGGCGACAAGGAGAAAGCGGGAGTCCTCCTGGCGGAGCTTGGGCTGGCCGACCGGGGGCATCACCGCCCGGGCCAGCTCTCGGGCGGGGAACAACAGCGGGTGGCCCTGGCCCGCGCGCTCTTCCTGGACCCCGAGATCGTCCTGGCCGACGAGCCGACGGGAAACCTGGACTCGGCCACCGGCCAGGAGATCCACGATCTCATCCTGAAGATCAACCGCGCGAGCGGGACAACGTTCGTCATCGTCACGCACAACGAGACTCTCGCCCGCACGGCCCACCGGTGCCTGAGACTGAAAGACGGAAAGTTGGTTGAGGCGGATTAGGGATCAGGGGAGGCCAATTGTTTCGATTTCCGATTTCCAACTTTCAATTTCCAATTTACAATTTTCAATTTTTGAATTCTTGAATTTCATGCCTCCCAGTCGTGTAGGTTGGGTTAGCGGCTTTATCGCGTAACCCAACAAACCGAATATTCGCCAAGATGGTTTTGTTGGGTTACGGCGCAAAAAACCGCGCCTAACCCAACCTACACATCCGCGGAGGATGTTCCGTAATTAATGGGTTCGGATGCTAGGAATTAGCGGAGGCCGAATGTTTCTATTTCCGACGTCTCAATTTCCAATTTACAATTTCCAATTTTCAATTTACAATTTCTTGTTTCCTAGAAACCCCTTGACTCCCCCTATCCGGTTCGATAGATTTCGATACCCCGGCCGCGACCGGGGCTTTCCGTTTCTATTGCCGAGGTAGCTCAGTTGGTAGAGCAGGGGACTGAAAATCCCCGTGTCGGCGGTTCAATTCCGTCCCTCGGCACCAGAAATCGTACGATCGACAACCCCCTCCCGGCTTCGATTCCGGCCTACGGCCGCAGGCACTAGGCCCGCCCCTTCCGCAAGGAGACGGTCTTGAGCGGTCGCGAAAGGAACCTCCGCAAGCTCCCGGAAAAATCAAAACCATCCAAGAACCGCCCCGGATACCCCGAGAACACTGCGCCCAAGGGTCTGGGCGCCGAAGACTGCGAAAGAACGAACGCTCTGTTCAAGGGGATCCCGGTCCCCACGTACGCGTGGCAGAGGTCCGGGGAGGACTTCGTCCTGGTGGATTTCAACGATGCGGCCGCGGCGGCGACGCACGGGCAGGCCGGCGCCTTGCTCGGGAAGACGGCCTCGGCCCTCTATCGCGAGAACCGGCCGGACATCCTGGAGGATTTCTCGCGGTGCTTCCGGGACAAGGCGTCTTTCCAACGCGAGATGAAGTACCGCTACACGACGGGAGAGGACAACGACTTCCTCGTGACCTATGCGTTCGTCCCTCCGGACTACGTCATGGTCCACACCGAGGCCGTCACGGAACGGAGGCAGACCGCGGAAGAGCTTCGCCAGAGCGAAGCGCGCTTCCGCGCCCTGGTCGAGAACAGCCAGGACGTCATCTTCATCGTCAGCGCCGACGGAATTGCCCGGTTTCTGAACGCTTCCCTGGAACGCGTCCTGGGTTATCCTCCGGCAGTTTTCATCGGCCGCAACGTTTTCGATTTGGTTCATCCCGAAGACATGCCGGACGCACGGAGTTCCTTCATCCGGGCCCTTCAGGAGCCGGGCGTTACCGTCTCGGAGCCGTTCCGGGCCCGTCACGCCGACGGATCGTGGGTCTACGTAGAAGTCGTCAGCCACAACTTCATGGACGACCCCAGGATCCAGGGCATCCTTGGAAACCTCCGCGACGTCACGGACCGAAAGCGGCTGGAAGACGAGCGCCTCAAGACGAGCAAGCTGGAATCTCTGGGCATTCTGGCGGGCGGCATCGCGCACGACTTCAACAACATCCTTACGGCGATCCTCGGGAACATCTCTATCGCCAGGACGCTCGCCCCGGACAACGCCCCGATCGCGAAGAGACTCGCCGAGGCGGAGAAGGCCTCGCTCCGCGCCAGAGACCTCACCCAACAGCTCCTCACGTTCGCTAAGGGCGGCGCCCCGATCCTGAAGCCGGCATCCATAGGGGAGATCGTCGGCGACTCGGCGGAGTTCGCGCTTCGCGGCTCGATGTCGCGGCTTGATCTTTCCGTCTCCGCGGACCTCTGGCCTGCGGAGGCCGACGAAGGCCAGATCAGCCAGGTCATCCACAACCTCGTTCTCAACGCGGACCAGGCGATGCCCGAAGGCGGAACGATCCGGATTCGCTGTGAGAACGCCGTCGTGAACGCGGAACAGGCCGAACCTTGCCTTTCTCTCGCCCCGGGCGGATACATAAGGATTTCCGTGGCCGACAGCGGCATCGGCATCCCCGAAGAGCACAGGAAGAAGATCTTCGATCCCTATTTCACGACCAAACAGCGGGGGAGCGGCCTGGGTCTCGCCACGGCCTACTCCGTGATCCGAAATCACGGCGGATGCATCGCCGTGGAGTCCCGCCTCGGCGCGGGGACGACGTTCCACGTCTACATCCCCGCGTCCATCAAGGAGATCCCCGTTCCCAGCCGTACCGGGGCCCGGGGAAACCGCCTCTCCCGAGATGCGCGAGTCCTCGTAATGGAGGACGAAGAGGCCGTCAGGAACATCGCGAGAGATATCCTGGCGTCCCTGGGCTGCGAGGTGACCGTCGCCTCCGAGGGTAGCGAGGCCGTCGACCTCTACGCGAGTGCCGCGGAGTCGGGCCGGCCGTTCGACGCCGTCATCATGGACCTCACGGTGCGGGGCGGAATGGGCGGAAGGGAAGCCGTGCGGAAGGTGATCGAAATCAATCCCGCCGCCAAAGTCATTGTCTCCAGCGGGTACTCGGAAGATCCCGTCATGGCTGACTTCCGTAAGCATGGTTTCAGCGGCGTTGTGGCCAAGCCCTACAGGATCGAC
>MHEK01000110.1:0-311 GCA_001803795.1 Nitrospirae bacterium RBG_16_64_22
CCGCTACTGGGGTGTCGTTCCATACGGGAAGATCCGCGGAAAAGCGTTCGAGGTCTACTGGTCGTGGGACGGCTCCGACCGATGGGTTCGGTGGGAGAGAATCGGACACAGCGTTCGGTAGGAGGACCGAGGATGGATCGATCCGCCGGCAAGGTCACGTTCTGCGGCATCATGCTCGTACTCGTCTTGGGAATCGGGATCCATCTCGGGTACCTTTACGGGAAGATGTACTACGGGTACCTGAAGATGGAGGAAGCGATGAAGGAGGCGTCGCTCTCCGTCGTTACGGAAAAGGACGAGACCATACGAAG
>MHEK01000110.1:409-3947 GCA_001803795.1 Nitrospirae bacterium RBG_16_64_22
GAGCGTGACGCTCAATCTTTTCGCGGCCTTTCCTCGAAAACACGATTTCCGGATTTCAAGCCGTCAGGGCAAGTAACGGACGCCGGTACACTTGACAACGGCGAGGAAAATGAAGTAAAAGAAGCCCATATCCTTTAATCCGGCCCTGTGAGGCCGGGAAGGAACCGAGATGATCATCAACCGGACACTCAAGACTCCATATGCGCGTCGAAACCTCCTCCCGGAGTCCGGGGGGAGGTTTTTTTGTGCCTTCCGGGAGGTCGAATGAGCGAGCGGCGGGTCAAGGCTGAGATCATGGACGAGACGGCGATCGACCGCGTGCTCTCGCGGATCGCTCACGAAATCGTCGAGCGGAACAAGGGGACCCACACCCTCGTCCTGGTCGGCATCCAGACCGGGGGCGTTCACCTGGCCGGCCGGCTCGCGGAAAAGATCCGGAAGCACGAAGGGGCGGCCGTTCCGCTGGGCGAGATGGACGTGACGCTCTACCGCGACGACTTCGGGCGGCGCGCCATCTCGTCAAAACTCCGGCCGACGATCCTTCCCGAATCGATCGAGGAGCACGACGTCGTCCTCGTGGACGACGTTCTCTTCACCGGCCGGACGATCCGTGCCGCCCTCGACCATCTGATCGACTACGGCCGTCCGCGCTCGATCCAGCTCGCCGTTCTCATCGACCGGGGACACAGGGACCTCCCGATACGGGCGGACTACGTGGGGAAAAACGTTCCCACCGCCCTCAAGGAACGAGTGGACGTCCAGCTCCGGGAAGAGGGCGGGGGCGACCGGGTGGTCATCCTGGAGGAGGAAGGGACGTCGTGAGCTTCCGCGGCCCGCATCTCCTCGGCATCCGGGACCTTTCGCGCGGCGACATCGAGGAAATCCTCGATTCGGCCGGGACCTTCCGGGCCGTCCTGGACCGGGACATCAAGAAAGTCCCGACCCTCCGCGGGAAAACGATTGTGAACCTCTTCTTCGAGCCGTCGACCCGGACGCGGACGTCGTTCGAGCTGGCGGGGAAGCGGCTCTCGGCCGATGTCGTGAACTTCAGCCTGTCGACGTCGAGCGTGGTGAAGGGAGAGACGCTGATCGACACGGCGCGGACGATCGAGGCGATGCCCGCGGAGATCCTCGTCATCCGTCATCCGTGTTCGGGCGCGGCGGAGCTTCTGGCGCGGAGCGTTTCGGCCTGCGTGATCAACGCGGGCGACGGGATGCACGAGCATCCGACCCAGGCGCTTCTCGATCTCTACACGATCCGGGAAGCGCTGGGCCGCGTCGAGGGACTCCGTGTGGCGATCGTTGGCGACGTTCTGCATTCGCGCGTGGCCCGGTCGGACATTCTGGCGTTCAAGACGATGGGAGCGTCCGTCGTGGTCTGCGGTCCGCCGACGCTCCTTCCGCCGGGGCTGGCGGAGTGGGGCGTCGACGTGACGTTCCGGATCGAGGAGGCATTGAAAGAAGCCGACGTCGTGATCGCTCTTCGGATGCAAATGGAGCGGCAGAACGCGGGATTCGTCCCGTCGCTGAACGAGTACGCCGTCCTTTACGGCTTGACGCGGGAGCGGCTCGACGCCGCGGGCGGAAGAATGGTCGTCATGCACCCCGGGCCGATCAACCGGGGCGTGGAGATCGCGCCGGACGTCGCCGATTCGCGGGCGTCCCTCATCCTGAACCAGGTGGCCAACGGCATGGCCGTGCGGATGGCCGTTCTTTATCTTGTGGCGGGAGGAGCGAGCGCATGATCCTCGTTCGGGGCGGGCGGCTCATCGATCCGGCGTCCGGGACGGACGCGGCGCGCGATCTCCTGGTGGACGGCGGGACCATCCTGGGAATAGAGGAACCGGGTGTCATCCGGCCGGAGGCGGCCGATGAGGTCATCGAGGCGGCGGGTCTCGCCGTCCTGCCCGGACTCGTGGACGTCCACGTTCACCTCCGGGAGCCCGGACTCGAGTATAAGGAGACGATCGCTTCGGGGACGCGGGCGGCGGCCGCCGGGGGCGTGACCTCGGTCTGCTGTATGCCGAACACCCGTCCGGTGAACGATTGCGGGGCCGTGACGCGGTTCATCCTGGAGCGGGCGTCGGTCGGCGGCGCGGTGAACGTGTTTCCGATCGGCGCCGCGACGAAGGGATCGGAGGGGGAGGGGCTTTCCGATCTCGGCGAGCTCGTGGACAGCGGATGCGTGGCCGTCTCCGACGACGGCCGTCCGATCGGGAGTCCCGCGGTCATGCGGCGCGTTCTGGAATACAGCCGGATATTCGACATTCCGGTCGTGAACCATTGCGAAGACCTGGGGCTCTCGGCGGGAGGCGTGATGAACGAGGGAAAGACGGCGAGCGCGCTCGGTCTTCGCGGCATTCCCGGTGCCTCCGAGGAAGTCATGGCCCGGCGGGACATCGCCCTGGCCGAGCTGACGGGGGCCCGTCTCCACGTTGCCCACGTGAGCACGGCCGGCGCGGTCCGGGCCCTCCGCGAGGCGAAAGCCCGGGGCGTGCGCGTGACGGCCGAGACTTGTCCGCATTATTTCCTCCTGACCGACGAGGCCGTCGAGCGGTACAACACGAACGCGAAGATGAATCCGCCTCTTCGGTCGGCCCAGGACCGCCAGGCCATCCGCGAGGGGCTGGCCGACGGAACGATCGACGCGATCTGCACCGATCACGCCCCCCATCAGGCGGACGAGAAGGAGGTCGAGTTCGACCGGGCGCCGTTCGGGATCGTCGGCCTGGAGACGCTTCTCCCGCTCTCGCTCGTCCTGTGGCGCGAGGGCGTCATGCCGTTGATGGATGTGGTACGAAGACTCACGCAGGCCCCTGCCGAGATCATGAAACTCGACAGGGGCCGGCTGGCCCCCGGCTCGCCCGCCGATCTCGCGCTCGTCGACCTGGACGCCGAATACCGCGTGGACGCTTCGCTGTTCCACGGGAAGACGAGAAATACGCCGTTCGACGGATGGACGGTCATAGGCCGCGTCGAACGGACGCTCGCGGGGGGCGTGACGGTGTACCGGAGGGGCCATGGATAGGCGGCCCCCGGCGATCCTGGCCCTGGCGGACGGTTCGGTCTTCGAGGGGGAAGCCTACGGCGCCCCGGGAGAAGCGTCGGGCGAGGTCGTATTCAACACGAGCATGACAGGGTACCAGGAGATCCTGACCGATCCGTCGTACCGCGGGCAGATCGTCCTCATGACCTATCCGCTCATCGGAAACACGGGCGTAAACGACGAGGACGTGGAGTCGCGGCGTCTCTTCCTGGGAGGGTTCATCGTGCGGGAGGGGTGCGATCGGCCGAGCAACTGGCGGACGAAAAGGACGCTGGAGGAGTACTTGAAAGAGTGGGGGATCGTCGGGATCCAGGGGATCGACACGCGGGCCGTCACGCGGCGGATCCGCGACCGGGGCGCCATGGAAGGGATCATCTCGACCGTGGACCTCGACCACGAATCGCTGGCCGCGCGGGCGCGCGGCGTCCCGGGACTCGTGGGGCGCGACCTTGTCCGGGAGGTGGCGCGCGAGGGTGAAGAACGCTGGACGGC
>MHEK01000110.1:3976-13136 GCA_001803795.1 Nitrospirae bacterium RBG_16_64_22
CGGTGGAGCGGCCGAGACGCTTCAGAGTCGTCGCGTACGACTTCGGCATCAAGTTCCAGATCCTTCGGTACCTCTCCGCGGCCGGGTGCGACGTGACGGTGGTCCCGGCCGGGACGGCCGCCGAGAGGGCCCTCTCCGAAAATCCGGACGGCGTCTTCCTCTCGAACGGTCCGGGCGATCCGGCAGGCGTGACGTACGCGATTGAAAGCGTTCGATCGCTCCTGGGGCGCGTCCCGGTCTTCGGGATCTGCCTCGGACACCAGATCCTGGGACTCGCCCTGGGCGGGAAGACCTTCAAGCTTCCGTTCGGCCACCACGGGGCGAACCATCCCGTCCTCGACCGGACGACGGGGCGGATCGAGATCACTTCGCAGAACCACGGGTTCGCCGTCGACGCGGACTCGCTCCCGCGTGGAACCGAGATCACACATGTCAATCTGAACGACCAAACGGTGGAGGGGCTCGCCCACGAGAGGCTCCGGGCCTTCTCCGTCCAGTACCACCCTGAAGCTTCGCCCGGTCCGCACGATTCCCGCTACCTGTTCGAGCGGTTCACGCACTTGATGGCCGGCCATGCCGCGGCGTAACGACCTCAAGACCATCATGCTCGTCGGTTCGGGACCGATCGTGATCGGCCAGGCGTGCGAGTTCGATTACTCGGGGACGCAGGCCTGCAAGGCCCTTCGGGACGACGGATACAGGATCGTCCTGATCAACAGCAACCCGGCGACGATCATGACCGATCCGGAGACGGCCGACCGGACGTACATCGAGCCGATTACGCCGGAGACGGTCGCGCGGATCATCGAGCGCGAGCGGCCGGACGCCCTCCTTCCGACGATGGGCGGACAGACCGCCCTCAACATCGCCATGTCCCTGGCCGAGGGGGGCGTGCTGGAGAAGTTCGGCGTGGAGCTGATCGGCGCGTCGCGGGAGGCGATCCACCGGGCGGAGGACCGGGATGCCTTCAAGCGGACGATGGCGGAGATTGGCCTCGACGTCCCGGAGAGCGCGGTCGCGCGGAGCCGCGAAGAAGCCGAGGCCGTCCGGGGCCGGATCGGGTTTCCGGCAATCATCCGGCCGTCGTTCACGCTCGGCGGAACGGGCGGCAACATCGCGCGCACGCCCGCGGAGTACGACGAGTTCATCTCGCGCGGCCTCGCCGAAAGCCCCCGGCGGGAGGTGCTGGTCGAGTCGTCGCTCCTCGGGTGGAAAGAGTACGAACTCGAGGTCATGCGCGACCGGAAGGACAACGTCGTCATCGTCTGCACGATCGAGAACTTCGACCCGATGGGGGTCCACACGGGAGACTCCATCACGGTCGCGCCGGCCCAGACGCTGACCGACCGCGAGTACCAGCGCCTGCGCGACGCCTCGCTCAAGATCATCCGGGCGATCGGCGTCGACACCGGCGGGTCGAACATCCAGTTCGCGGTCAACCCCTCGGACGGGCGGGTGATGGTAATCGAGATGAACCCGCGCGTCTCCCGGAGCTCCGCCCTGGCGTCGAAAGCCACGGGCTTCCCGATCGCGAAGATCGCGGCCAAGCTCGCCGTGGGGTACACGCTCGACGAGATCCCGAACGACATCACGAAGAAGACGCCCGCCAGCTTTGAGCCGACGATCGACTACGTGGTGGTCAAGGTGCCGCGGTTCAACTTCGAAAAGTTCCCCCAGTGCGACGCCACGCTGACCACGCAGATGAAATCGGTGGGCGAGACAATGACGATCGGCCGGACGTTCCCTGAAGCCTTCCAGAAGGCCCTGGCCTCCCTCGAGATCGGAAGCAACGGTCTGGAGTCGCGCCTGGGGCCGGAGCTGGGTACGCGGGGGGGGCGCGAAACGATCCGCGCGCGTCTCTCGGTCCCGAACTGGGAGAGGGTCTGGTACATGGGCGACGCGATCCGGGCCGGTTTTTCCACGGAGGAAATTCACGCGCTTTCCGCCGTGGATCCCTGGTTCATCGAGCAGATTCGCCGGATCGTCGACGCGGAGACGGAGATCCCCAGGGGCCTCGGAGGGTACGATCCGCGCCTCGCGCGGCATCTCAAGAGACTGGGATTCACGGACAAGCGGCTGGCGGACCTGTCGGACGGCGCAGTCTCCGAACGGGACATCCGCTGTCTGCGGGAGTCGTGGAAAATCGCTCCGGTCTACAAGACGATCGACACATGCGGCGGCGAGTTCGAGGCGCACACGCCGTATCTCTACTCGACGTACGAGGAGGAGGACGAAGCCCGGCCGTCGCAACGCCGGAAGGTCGTCATCCTGGGCGGGGGCCCGAACCGGATCGGGCAGGGGATCGAGTTCGACTACTGCTGTGTCCACGGCGTGTTCGGTCTGCGGAAGGACGGGTTCGAGACCATCATGATCAACTGCAATCCGGAGACGGTGAGCACCGACTACGACACGGCCGACCGGCTGTACTTCGAGCCCTTGACCCTCGAACACGTCTTGCCTATCATACGGGCCGAGAACCCGGACGGGGTCATCGTCCAGTTCGGCGGGCAGACGCCGCTCAAGTTGGCTCTTCCCCTCATGCGCGAAGGCGTTCCCATTCTCGGAACGTCTCCGGATTCGATCGACCAGGCGGAAGACCGCGAGCGGTTCAAGGCGCTTTTGCACGCGATGGATCTGGCCCAGCCGGAAAGCGGCGTCGCCCGGTCTCCCGCGGAGGCCCGGCGCGTTGCCGAGGTCGTCGGATATCCCGTCATGGTCCGCCCTTCCTACGTGCTGGGCGGCCGGGCGATGGAGATCGTCTACGACGAGGAGATGCTCGACGACTACATGACCCGGGCGGTGCTCGCTTCGCCCGAGCATCCCGTGCTGATCGATCGGTACCTCGAAAACGCCGTCGAGATCGACGTGGACGCCGTCGCCGACGGCCGGGACGTCGTCATTGGCGGGATCCTGGAGCATATCGAAGAGGCGGGGGTCCATTCGGGCGATTCGGCGTGCTCCCTGCCGCCGCACTCGCTTCCGCCGGCGATCCTGGCCGAGGTCCGCGTGCAGACCGACCGTCTGGCGCGGGCCCTCGGGGTCGTGGGGCTCATCAATATTCAGTTCGCCGTCGCCAACGGCCGGGTCTACGTCCTGGAGGTGAACCCGCGGGCTTCCCGGACGGTGCCGTTCGTTTCGAAGGCGATCGGCGTTCCCCTGGCCCAGATCGCGGCGCGCGTCATGGGGGGGCGGACGCTTCAGGATCTCGGCTTCACGCGGGAAAGGGAGATCCCGTATTTCGCCGTCAAGGAGGCCGTTTTCCCGTTCGCCAAGTTCCCCGGCGTAGACACGCTGTTGGGTCCGGAGATGCGGTCGACGGGCGAGGTGATGGGGATCGACCGGGAGTTCGGCTTGGCGTTCCTCAAGTCGCAGATCGGCGCGGCGGGACCCCTTCCGGAGAGCGGAGTCGTGTTCATCAGTTTGAAGGACCAGGACAAGGAGGCGTCGGTCGAGGTCGCCCGGGGCCTCGCCGATCTCGGTTACGACCTGATGGCGACGGGGGGAACGGCGGCGTATCTGCGGGACCGCGGCCTCGCCGTCGCCTCCATCAACAAGGTGAAGGAGGGGAGCCCGCACGTCGTCGACGCCATGGAAGCGGGCCGAATCTCCCTGGTCATCAACACGGTTCACGGGGCCGTCTCCCAGCGGGATTCGTATTCCATCCGGCGGACCGCCCTCAACCTCAAGATCCCGTATTTCACGACCCTCTCGGGGGCCCGCGCGACCGTGACGGGGCTCGCCTCGGCCCGGCACGGGGAGATGTCCGTCAAGTCTTTGCAGGAATACCACGCATGACGAAGAAGATCCCGATGACAAAGGCCGGGTACGAGAAGCTCCGGTCCGAGCATGTGCGTCTCGTCAAGGCCGAGCGGCCCAAGAACATCCAGGCGATCGCCGAGGCCCGCGCCCACGGGGACCTTTCGGAGAACGCCGAGTACCACGCCGCCAAGGAGCGCCAGTCCTTCATCGAGGGAAGGATCCAGGAGATCCAGGCCAAGATGGCCCACGCCCAGGTCATCGACATCGGGTCGATTCAGCACAGCAAGATCGTCTTCGGGGCGACGGTCAACCTGGAGGACGGAGAATCGGGCGAGGAACGGTCCTACACGCTCGTCGGGGTCGACGAGGTCGACGTGAAGCGGGGACGCATCTCGGTCGAGTCGCCGATCGGCCGGGCCCTGATCGGGCACGAGGTCGGAGACGTGGTGACGATCCGCACGCCGGCCAGGACCGTCGATTACGAGGTCCTGTCCATTCGGTTCGACGAAATCGAGTGAGAGCGCACCGCGCCGAGGTCCAGGAGCGCCGGGACCGGAAAGGTCCCTACCGGAGCCTCGTCCTCGACGCGCCGGCCCTGGCGGGAGCGGCCCGGCCCGGCCAGTTCGTCATGGTCCGCGTGTCGGAAACGACGGATCCTCTTCTGCGCCGCCCGTTCAGCCTCTTCCGAGCGGATGGACCGGCCGGAACGGCGGAGATCCTCTTTCGGATCTCGGGGCGAGGGACATCCATGCTCGATCGCGTTCAGTCGGGGGACACGATCGATCTCGTCGGACCCTTGGGAAGGCCGTTTCCGTCTCTGCCCGGGCAGGAAATCGTTCTCGTGGGCGGGGGAGTCGGACTTCCCCCTCTGTTCTTCTACGCGGAGTCGCTCCGGCGCCTGGAGCCGGCGAGGAATATCCATGTCCTCATGGGGGGGCGGACGAAGGGGGACTTGGTGGCCTGGGAGGAGTTTGAACGGCTGGGGATCGACGTCCAGCCGGCGACGGATGACGGCTCGGCCGGGCATGCCGGAGTCGTCACCGATTTGCTCCAGCCCTTTCTGGGGCCGTCGCGCGCCATCCTGGCTTGCGGTCCGACGCCGATGCTGAGGGCCGTCTCGGAGATGGCCGCCCGTTCAAACACGCCGTGCTGGGTCTCCGTGGAGGAACGGATGGCGTGCGGCCTCGGCGTGTGCATGGGATGCGCCGTCCCGGTCCGAAGCGACCATGGCCCATCGTATCGGCTGGCGTGCACGGACGGTCCCGTGTTCGAAGCCCGGGAGGTTCTCTGGTAATGCCTGATCCTTCCGAGCTTCAAGGTCTGGCCGGTCCGGCCGGCCTGGCTGGTCTGGACGTCGATTTTGCGGGGGTCCGCCTCAAGAACCCCGTTCTGGTTGCCTCCGGGACGTTCGGTTACGGCTCGGAACTTTCTCAGGAGGTGGACCTGAACGCGCTGGGGGGAGTGATCACGAAGGGGATCTCCCTCCGTCCGCGTCCCGGCAACCCGCCTCCCCGGATCGTCGAGACGCCCTCCGGGATGCTGAACGCGATCGGTCTCCAGAACGTCGGCCTCGAAGCCTTCTTGAATGAGAAACTCCCGTACCTTCGCCGGTTCGACACGCGCGTGATCGTCAATATCTTCGGCGAGTCGGTCGACGAGTACCGGGCCGTCGCCGCGGGACTGGCCGGAGTCGGCGGCGTGGACGCGCTGGAGGTGAACGTCTCGTGTCCGAACGTCAAGGCGGGGGGAATCGAATTCGGAACGGACGTCATTCAGCTCAAGAGCCTGGTCTCGGCCCTCAAGGGGTCCACCGACAAGCCTCTCATCGTAAAGCTCTCGCCGAACGTGGGGCGGATCGCGGATTTCGCCCGGGCGGCCGAGGACGCCGGGGCGGACGGAATATCGCTCATCAACACGGTCATCGGGATGTCGATCGATCCCCGGACGAGGCGGCCGCGCCTCGCGAACGGAACGGGGGGCCTTTCGGGACCGGCCATCCGGCCGATTGCCGTGCGGATGGTCTGGGAAGCGGCGCGGGCCGTCAAGATTCCCGTGTTGGGAATGGGAGGGATCTTGACCGCCGACGACGCGATCGAGTTCATCCTGGCGGGCGCCTCGGCCGTCGCGGTCGGCACGGCCACGTTCGTCAATCCGCGCGCCGCGCCGGACCTCGTGGAAGGGCTGAGACGGTTCGTCGCGAGGGAGAATCTCCCTCATATCTCGCGCCTCGTCGGAGGCGTCATCACGGGGAACGCATGACATGGACGTCAAAGAAAAACGGCTCATCGCCCTTCTGAGCGACTTCGGGCACCAGGACCCCTTCGTGGGGGTCATCAAGGGGATCATCCTGGGGATCAATCCGCTCGCCGACTTCGTCGACATCACGCACGAGATCCCGCCGCAGGACGTGGAGGCGGCATCGCTGGCCCTCCAGGACGCCGAGCCGTTTTTCCCGCCAAAGACGATCTTCCTCGTGGTTGTCGATCCGGGCGTGGGAAGCTCCCGGCGTCCGATCCTCGCCGTGACGGACCGGAGCTACTTCATCGCCCCGGACAACGGCGTCCTGACGGGAGTCATGGAATCGAGCGAGTGGTGCCAGGCGTACCACGTCACGGCGGAGCACTACTTCCGGCCGGAGCGGTCGGCGACGTTCCACGGGCGGGACGTGTTCGCGCCGGTGACCGGATGGCTCTCGCGGGGGACGGCCCATACGAACTTCGGGGAGCCGATCGAGGACCCCGTCCGATTGCCGCAAAGGGCGCCGAAGACGATCGGCAAGACCATCCTGGAGGGGGAGGTCGTCCGGATCGATCGTTTCGGGAACCTGGGAACGAACATCAAGCGGAACGATATCGACCGGCTCGTGGTCGATGCGGGGCGTCCGGCGGTGCGCGTCCTCGCGGCCGGGCGGGCGATCGAGCGAATCAGCGCCTATTACGCCGAGATCCCCGATGGCGAGCTTGGGGCCATCATCGACAGCGATGACCGTCTTGAAATCTTCGTCAACCGGGGCCGGGCGGCCGATACCCTCGGCGCGAAGAAGGGGGATACGGTCGGGGTCGTTCTTCCGGAGCCGTAAGGAATTCAGCCGGATACCGCTCTACTTTCTCGCCGCCCCCTGCGTGACCCGGTCGAGATCCAGGAACGGGATTGCGCCGCTCGTCACCTGCGGCAGGCGGCCGTCCCACTTCTTGATCGCCTCCCGCTGCATCTCGATCTCCCGGAGCTTGATCAGGTCGGGCGTGATCTCCTGCTTCTGGGCCCTCAGCGCCTCCGCTTCGGCCCTGGCCGTCGCCACCTTCTGCTCAGCCTCGATCTTGATCCGGTCAAGGTCTCTCTTGGCTTTGAGGGCGAGTTGTTCGGCTGTCTGCTTCGACTCGATCGCCGCGTTGAACTCCTTGGAGAAATCGAAGTCGGTGATCAAAAGGTCGTCGACCAGGATGTGGTAGTTGGGAAGGCGTTCGTTCAAGGCGTCCTTGATGCCGTCCTTGACCTTGGGCCGATTGGTGATGAGCTCCTCGGCGGTGAAACGGGCCGTGACGGCTTTGAAGGCCTCGTGGATGGCGGGATTGATGATCTTGCTCTGGTAGTCGAGGCCGATCTGCTGGTAGAGCTTGTTCACGGCTGCCGGATCGAGGTGAAAATTCAGGACGACTTTTGTCGTGACGACCTGGAGGTCCTTCGAGGCCGACGTCGCCTGTTGCTCGTCCTTGAGGATCTTGACGTCCATTTTAATAACCGTGTCCGCGAAGGGGACTCGAAAGTGGAGCCCTTCGTCCAGGATCTTGGGTTGAACGGCGCCGAACCGGAGAACGATTCCTCGTTCGCCCGCCTTGATGATGACGAACGGATTGGCGGCGAGGACGAGCATCAGGACGGCCAAGGCGCCGATGGCGTAGAGAACGGATTTGAACGAGGGGTGCATTGTCGTTCCCTCCCAGGGTGAAGAGCCAAAGGACCCGCGGCGATCTTATCGCAGATTTGCCGGGCCGAATCAAGTTCTGTGAGTTGCCGGCCGATTCTCGGGCGCAACCTGGTACAGAGGGACCCGTCTGGGCGAACCGGCGCCCTTGGCCCGGGCGAGTTCCGGCAGGCCGGAATCGTCCATCGTAGAGAGAAAGGGGACGTCCCCATGGGCTTGTGCCGCGGCGCGGAAAAGATACGGGGCGGCGCCGGGATGTTCCGGATCGGCCATCTCGAAGAAGATGCAGGCCAGGTCCGGCCCAACCCGCGCGGAAATGGAGATTCCCGCGATCTTGCCGCCCGCCTCGGCAACGAGGGCCTTGATGCCGAGGCTGTCAGCCTCGTACAGCGCCCTCTTGAAGGCCAGGAGGGAATCTTCGGCCAGCAGTCGGCGGAAGCTTCCGGCCGCGAGGCGTCCCGGGTTCCGCCCGAGCCAGCGCCCGTAGAGACCGAGGCCAGCCGGGATATCGCCGGAGCGAAGCTCCCTGAGAACGGGAGCCGCTTCGCGCTCGAACTTGTTGGCGGCGTTCCTCTCCCCCTTGAACGGGTTCCCGCGCAGGCCCACCGCGGCCGATGTCGAATGAATGTATTCCGTCCCCGACCGGCGGACGATCCACTCGGCCGCGAGCAGGGCGGGAACCTCTTCCTCAAGGATTCCTTCCATCCGAAGGGGAACGGAAGGGCCTCCGTGGAGACCGTGCCATGCCGCCTCGATCTCCCGGCAAGCGGATGGGCTGAGGGCCGCGCCGACGGGCGGACATGGGATGAAGGAGTCGCCCCCCTCGAAGGACGCGAGCAGGAATCCGTCCATGAACGGTTTCCAGACGAGGTTCATGCGGTCACGCCAGAGGTAGTGGGAAAGGAACGCGTGCGTGAAGGACGATTGGGCGTCCGGAAAACGCCGCCGATCGCCTGGAAGGAGAGTTCGAAATCCGCCCCCACGGCCGATCAGTAGGCCGGTCAGCTTCGGGAGGGAGGCGACAGGATGATGCGTTTCCTGCGGATTGGACACGATCCCGCGAACGGCGGGCGCCGCGATCCGGGCCGCATGGTCCTCGATCCAGCGGGCGAGTTGCGCCGCATGTCCGCGGACGCGGGCCGAGTTGGGGGCATCGCGGAAGGGGGGGCAGTGGAGATCGAGGACGAGATGGACACGCTCTCCACCTTGCGTGTACGCGATCATGAACGGGTATAGGCGACAGTCGACCGGCCGGCCATGGTAGATTCCGCACGCGTGTGTCGTCGATTCCAGAAACGGACAGCGGAAGCTGTCGCCTTCTTCGACAAGCTCGGCATGGGATCCGACCGCCGTTGTCAACGTCCCGAAAAGACGGACCCTCTCAGTCTCGTTCGATGAGTGAGCCGAGATCTCCTCCCCGGCGAAGAAGGGGCGAAACGGCGTGGAACGGTCCGGGAACAGACAGCAGACCTGACAGGG
>MHEK01000110.1:13280-13408 GCA_001803795.1 Nitrospirae bacterium RBG_16_64_22
GGAGGAGGAACTTGCCAGACGAAGATCAACGGCAAACGGTTGCCATCGTGACGTTCGGATGTCAGATGAACGTCCACGATTCGGAGCGGATCGCCGGTCTGATGGCCGGGGAGGGGTACGCCCTGGTA
>MHEK01000111.1 GCA_001803795.1 Nitrospirae bacterium RBG_16_64_22
CCCGCTCCGAAACGTCCCTACCTCTTCCGCCGGTACCGGCCGATCCCGAGGATCCGGCCGGCGTTGGCGTTCGGATCGCGGACCGGTTTCAGGAGCGGACGTTCGCAGGTCATGATCGTCGAGACGCCCGGCCCGTGCCCGGCGAGGAACGAATCGGCGTGGATCACGACGCCGATGCTCACGGCCCCGGGGCGGAACGTCCGGCCGTACCGGTTGTCGTGGTCCATGATCGCGATCAGATCGCCCAGCCGGACTTTGTCGATCCCATGCTTGCGGACGGTCTTCGGATCGTGCGTCATGATGTCGTAGTCCCCCGTGCCGATATTGAGGGCGCCGATCCCGGAGCCCATCACCTCCGCGGGAACGATCGTCGTCACGGGAACCGTCAAGCCGCCGCCTCTCGACGGTTTGAGGCCGATCTTCCCGAGGAGTCCCGGGTCGATCGAGTAGAGCGTCACGTCCGGGTAATCGAGGAGCTTAAGCCCCTGGCCGAACGCCTCGATCAGTATCTTGTCGTCCAGCGTCATCCGGCCCAAAGCGCGATCGTCGAAGTCGATGATGACGTGCTCCACACCGCCGTGGTGGCCGACCACCGTCCCCCGGGCCCCCTTGGCCCCGCCGGAGACGACCCGCGCCCTGTTCCCGCAACAGGCGAGGAAGTTGAAGCCGCTGTTCTGCTTCGAGGATCTCTTCTCCTCGTCCCAGACGGCCGAGACTCCCGGCTCGACGTGGTCTCCCGCCCAGCCGCCCGCCGGGTCGCCCACCTTGACGTTGTACGTGATCCCACCCGTCGAAGGGAGCGCGAACGGCCGGCCGTCGTGCGCCACTTCGAACGGCGCCCACTGGTAGGCGGCCGCGATCTTTCCCTGGACGGCGATCTTCACGAGGTTCTTTTCGTTCGTCGCGAGCTTCGGCATCGGTCCTCCCTACGGCAGCAGAATATCCTCCAGATCCAGCAAATCCCGAACGGTGTACCGGGGAGGGGGAACGCCGTCCGGAAGAGGGGCTTCCCTGGGATTGATCCACGCCGCGTCCATGCCCGCCGCGCCGGCGCCCAGCAAGTCCGCCTCGGGAGTGTCGCCCACGAAAAGGACTCCCTCCGGCGGTAATCCGATCGACGCGAGGGCTTCCTCGAAGATCGCGGGATGCGGCTTCCGCCAGCCGTTCTCGATCGAGATGACGACCGGATCGAAGAGCGGCGCGAGATTGTCCCGGGCCAGAATCGCCCGGGCGGAGGGGCCATGATCGAAGTTCGAGACGATCCCGATCGGAAGCCGTTTCGACAGACCCTCGACGAACGGGCGGTGCCGCTCGTCGAAGACGAGCGAGCCGGTCAGGTGCCCCATGTGGACGGCAACGAGATGGCGGACGAGCTTGTCGCCGCCCTCGATCCCCGCGGCCCGGAGAATCCGGCGGAACCTCTCTTCGGAAGGGATCTCGCGACGCGTCGCGTCCCGTTCGATCCCGATCTCGGCAGAAACGTGCAGGAAAATCCCGTGGAACCCGGCGGCCGTCAGCCCTGGAGGCGCCTGACCCAATGCGCGGACGAGCGCCTCGAAGACGGCTCCCGCCGTCGAGCTGATCTCCGTCCCGTCCATGTCTATCGTCGGGTAGCGCGTCTCGTCGAAGTTGACGATCGTGTTGCACAGGTCGAAGAGGACGGCGCGGTAAGGTGGAAACATGGGCTGTGAACGAGGTTAGCCGTTCGTCAAAGGGCCGTCAAGGCGAAATGGTCCCCGGCTTCTGATCCTTCGGGAAGGAGCGGTGATGCCGGGCGGCTCCCGTCCGTTGAATCGCGGCCAGAATTGTGCCACACTGTGTCCGCCTCCATCGCCATTGTGACAGTCCATCTGCCGCGACTTGATTGCAAATTATCTCATGGAAGGGGAACAATTCGAATGACTCACAAGAAAATCGCCATGGAGCATGATAAGAAGATAGCCCTTGTCGCGCACGACAACAAGAAGCGCGATCTTGTTGAATGGGCAAAATACAATCGAGTGCTCTTGGCCCACCACAAGATATATGCGACGGGGACAACCGGCGAGATATTGGAAAAAGAACTCGGCTTCAAAGTCAACAAACTCCAGAGTGGGCCGTTGGGCGGCGATCAGCAAATCGGGGCCAAGATAGCCGACAGCGAGATCGATTTCCTCATCTTTTTCTGGGATCCGCTCGAACCGCAGCCCCACGATCCGGATGTCAAGGCTCTCTTGCGCATGGCGGTCGTCTGGAACATTCCGATTGCCTGCAACCGCGCCTCCGCCGATTTCATGATCTCCTCCCCCTTGATGGATGGAGATTACGATCGTCTTGTGCCCGACTATGATGTATATCGAACCCGGAAGATGGCCGGGGGCGAATGATCCCCGAGGCCAAGCGGTTGCCCCCCGCGGCGGTTCGCGGTATACTTGGCTCGAATTCGCAGGAGGCCCTTGATGCCCACCCGCCTTGAATCCAGGTGGACCTATGACGACTACCTCCTCTTTCCCGAGGACGGAAGGCGCCATGAGATCGTCGACGGAGAGCACCTCGTGACACCCTCGCCGAACACCAGGCATCAGGCGGTTTCACGCAACCTGCTCTTCGCCATCGAGTCCTTCCTGAGGCGCAACCTCATCGGGAAGATCTACGACGCGCCTTTCGACGTCGTGCTTTCCGAGAGCGACGTCGTCCAGCCCGACCTGCTGGTCGTCCTCAAGGAACGGTCGGGGATCATCACCGACAAGAACGTGCGGGGAGCGCCCGATCTCGTGGTCGAGATCGTCTCCGAGACGACCCGGCGGACCGACGAGATCATCAAGCGCAAGCTCTACGAGCGGCACGGCGTCCGGGAATACTGGATCGTGGACCCGGAGCTCGAAACCGCGAAGGTGTACCGTCTGGCCGGGGAAGGCTTCTCTCCGGCCAAGCTCCTCTCGTTGGAGGCGGGAGACTCGTTCACATCCCCGCTTCTTCCCAGCCTCTCGATCCCCCTCGCCGAAATCTTCGAGTAACCCTCCCACAAAGGGACGACCGGGTTGCCCGGGCCGCGAACAGATAAGGCCCGCCCTTCGGCCAAAGTCCTTGACCCGGTGCGCGCTCTCTCCTATCCTGACGATCCCCCGACCAACGCGGAGAAATACGTGCTCGAAAACGTCGCCGGCCTGCTCGTCACTTTCGTCGTCATCCTCATCGGAGCCGAGCTCTTCACAAACGGCATCGAGTGGGCCGGACACCGCCTGAAACTCGCGGAGGGGGCGGTCGGATCGCTCCTCGCCGCCGTCGGAACGGCGCTCCCCGAGACGCTGATTCCCGTCGTCGCCATCTTCTTCTCCCGGGACGCGCGCGCCATGGACGTGGCGGTCGGCGCCATCGCCGGCGCGCCGTTCATGCTGGCGACGCTCACGCTCTTCGTGGCCTCCACGACCGTCATCCTCCTCGCCAGGGGCGGCCGCCGCGCGAGAACGTTCGACCTGAACAAATCCGTCATTCTCCGGGACCTTGCGTTCTTCCTCGGGCTCTACGGCGTGGCCGTCCTCGCCACGTTCACGCCCTCGCTTCCGTTCCGCGTCGTCGTGGCCGTGGGTCTTTTCCTCGCCTACCTTTACTACGCCTTCGCCACGCTCCGCTCCGAGGGAGAGCTGGGAGACGATCTGAACCCCCTGCACCTGACGCGCGTCCTCCCGGTCCGCGAACGTCTCCGCGTGATCAGCCTGCAGGTCCTTCTCGGACTGGCGCTGATCATTGCGGGAGCGCATTTCTTCGTGGAGTTCGTCCAGCACGTCGCCGACGGGCTCGGAATCCCGACCCTCATCCTTGCCCTGATCATCACGCCGATTGCGACGGAGCTTCCCGAGAAAGCCAACTCGATCCTCTGGATCCGGGCGAAGAAAGACACCCTTGCCATCGGAAACGTCACGGGCGCAATGGTCTTTCAGAGCTCTGTTCCCGTCGCCTTGGGCGTCGTCTTCACGCCGTGGGACCTCCAGGGACCGACCCTCCTCTCCGCGGTCCTGGCCCTGACCTCCGCCGGAATCGTGTTCCTCTCCCTGCGGATGGACAAGCCCCTGCGGGCAACGCTTCCTCTCGTCGTCGGCGGAGTCTCGTACGCCGCCTTCCTGTCGTACGTTTTCCTCGCTCTCCTTTGACCAAAGAAGCCTTGGTGCCACGATGAGCGCGCCCGACAACAACCGCGCGGAAGAAACCGTCGACTCTCCATCCACGCCCACCGTGGCCGTCGTTCACTACGGGGAACTGGCGCTCAAGGGGAAGAACCGGCCGGCGTTCATCTCCCGGCTGGTCCGGAACATCAAGACCGCCCTCGCCGGATGCGGCGTCCGGCGGATCCGTAACCTCACGGGTCGGATCGTCCTCGACCTCGGCCCCGGGGCCGACCGCGCCGCCCTTGAGAAGCGGCTCCGCCGCGTCATGGGAATCTCGAACTACTCCCTGGGCTTCAAGGTTCCCGCGGAGATCGGGCGGATGGAGGAGGCCGTGGCGCAAGAGGCCGCGCGGCATGTCTTCCGCTCCTTCCGCGTTGCGACGAAGCGGGCGGACAAAACATTTCCCCTCACGTCTCCGGAAGTGAACCAGCGGATCGGCGCGACGATCAAGGCGCGGACGGGCGCGGCCGTGGACCTGAGCAACGCGGCGTTCACGATCCACCTGGAGATCCTCCCCGGAGAAGCGTTCTACTCCGTGGAGCGTCTCCCGGGAGCGGGCGGACTTCCCGCGGGTATATCCGGGCGCGTCGCCGTTCTCCTCTCGGGGGGAATCGACTCCCCCGTCGCCGCCTACAGGATGATGAAGCGGGGCTGCGAAGTCGTCCTCGTCCACTTCCACGCCTACCCGATCCTTCCGAAGACGTCTCAGCGGAAAGCCCGGGAGCTGGCCGAGGTGTTGACCCGCTCGCAGGGACGCACCCGGCTCTTCCTCGTCCCTTTCGGCGACATCCAGTCGACGGTCGTGACGGCCGTGCCCGGCCCCCTCCGCGTCGTCGTCTACCGCAGGCTGATGTTCCGGATCGCCGAAGAGATCGCGCGCAAGACGCGCGCGACGGCGCTCGTGACGGGAGAATCGCTGGGGCAGGTGGCCTCGCAGACCCTCTCCAACCTCGCCACGATCGAAGCCGCCGCGACCCTGCCGATCCTCCGCCCGCTCATCGGGATGGACAAGCAGGAGATCTCCGACGAGGCCGCGCGGATCGGGACGTTCGATATCTCCATCGTCCCGGACCAGGACTGCTGTACGCTCTTCACGCCGAAGCATCCCGCCACGCGGACAACCGTCCGGGAGATCGAAGCCGCCGAGGCCGCCCTCGATGTCCCCGCCCTCGTCCGCCAGGGTGCGGAGGGAGCGGAAGAGGCGGTGATCGAGTTTCCCTGAGGGCTCTCTGCGCCGGGATGATCGAAGGCTCCGGCGCTGGACTGTCCTGAAGGTCTTGAAAAACACTCCTCTCGGAGCCCTCCGAAACCTCCCGCCGCGACAAAAGCCTGCTTGAAATAGTTACACTATCATGTAATAATTTCACACATGATTCGCAGACACATTCTCGCCCTCGTCCGGCGTTCGCTTGCGGAGTTCCCTGCCGTTCTCCTGATCGGAGCCCGGCAGGTCGGGAAGTCCACGATGGCGCGACAGCTCGTCCGCGAGAAGCTCCTGGAACGCTACGTGACTCTGGACGACCTCGCGACCCTCGAAGCCTCCCGGAGCGATCCCGAGGGATTTATCGCGGGTCTCCCCGGCTCCGCCGTCATCGACGAGGTACAACGGGCGCCGGATTTGCTCCGGGCGGTCAAGAGGACGATCGACGCCAAGCGCCGCCCCGGACGGTTCCTCCTCACCGGCTCGGCCAACGTCCTTGCCCGCCCGGAGGTGACGGAGAGTTTGGCCGGGCGGATGGACGTCGTCCGCCTCGAAGGATCCAGCGTCGCCGAACGGCTGGGACGCCCCGCGCCGTCCGCCCTTCTCGGCGATCTCTTCCGAATCCGGAGCGCGGGAGACCTTGTCAGGCGCCTCGAAACGTCCATCTCTCACGGTCCTTCGTTCGAACGGCGGGCGCTTCGCGACGCCGTCTTTTTCGGCGGTTTTCCGACCGTCTCGCTCAGGCGCGATCCCCGCTTCGCCCGGCGCTGGTTTTCGGCCTACCTTACGACTTACATCGAGCGCGATGCGCGGGACCTGGCGAGAATCCAGGATCCCGTGCCGTTCGGAAAGCTCTTACGGCTCGCGGCATTGCAGACCGGCGGTCTTCTGAACGTAAAGAACCTCGGGTCGGAGTCGGGCCTCGACCAGCGCACGGCGGGACGTTACTTGGGCCTCCTGGAAACCTCGTTCCAGGTGAACCGGCTTCTCCCATGGTTCGCCCACACGAGGAAGCGCCTGGTCAAGACACCGAAGATCTACGTCGACGACAGCGGAATTGCGTGCCATCTCGCGGGCATCGACACCCCCGCTCGTCTGGAGGGACACCCCATGAACGGGGCGTTGCTGGAAACATGGGCTTGGGCGGAATTGAGGAAACTCCTGGCGCTGACACCCGGAATTCAGACCGGCTTCTACCGCAGCCACCAGGGGCGTGAGGTTGACTTTGTCCTGGCGCGGGGGAAGTCCCTTTGGGGCATCGAAGTGAAGCTGGCGGCCAGCGTAACCCGACGCGATCTACGGGGGCTCGTCGAGATGCAGGAGGCGCTCGGAGGCGACGTGCGGGGCCTCGTCCTTCACGCGGGGGACGCTCTCGTCGCCTTCTCAAAGACGCTGATCGCCGCACCGATCCGCTGTCTTCTCTGATCGCACACTCGCGAAGCTCCCCACCAACCCATCAACCGATCCACCCAGCCATATCCCGCCCCGATAGTTGAATATTCGATATTCAATCTACACTAACCTGGCTGCGGTGTCATTGAGACCGGAGGCCGTGAGAACGGCGCCGGCCGCGGCGCGCAGGCAGGGGTTACTCTCTTACGGGGTCGATGACCTTCAGTCTGGAGAAGTAGGTCCGGTAGAATCCCCGGTCCCGCGTGAGCAGGCGGTCGGCTTGGTGGAGGGCGTGCGCTCCGATAAGGAAATCCGCAACGACGCGCTCCCTCCGCCCTCCCCGGTCCCGATACGTCTTCCAAGCCGCGCTCGCCGTGAGCGCGGTCTCGAGATCGACCGCCTCGAACTCCACACCCAGCCGCCCCATGGCTTCTCTCGCCGCGGCAGGCGACGCGAAGAACCCCGCGACCTCCGCCCAGACCACTTCGCAAGCTACGAGACGCCCTTTTGCCAGACTGTTCCGAACGCCCTCTTTCGATCGGGAACCAAACCGGGCATCCGCTCCGAAGAGATCCAGCAGGATGTTTGTGTCGACCGCCGTAATCACACGCGGTCCGGGGCACCGCGCAGGGAAGAGATCAAATCGTCCGTCGACCGCCCCAGCTTCAGAATCCCATAAACGCTTTCGACCGGATCCTCGGGGGCCCTCTTCGTCGCAATCAGACGGCCGGCCTCCTCCTTGAAATCAAGAACCTGACCCGGCCGGATCCCGAGACGTTTGCGAAGAGGTTTTGGGATTGTGATCTGGCCTCTTTCCGAGACGACTGTTTTCATACCAATATGATATGAATTCATACTAGATACGTCAAGACTGGAATTTTCCCAGACCGGAATTTGCCGGCCCGCCGGGAGGCCAGGAACTTTCGCGCCTTCCCCAGCGGCCAGGCGTTGGTGACGTTCTTCGCCTAGAGCCATCCCTTCCGGGCGATGCCGGTCCCGGATGGGTGAGTTTGGGGACGGGGTGGGTCTAGTGAGTCTCAGGACCCGGCGTGTCGCGCGGGGGGCACATCGCGGGGGAGGGGTGCCCCAGTTGCCGTAAACTTGATTTCTCGATTATGTCCCCTTCTGCCTTATTAGGGCGTCTCCGGACATCCTTGCTCTTGCCAGCGGCCATCTGGTATGCTCTTGAGCAATCGGAAAGAACGATTCAGAAAGCGGGCGTTGACAATGCTGGACCGTATCACAGTCAATCCTGACGTTTGCATGGGGCAGCCCACGATCCGCGGGATGCGGATCACGGTTTCGTTTGTCCTGAAACAGATCGCTTCGGGCCAAGGCGTCCGGGAAATCCTCGAAGCTTATCCGGAGCTTGAAGAGGAGGATATCCGCCAGGCCGTTGAATATGCCGCCTGGCTTGCCGGCGAGTACAGCCGGCCTCTTCCCTCCTCGGTCGGTTGAGCGTGCCGCTCAGGCTCTTGGCCGACCTTCATATCTCTCCAAAGACCGTCGAGAGACTTGGGACAACGGTTATGCGGCGTCCCGGATCACCGAACACCTCCCCGCGACGGCGACAGACATCCAGATCGTAGAACTGGCCGACCGCCTCGGGGCCTGCATTCTCACTCAAGACCTCGACTTCTCCGCCTTGGTTGCCAAGTCCGGCAAGCGAGGACCAAGCGTTGTCTCCTTGAGAGTTGGGAATGCCTCTCCCGAGCGCATTTCCAGCCTCTTGCTCGACATTCTCCCCACCGCGGAGAAGGAACTGCGGGAAGGGTGCATCATTTCCGTGGATGAAACCGGCTTAAGAATCAGACCGCTCCCAATCGGTTGAGCGATTCGATTCCTGTCGATACCGATCCCGGATGGGTGAGTTTCGGGACGGGGTGAGTCTGGTGAGCCTCAGGATCCGGCCGTCTTGCGCGGGGGGCGGATCGCGGGGGAGGGGTGCCCCAGTT
>MHEK01000112.1 GCA_001803795.1 Nitrospirae bacterium RBG_16_64_22
GAGGTTTGCGATTCGCGAGGGCGGCCGCACGGTGGGCGCGGGCGTCATCAGCGAGGTGATCGAGTAGGGAGTTCAAGGTCCAAAGGGACAAAGGGACAGAGGGACAGAGTTTAAGGTCGAAGAGTCAAAGGTCGAAGAGTCAAAAGTCGAAGAGTCGAAGGCGGAGCGATCATGCGAGAAATCATTCTGTTGGCTTGTACGGACTGCAAGAGGCGGAACTACTCGACGCGGAAGAACCGCAAGAGCACGCCGGACAAGATCGAACTCAAGAAGTACTGCCCGTCCTGCCGTCACCACACGGCGCACAAGGAAACGAAGGCGTAGGAGAAGCGGTCGAAGGTCGAAGAGTCGTTCGACCTTTAACCTTGGGCGGTCTTCCACAGGCCAGTAGCTCTAACGGCTAGAGCGCCGGTCTCCAAAACCGGACGTTGGGGGTTCGAATCCCTCCTGGCCTGCCAATAGCCACCGATGGAGATTTGAATCGTGATCGAGCGGATCAAGGTTTTTCTTGCCGAGGTTCGGACGGAGATTCGGAAGGTTGTCTTTCCCGGTCGTTCGGAAGTTCAGGGCGCGACGTGGGTGGTGATCGTCGTCGTTCTGGTCGTTTCGGCCTACCTTTGGGTGGTTGACCTCGGCCTTGTCTGGTCCGTCAGCCGGCTGTTTCGATAGGACCGGCACAGAGCGGATCGATCGAAGGGATCTCATGGCACTTAGATGGTATGTCGTTCATACGTACTCGGGTTTCGAAGGGAAGGTCAAGGCCTCCATCGAGGAACAGGTCCGGGCTCGCGCGCTCGATCAGAAGATCTCGAAGATTCTCGTTCCCACTGTCGACATCGTCGAGCTGAGGCACGGAAAGAAGCGGGAGTCGAAGCGGAAGTTCTTCCCCGGATATATCCTCGTGGAGATGAACCTCGATGATGAAGCGTGGCACCTGATCAAGGAAACGCCGAAGGTGACGGGTTTCGTCGGCGGAGGCGGAAACGAACCGCCGCCGCTCACGGACGAGGAGGTGCGGACGATCCTCAAGCAGATGGACACTGGGGCCGCCATCACCGAGGCCCGGGGGCAGTTCCATCGCGGCGACCAGGTGAGGATCGCCGACGGGCCGTTCACGAGCTTTGTGGGCGCGGTCGAAGAGGTCCATCCGGACAGCAAGAAGCTCAAGGTGATGGTCAGCATCTTCGGCCGGCCGACGCCCGTGGAGCTGGAGTTCCTTCAGGTTGAGAAGGTCTAGGAACGGATCGGAGGAGACATGGCAAAGGAAGTGAAGGCAAACGTCAAACTGCAGATTCCGGCGGGCAAGGCGAATCCGGCGCCGCCGGTCGGTCCCGCTCTGGGCCAGCACGGCGTGAACATCATGGAGTTCTGCAAGCAGTTCAACGCCCAGACCCAGAACATGGGAGAGATGGTCATTCCGGTGGTCATCACGATTTACGCGGACCGCTCCTTTACCTTCATCACCAAAACGCCTCCGGCCGCCGACCTTCTCAAGAAGGCGGCGGGGATCGTCAAGGGTTCGGGGACGCCGAACCGGGACAAGGTCGGCAAGGTCACCGCCGCCCAGGTCCGGGAGATCGCGGCGCTCAAGATGCCCGACTTGACGGCGGCCTCGCTCGATGCGGCCGTTCGGACAATCGAGGGGACGGCCCGCAACATGGGGATCGAGGTCGTCGGATAGGAGTCGAAGTCCGGAGTCCAGGGTCCAAGGTTGAAGGTCGAAAGCTGAAAGTCAAAGGTTGATATCGAGGAGAATGGGCGAAATGGCGCGAAGCAGAGGGAAGAAGTACAAGGCCGCGGCCGGAAAGATCGAGCGCATGCGGCACTACTCGATCGGCGAAGCGGTGGGATTCATCCGCGAGACCTCGACGGCCAAGTTCGACGCGGGCGTCGACCTGGCCGTTCGCCTGGGCGTGGATCCGAAGCACGCGGACCAGATGGTCCGCGGGTCGGTCGTGCTTCCGAACGGAAGGGGCAGGACGGTAAAGGTCCTCGTGTTCGCGAAGGGCGAGAAGGAAAAGGAGGCGGCGGACGCCGGCGCCGATTTCGTGGGCGCGGAGGACATGATCGAGAAGGTCCAAAAGGGCTGGCTCGATTTCGACCGCGTTGTGGCGACGCCCGACATCATGGGTCTCGTGAGCAAGCTCGGAAAGATCCTGGGGCCGCGCGGCCTCATGCCGAATCCGAAGGTCGGGTCCGTGACGTTCGACGTGGGCCGGGCCGTGCGGGAGATCAAGACCGGCAAGGTCGAATACCGCGTCGACAAGGCGGGGAACGTCCACGTTCCGGTCGGCCGCGCCTCTTTCCCGTCCGAGAAGCTGCTCGAGAACGTGAAGACCGTCCTGGAGTCGATCGTCAAAGCGAAGCCGTCGACGAGCAAAGGGAAGTACATCCGGAACGTGGCGATCTCCGCCACGATGGGGCCTGGAATCCGCATCGACCCCGTCGAAGTGGGGAACCTGGTTTCGGCGGCATAAGAGCCGGTGAATCGGTGAATCGGTGAATGGGTGAATCGGAAGCACTGGCCTGACACGCCCCGTTACCGATTCACCGACTGACCGATTCACCGGGAGTTTTGCGGTCTAAGACCGTCGGTCTCCGATCCGGAGCCAAGGGGGGAGCGAAGCCCCGCCGACCGAGACCCGCCCATGAGACAGACCCGTCTCCAATGGGGTGGGAGACCGTTTGCACCACCATTCCATTGGAGAAAGGGGGGAGAAAACAAGTGGACCGAACCGAAAAACAGGCCGTGGTCGACAAGCTTCACGAGCGGTTCAGCCGCTCGCGGGCGGCCGTTCTGGCCGACTACCGGGGACTGACCGTCGAAGAAGTAACCGGTCTCCGGAAGAAGCTTCGCGATTCGGGCGTCGATCTCAAGGTCGTGAAGAATACGCTGGCCCGGCGCGCGGCGCAGGGTACGCCGGCCGAAGGGCTGGCCGCGCACCTGCGCGGCCCCATGGCCATCGCCCTGTCGTACGGCGACCCCGTTGCTCCGGCCCGGCTCCTCGCGGAGTTCGCGAAGGGCCAGGAGAAGGTCAAGATCATGGGCGGCGTGGTCGAGGGAGTGTTCCTCGACGCGGCGGGGATCCGGCGCGTGGCAGAGCTTCCGGGTCTGAACGCGCTTCGCGGGAAGATCGCGGGTCTCCTGTCGGCTCCGGCTGGAAGGTTGGTCGGGGTCCTTGCGGCGCCCGGCGGACAGGTCGCACGGGTGCTCAAAGCCCGGGCGGAAGCGGGATCGTGACGCAGATTGGAAATTGCAAATTGGAAATTGAAAAGCTGAAGGTCGAAGGTCACTGACATCCATTAATCCCGGCCGGAAGCAATGTCTGCGGCCGGGCCAAGAGGAGAAAGACAAATGGCGGATCTACAGGGTTTGGTCGAACAGTTGAGCGGCCTCACGGTTCTTGAGGCGGCGGATCTCAGCAAGATGCTCGAAGAGAAGTGGGGCGTGTCGGCGGCGGCTCCCGTCGCGGTGGCGGAGGCTGGAGGCGGCGCGGCGGCTCCCGCGGCGGTCGAGGAGAAGACGGCGTTCGACGTCGTCCTGACAGCCGTCGGCGACAAGAAGATCCAGGTCATCAAGGTCGTCCGCGAGGTCACGGGCCTGGGGCTCAAGGAGGCGAAGGACCTGGTCGAAGGGGCCCCGAAGCCCGTCAAGACCGGCGTCTCCAAGGACGAAGCCGTCTCCATCAAGGCTAAGCTCGAGGAGAACGGCGCAACAGCCGAGATCAAGTAGGGCCGGCCGGCGGGAAGAAGCGGGGCCGGGGTCCCCGGGAGCAGTTCGGGGATCCCGCTCGCGAATGCAAAATGTCGAAAAGCACTTTAGAGGTCGAAGAATCCCCGTCCTTGAACGCGGGGTTCTTCAAGGAGTCCACATGAGCGTGTCAATGCGTCGTCCCATGCGCGTGCGGCGGGATTTCTCGCCCGCTCCGCCTGTCATCGAGATTCCGGATCTCATCGAGATCCAGAAGCGTTCCTGGGGCCGGTTTCTCCAGGCCGAGGTCCCGGCGGAGGAGCGGAAGGACTACGGTTTGCAGTCCGTTTTCAGCTCCGTCTTTCCGATCAGCGACTACAACGACATGGTCCAGATCGAGTTCGTGGGATACGCGCTCGGAGACGCGAAGTACGACGTGCGGGAGTGCCTGCACCGCGGAATAACCTACGCCGCCCCTCTCCGGATCCGCGTCCGCATGGTCGTCTGGGAGAAGAACCCCGACACAGGGGCCAAGACGATCCGCGACGTGAAGGAGCAGGAGGTCTACCTGGGCGACCTTCCCCTGATGACGGAGAACGGGACCTTCATCATCAACGGGACGGAGCGGGTGATCGTGAGCCAGCTTCACCGGTCGCCAGGCGTCTTTTTCAGCCACGACAAGGGGAAAACGCACGCCTCGGGGAAGATCATCTTCTCCGCGCGCGTCATTCCCTACCGCGGGTCGTGGCTCGACCTCGAGTTCGACGCGAAGGACATCCTCTTCGTCCGGATCGACCGGCGCCGCAAGTTCCCCGCGACCGTTCTCCTCCGGGCACTAGGACACAGCGCCGAAGCCCTGCTCCGCGGGTTCTACCCGGTGGAGACGATCAAGTTCCACGGGAAAGGGGCGGCGCGCGTCGTCAATCACGAGATCCTGGCGGGACTCAAGGCGGCGGCGACCCTCAAGGACAAGAAGACGGGGGAGGTGCTCGTCAAGGAGGGCACCAAGATTACACGGAGCGCCCTCAAGCGGCTGGAGGCGTCGGGGACGCACGAGATTCCGATCCTCCCGGAGGAGATCGCCGGCCGGATCGTGCTCAAGGACATCGTGGACAAGGAGACCGGCGAGGTCCTGGTCCCCGCCAATGAGCGGATCACGGAGCCGGTCGTCGACCGGCTCATGAAGGGGGCGGGAGAATCGATCGAGCTGTTGTTCATCGACGGCGTCCGGTTCCTCCCCGCGCTCCGGGACACGCTTCTTCAGGACCGGATCACGAGTCCCGAAGACGCGATGCTGGACATCTATCGGAAACTTCGCCCCGGCGAGCCGCCGACCTTGGATACGGCCCGCTCCCTGTTCGAGAACCTCTTCTTCAACGAGAAGCGGTACGACCTGTCGTCCGTCGGGCGCCTGAAGATCAACAAGAAGGTGGGGATCGACATTCCTCTCGAGACCCGCGTTCTGACCAAGGCCGATATCGTCGAGATCGTCCGATACCTCCTCAATCTCCGGGCGGGACGCGGGGAGATCGACGACATCGACCACTTGGGCAACCGTCGCGTCCGGTCGGTCGGCGAGCTCCTCGAGAACCAGTTCCGGATCGGCCTCGTCCGGATGGAGCGCATGATCCGGGAGCGGATGGGGATCCAGGACCTCGACCAGGTCCTTCCCCACGACCTGATCAACGCCAAGCCGGTCACGGCGGCGATCAAGGAGTTTTTCGGATCCTCGCAATTGTCCCAGTTCATGGATCAGACCAACCCGCTGGCGGAGATCACGCACAAGCGGCGCCTTTCGGCCCTTGGGCCCGGCGGGCTCACGCGGGAGCGGGCCGGGTTCGAGGTCCGGGACGTCCACCCGACCCACTACGGCCGAATCTGCCCGATCGAGACGCCGGAAGGGCCGAACATTGGGCTGATCACGTCGCTCGCGACCTACGCGCGGGTGAACGATTTCGGGTTCATCGAGACGCCGTACCGCAAGGTGGTGAACGGCCGCGTGACCGACGAGATCGATTTTCTTTCGGCCATCGACGGGGAACAGTACGTGATCGCTCCGGCCAACACGCCCATCGACGGACGCGGGCGGATCACCGCCAAAGCGATCTCGGCCCGCGTGACGGGCGACTTCCGCGTCATGACGCCGGAGCAGATCCAGTACATGGACGTCTCGCCCAAACAGATCGTGTCGGTGGCCGCGGCGCTCATTCCCTTCCTCGAGAACGACGACGCGAACCGCGCTCTCATGGGCTCCAACATGCAACGCCAGGC
The DNA here is from genome assembly GCA_001803795.1 of Nitrospirae bacterium RBG_16_64_22. Classification (GTDB taxonomy): domain Bacteria; phylum Nitrospirota; class RBG-16-64-22; order RBG-16-64-22; family RBG-16-64-22; genus RBG-16-64-22. The sequence continues at coordinate 5,963 of MHEK01000112.1, forward strand.
GGTCCCCCTGCTTCACGCGGAGGCTCCGCTGGTGGGAACGGGGATGGAGCGCAGCGCAGCCCGGGACTCCGGGGCCGTGGCCGTGGCGAGGCGGCCGGGGGTCGTGGAATCGGTTGACGCCACGCGGATCGTGGTGCGCGCGGAAGTTCCGGCGAAGAAGCGCGGGGGGAAAGAAAAGGAGACCGTGCTCGACGTCTACAACCTCACCAAGTTCTACCGGTCCAACCAGAATACCTGCGTCAACCAGAAGCCGATCGTCCGCGTGGGCGAAAAGATCAAGAAGGGGACCGTGCTCGCCGATGGACCGTCGACGGACCTGGGAGAGCTGGCCCTGGGGCGGAACATAATGGTGGCCTTCATGCCGTGGAACGGCAACAATTTCGAGGACGCCATCCTGATCTCAGAGAAACTCGTCAAGGACGACCGGTTCACCTCGGTCCACATCGAGGAGTTCGAGGTCGAGGCCCGGGACACCAAGCTTGGCAAGGAAGAGATCACGCGCGACATTCCGAACGTCGGCGAGGAAGCTTTGCGGAACCTCGACGAGAGCGGAATCATCCGGATCGGGGCGGAGGTCCGCCCGGGCGACATCCTCGTCGGCAAGGTCACGCCGAAGGGAGAAACGCAGCTCACGCCCGAGGAGAAGCTCCTCCGGGCGATCTTCGGCGAGAAGGCGGCCGACGTTCGCGACGCCTCCCTGACCGTGCCGCCCGGGATCGAGGGGGTCGTCGTCGACGTGAAGGTCTTCTCCCGCACGGGGATCGAGAAGGACGAGCGGGCGAAGAGCATCGAGAGCGACGACATCGAGCGGCTCCGCCGGGATTATCAGGACGAGGTCCGGATCGTCGAGGAAGAGAAGTACCGAAAGTTCCGGAAGATCCTGGCGGGGAAGATCGCGCGCGAAGCGATCATCGATCCCCGGACGGGAGAGACGATCGTGGCCAAGGGGCGCCGGATCGACGAGGAGCACCTGGCCCGGGTCGCCGACAAGGACCTCCAGTCCGTCTCCCACGAAGAGCCCCATGCGGCGGGAGAGGACGAGGAGCGGATCGAGGACATCGAGGAGAGCGCGGAGGATCAGCTCCAACTCCTGGAGACGATCTTCGACGAGAAGATGGGAAGGCTCAAGCGGGGCGACGAGCTTCCGCCGGGCGTGCTCAAACTGGTCCGCGTCTACGTGGCGATGAAGCGGAAGGTCCAGGTGGGCGACAAGATGGCGGGGCGCCACGGCAACAAGGGCGTCATCGCGCGGGTCCTGCCGGACGAGGACATGCCGTTCCTCCCCGACGGGAGACCCGTGGAGGTCGTCCTCAACCCGCTCGGCGTTCCGTCCCGGATGAACGTGGGGCAGATCCTGGAGGCCCACCTGGGATGGGCCGCCCACGCCCTGGGGCTCTGGGTCTCGACGCCGGTGTTTGAAGGAGCTCGGGAGCAGGACATCAAGGGCCTGCTCAAAGAGGCGGACCTGCCCGCGTCCGGACAGTCGATCCTCCGCGACGGTCTCAGCGGAGATCTGTTCGACCGGCCGGTGACGGTGGGCCACATGTACATGATGAAGCTCCATCACCTCGTCGACGACAAGATTCACGCCCGGTCGATCGGGCCGTATTCGCTGGTGACTCAGCAGCCGCTGGGCGGAAAGGCCCAGTTCGGCGGCCAGCGGCTGGGCGAGATGGAAGTCTGGGCCCTGCAAGCCTACGGGGCGGCCTACACCCTGCAGGAGTTCCTGACGGTCAAGTCGGACGACACCACGGGGCGGACGAAGATCTACGAAGCGATCGTCAAGGGGAAGAACACGCTCGATGCCGGACTTCCCGAATCGTTCAACGTGCTGATCAAAGAGTTGCAGAGTCTCGGCCTGGATGTCGAGCTGATCAGCACCCGGGGCCGGGAAGAGGCCGAGGCCCCCGCCGCCGAGCGCGGCGCCGCGGCCTCGATCTAGCCGCAGGAGGGAGTTTCCTTGGAAGAAATCCATTCTCTGTTCGAACGGTCGAGAGACCCACTGTCCTTCGATGCGATCCGTGTGCGGATCGCGTCCCCGGAGAAGATCCGTTCTTGGTCGTACGGCGAGGTCAAGAAGCCGGAGACGATCAACTACCGCTCGTTCAAACCGGAGCGGGACGGGCTGTTCTGCGCCAAGATCTTCGGGCCGACGAAGGACTGGGAATGCAACTGCGGCAAGTACAAGCGGATGAAGCACCGCGGCGTGATCTGCGACAAGTGCGGCGTCGAGGTGATCCAGTCGAAGGTCCGCCGGGAGCGGCTGGGACATATCGATCTGGCTTCGCCGGTGGCCCACATCTGGTTTCTCAAGAGCCTGCCGTCCCGGATCGGGACGGTCCTCGACATGTCGCTCAAAGCCCTGGAGAAGGTCCTGTACTTCGAGTCGTACGTCGTGATCGATCCGGGGACGGGGACCGAAGCGGCGGACCTTAAGGAGCAGGAGCTGCTTACGGAGGAACGGTACCGGAAGCTCCTCCAGGAGCACGGCTCGGACGGTTTCAAGGCGGGAATGGGGGCCGAGGCGATCCGGGAGCTGCTCAGGCGCGTCGATCTCGAGTCCATGGCCGCCGAGCTCCGGCGGAAGCTCGAGGACGCGACCTCCCTGGCGGTGAAGGCGAAGCTCACAAAGCGTCTCAAGGTGATGGACTCCTTTATCCGGTCCGGGAACAGGCCCGAGTGGATGGTCATGGACGTCATCCCCGTGATTCCGCCCGAGCTTCGGCCGCTGGTGCCCCTGGAAGGCGGGCGTTTCGCAACGAGCGACCTGAACGATCTCTACCGGCGCGTCATCAACCGGAACAACCGTCTCAAGAGGCTGATGGAGCTGAAGGCTCCGGGAATCATCATTCGCAATGAGAAGCGGATGCTCCAGGAAGCGGTGGACGCCCTCTTCGACAACGGGCGCCGCGGCCGGATCCTGCGCGGCCCCAACAAGCGGCCGCTCAAGTCCCTCTCCGACATGCTGAAAGGAAAGCAGGGCCGGTTCCGGCAGAACCTTCTCGGGAAGCGCGTCGACTACTCCGGCCGGTCGGTCATCGTGGTCGGTCCGGAGCTCCGGCTTCACCAGTGTGGTCTTCCCAAGAAGATGGCGCTCGAGCTCTTCAAACCGTTCATTTTCCACAAGCTGGAAGAGCGGGGGCTGGTGACGACGATCAAGAGCGCGAAGAAGTTCGTCGAGAAAGAGCGGACCGAGGTCTGGGACGTCCTGGACGAAGTGATCGCGGAGCACCCCGTTCTCTTGAATCGGGCCCCCACGCTCCACCGCCTGGGGATCCAGGCGTTCGATCCCGTGCTCGTGGAGGGGAAGGCGATCCGCCTGCACCCGCTGGTCTGCACGGCGTTCAACGCCGACTTCGACGGGGACCAGATGGCCGTCCACATCCCCCTCTCGGTCGAGGCCCAGGTGGAAGCGCGGGTCCTCATGATGAGCGTCAACAACATCCTCTCTCCGGCGAACGGCAAGCCGATCATGCTGCCAACGCAGGACATGGTTCTCGGGCTCTACTACATGACCAAGGCCAAGAAGGGAGCCCGCGGGGAGGGACGGATCTTCGCCAACCCGGACGAGGTGCGGGTGGCCTACGATGCGCGCGTGGTCGACCTTCACGCCCGGATCAAGGTCCGCATCAACGGCGCGGTGACTGAGACGACGGCCGGGCGCGTGCTCCTTTTCGAGGTTCTGCCGCGCGAGCTTCCGTTCTCGGCGGTGAACCAAGTCATGACAAAGAAGGAGATCGGGAAGCTCGTGGACCGCTGCTACCGAGACGCGGGCCCCCGGGCCACCGTCGTCCTGCTGGACGCCCTGAAGGAGGTCGGCTTCCGGTCTGCCACGATGTCCGGGATCTCGATCTGCATCAACGACATGAACATTCCCTCCAAGAAGGACGCGCTGATCAACCAGGCCCACAAGGAGGTCATGGAGATCCATCAACAGTACGGCGACGGGCTCATCACCAACGGGGAGCGTTACAACAAGGTGATCGACATCTGGGCTAAGGTGACGGAGCGCGTGGCCCACGAAATGATGGCTGAGCTGGGGGCGGAGAGCGAGGAGAAGACCGATCTGGAGGAGAAGCGTTCCTTCAACTCGATCTTCATGATGGCCGACTCGGGCGCCCGCGGGAGCGCCCAGCAGATCCAGCAGCTCGGCGGGATGCGGGGGTTGATGGCCAAGCCGTCCGGGGAAATCATCGAGACGCCGATCACGGCGAACTTCCGGGAGGGTCTTACGGTCCTCCAGTACTTCATTTCGACGCACGGGGCGCGGAAGGGTCTCGCCGACACGGCGCTCAAGACGGCGAACTCGGGGTACCTGACCCGCCGGCTCGTGGACGTCTCCCAGGACGTCATCGTGGGGGAGGTGGACTGCGGGACGACGGACGGGATCGTCGTCACCGCGCTTGTGGAAGGCGGCGAGATCATCGAGCCGCTGGGAGATCGGCTCTTGGGCCGCACGGCTTCCGAGGACGTCCGCGATCCGGTCAGCCGCGACGTCATCGTTCCGGCCGGGGCGGAGTTCGACGAGGATGTGACGCACCGGATCGAAGACCTCGGACTGGACCAAGTGAAGATCCGATCGGTCCTCACCTGCCATGCCCGCCGGGGCGTGTGTGCCCGTTGCTACGGCCGGGATCTGGGGCGGGGCCGCAGCGTCGAGATCGGCGAGGCCGTGGGCGTCATGGCCGCGCAGTCGATCGGGGAGCCCGGAACCCAGCTCACCATGCGGACGTTCCACATCGGCGGGACGGCGTCGAAGGTGGCGGTCCAGACGGTCCTGGACTCCCGCCACGACGGACGGGTTCGGTACGTGAACCTCGCTACGGTCCGGAACAAGGAAGGCGACATGATCGTCATGAACCGGAACTCCCAGCTCGTCGTCCAGGACGAGACCGGCCGGGAGCGCGAGAAGTACTCGGTCGTCTACGGCGCCAAGCTCAAGGTTGAGGACGGCGCCCGCGTCAAGCCCGGACACCGCCTCGTGGAGTGGGATCCGTATTCCCTTCCGTTCCTGGCCGAAGTCGGCGGCCGAATCGCCTTCGGCGACATCGAGGAAGGCGTCACCGTCCGCGAAGAGGTCGACGAAGTGACGGGGTTGTCCCACAAGGTCATCATCGATTACCCGGCGGACCGCCGGCCCCGCATCTCGATCAAGGACGACCACAACCGGACGGCGAAGATCCCCGGGGCGAACCAGGTGGCCCGGTACCTGATGCCGGCGGGCGCCCACATCCTCGTGGAGAAGAACCAGATGGTTGCGCCGGGCGACATCCTGGCCAAGATCCCGCGGGAGACGACCAAGACCAAGGATATCACGGGAGGTCTTCCGCGCGTGGCGGAGCTCTTCGAGGCCCGGAAACCGAAGGAGCAGGCGGTCATCAGCGAGATCGACGGGACCGTCGAGTTCGGCGGGTTCGTCAAGGGGATGCGGCGGGTCATTGTGAAGGGTCCCGTGGGAGACGAAAAGGAATACTTCATCCCCAAGGGGAAGCACGTCAACGTTCGAGAGGGAGACTTTGTCCGAGCGGGCGAGCCCCTGATGGACGGCTCCGTGAACCCGCACGACATCCTCGACGTTCTCGGTCCCAAGGAACTGCAGAAGTACCTGGTCGACGAGGTCCAGAAGGTCTACCGCCTCCAGGGCGTCTCGATCAACGACAAGCACATCGAGATCATCGTCCGCCAGATGCTGAAGAAGGTCCGGATCGAGGATGCCGGAGACGCGGACTTCCTCGTCGGAGACCAGGTTGACCGGTTCACGTTCCAGGCTCAGAATGACGCCATGATGGCCGCCGGCAAGATTCCGGCCACGGGCAAGCCGGTCCTCCTGGGAATCACGAAGGCGTCGCTTACGACGGAGAGCTTCGTCTCGGCGGCGTCGTTCCAGGAGACGACGCGGGTCCTGACCGAGGCCGCGATCACGGGAAGGGTGGACGATCTCCTCGGCCTCAAGGAGAACGTCATCATGGGGCGCTTGATTCCGGCGGGAACGGGGCTCCTGCGGTACCGCGACACGTTCCCCCAGCCGAAGGAGCGGCTCGTCGAAGAGCCCGTTTCCGTCTCCGAGGGCTCGTGACGGGCGGAGGGGGCCCTCTTTTGAGCGCGTCGGAATAGAAAGGGGTTGACACTGTTCAGGGCCGCTGGTATAGTCCGCAAGTTTTGTCGCTTCTTTCCCCGGATCGGGCCCGATCGAGCGTCCAAGGTTATGGTTTTTGCCCGCTTTGCCGAATGAAGCGTTGACTCGATAAAAGCGTTTCGAACCGAGCGTTCTAAACCGAGCGTTCTAAACCGAGCGTTCTAAACCGAGGAAGAGCCGTTGCCCACGATCAGCCAGCTGGTACGTCAAGGCCGACTTGCGATCAAGGCCAAGACGAAGAGTCCGGCTCTGGCCGGCGCGCCGCAAAAGCGGGGCGTATGCGTCAGGGTCTATACGACGACGCCCAAGAAGCCGAACTCGGCTTTGCGGAAAGTCGCGCGCGTGCGGCTGACGAACGGGATGGAGGTCACGACATACATTCCCGGCGTGGGGCACAATCTTCAGGAGCACTCGATCGTTCTCATCCGGGGAGGCAGGGTCAAGGATCTTCCGGGTGTCCGTTATCACGTGGTCCGGGGGACGCTGGACGCGACGGGAGTGGCCAACCGCAAGCGGGGCCGGTCCAAGTACGGGGCCAAGCGTCCGAAATAACCGTTGAAAGGGGTTGTGAATGCCGCGTCGCCGCGGAGTGATCAGGCGCGAAGCGCCTGTCGATCCAAAATACAATAATCGGCTTGTCGGGAAGCTGATCAACGTTGTCATGCGGGCGGGCAAGAAGAGCGTCTCCGAGGGGATCTGCTACGGAGCGTTCGACCGGATCCGCGACAAGACTGGCCAGGATCCGATCAAGATCTTCAAGCAGGCGCTGGACAACGTGAAGCCGGCGCTCGAGGTCAAGTCGCGTCGTGTTGGAGGCGCCTCCTATCAGGTGCCCGTCGATGTCCGCCCGGCGCGCCGGACGGCGCTCGGCCTGCGCTGGATCGTGTCGTACGCCCACGCCCGGGCCGAGAAGTCGATGAGGGAAAAGCTCGCCGCCGAACTGATGGACGCCTCAAACAACACCGGGGCCGCCGTCAAGAAGCGGGAAGACACCCACCGGATGGCGGAAGCCAACAAGGCCTTTTCACACTATCGATGGTAATCCACGGAGCGTTCACGGCGCGGGCCTGATCGGCCCGCCGGGGAGTATTGTCTGTGCCGCGAGAGTATTCACTGGAAAAGACCCGGAACATCGGGATCATGGCTCACATCGACGCCGGAAAAACGACGACGACCGAGCGGATCCTCTATTACACCGGTGTCTCGTACAAGATCGGCGAGGTCCACGACGGGACGGCCGTCATGGACTGGATGGTCCAGGAACAGGAACGGGGGATCACCATCACGTCCGCGGCTACGACTTGCTACTGGCGGAACCACCGGGTCAACATCATCGATACGCCGGGGCACGTCGATTTTACGATCGAGGTCGAGCGATCCCTCCGGGTTCTGGACGGGGCTGTTGCGGCCTTTGACGCGGTGAGCGGCGTGGAGCCCCAGTCCGAGACGGTCTGGCGCCAAGCCGACAAGTACCACGTTCCCCGGATCGCGTTCATGAACAAGATGGACCGTGTGGGAGCGGATTTTTTTATGAGCGTTCAGACCATGATCGACCGCCTGGGCGCGCGCCCCGTGCCCATCCAGATCCCGATCGGACGCGAGGGCGGTTTCCGCGGGTCCGTCGACCTGGTCCAGATGCGGGCGGTTGTCTTCGACGACGAGACGCTCGGCGCGAAGTACGAAGTGATCGACATCCCCGCCGACCTTCTTCCCGAGGCGAAAGCCTGGCGCGAGAAGATGATCGAGGCGGCGGCGGACTGCGACGAAACGGTTATGGCGAAGTACCTGGAGGGGGCCGAAATCACCGCGGCCGAGCTCATGACCGCGGTCCGGAAGGGAACGATCAGCATGAAGATCACGCCGGTTCTGTGCGGCTCGGCGTTCAAGAACAAGGGCGTTCAGCTTCTTCTGGACGCCGTGGTGGACTACCTTCCCGCCCCCGTCGACATTCCCGCGGTCGTGGGCAAGCCGGTGGACGGCGAGGGGGAGGTCGTGCGGACCGCGTCCGACGGCGAGCCTTTTGCCGCCCTGGCGTTCAAGATCATGACCGATCCCTTTGTGGGCCAGCTCACCTATTTTCGGGTCTACTCGGGGGTCCTCAACGCCGGGTCGTACATCTACAACTCCACGAAAGGATCGCGGGAGCGGGTCGGACGGCTCCTCAAGATGCACGCGAATAAGCGGGAGGACATCAAGGACGTCTACGCGGGCGACATCGCCGCCGCCGTCGGGCTCAAGGGGACGACGACCGGCGACACGCTCTGTGACGAGAACAAGCCGCTGATTCTGGAGGCGATGGAGTTCCCCGAACCGGTCATCTCGGTCGCGATCGAGCCCAAGACCAAGGCCGACCAGGAGAGGCTGGGTCTCTCCCTTCAGAAACTCGCCCATGAGGATCCCTCCTTCCGCGTTCACACGGACGAGGAGACCGGACAGACGATCATCTCCGGGATGGGGGAGCTTCAGCTCGAGATCATGGTGGACCGCCTCCTCCGGGAGTTCAAGGTCGACGCAAACGTCGGGAAACCCCAGGTCGCCTATCGGGAGACGATCCGGGCCAAGGTCCAGGCCGAAGGAAAGTTCATCCGGCAGACGGGAGGCCGCGGCCAGTACGGGCACGTCTGGCTCGAAGTCGCGCCGCAGGAGCCCGGAGCGGGATTCGAGTTCGTCAACAAGATCGTCGGAGGCTCCGTTCCCAGAGAATACGTCCCCGCCGTGGAGAAGGGCGTGCGGGAAGCCCTCGAAGGGGGCGTCCTGGCCGGGTATCCGATGGTCGATCTCCGGGTCACGATCTTCGACGGGTCGTACCACGACGTCGATTCGTCCGAGATGGCGTTCAAGATCGCGGGATCGATGGCCGTCAAGGACGGGGCCAGGAAGGCCAAGCCGGTTCTGCTGGAGCCGGTCATGGCCGTGGAGGTGACGGTCCCCGTCGACTATCTCGGCAACGTCATGGGGGACCTCAATTCCCGCCGCGGCCGGATTCAGAACCAGGAGCTTCGGGGGAACGCCCAGGTCATCGAGGCGCACGTGCCGCTCGCGGAGATGTTCGGATACGCGACGGATCTCCGTTCGGCCACGCAGGGCCGCGCGACCTATCACATGCAGTTCCTGCGTTACGAAGAGGTCCCGCGTTCGATCGGCGAGGAGATCATCGCCAAGGTCAAGGGAGAGGTCATCGCCCGGTAGGTTGCCGGGGCGCCCCGCTTCTGGGGGTTGATGATGGGGGAGGTTGAATATGGCCAAGCAGAAGTTTGAGCGGACGAAGCCGCACGTGAACGTGGG
>MHEK01000113.1:0-229 GCA_001803795.1 Nitrospirae bacterium RBG_16_64_22
AACTCGGACGGCGTGAACTACATGGCGAGCATCTGCGCCATCTGCAAGGCGCAGTTTACGAAGATCATGCCGTACTACAAGGTCCCCCGGGAGACGATCGGCGGCGTCCACCAGCTCGTGAGCAACGCCATCGTTCTGGGAGGGAAGGAGTAGGAGGGCGAGTTCGGCCCGCCCCGCTTCGCGGTTCGCGGCCGGGGAGTTCGGAGTGAGGAGTCGAAGGTCGAACGTC
>MHEK01000113.1:322-503 GCA_001803795.1 Nitrospirae bacterium RBG_16_64_22
ATTCTGAGATCGGCGCTGGAGTACGAATTCCCGCCGTATTCGACCGAGACCGGCCAGCAACGGGTCGTCGCCTTCGGCGACCACAGCCACAAGTGCCCGGTCTACGTCCGCCGTCTGCCCCCCTGCACGAACGCGTGCCCGGCGGGCGAGGACATCCGTGGATACCACAATGTCCTCCGCG
>MHEK01000113.1:526-868 GCA_001803795.1 Nitrospirae bacterium RBG_16_64_22
ATGGCCGAGGCGTGGCGGCTCCTCACGGAGACGAACCCGTTCCCCTCGGCGATGGGACGCCTTTGCCCGGCGCCCTGCGAGTCGGCCTGCAACCGTCAGTCTCTGGACAAGACGGTGGGGATCAACGCCGTCGAGCACGCCATCGGCGAGTACGCGATCCGGAAAAATCTCTCCTTTGAGAAGCCGACGGTCTCCACGGGGAGGAAGATCGCGGTCGTGGGGGCGGGCCCGGCGGGCCTCTCGTGCGCCTATCAGCTCCGCCGCCGCGGGCACGGGGTCACGATCTATGAAGCCGAGTCGTATCTCGGGGGGATGATGCGTCTCGGGATCGCCGGGTACCGG
>MHEK01000113.1:879-2459 GCA_001803795.1 Nitrospirae bacterium RBG_16_64_22
TGTCCTCGACGCCGAGATCAACCGGATCATCGAGATGGGGATCGAGGTCAGGACAAAGACGCGGATCGGGAGAGACGTCGCGCTGGAAGAGATCCGGAAAGACTTCGACGCCGTCTTCATCGGCATCGGCGCGCAGAAGGGGCGGGACTTGCCGATCCCGGGCGCGGATGCGCCGAACGTCCTGAACGCCGTCGAGTTCCTCGTCGCCTTCAACAAGGGCGGGAAGGTTGACATCGGGAAGAAGGTCGTCGCGATCGGCGACGGAGACGTCGCCATGGACGTCGTCCGCCTGGCCCTCCGCCTCGGGGCGGAAGAGGCCGTCCTCCTTTCCGGCGTTGGGCGCGAAGACATGAAGGCGCTTCCTGGAGAATACAACGACGCCGTGGCCGAGGGGACGAAGGTTGAGACGTGCGTCGGGACGGTCGAGGTCCTGAGGGAAAACGGCCGGGCCGCGGGGCTCAAGTGCGTCAGGATGGAGAAGAAGGCGAAGGGCGAGGAGGGATGGAACTCGCCTGTGCCGTTCCTCAGGTACAAGCCGGTCGCAGGGACGGAGTTCGAGGTCAAAGCGGACACGATCGTCGCCTCGATCGGCCAGGCGACGGACCTCTCCGGACTCGATCCCATCGGGCGGGGGAAACCCTGGGCCCAGGTGGACGGAAACCTCCATGTCAAGGGGATGCCCGGCGTTTTCGCCGGCGGCGACATTCTTTCCCTGACGCTCCTCACTACGGCGATAGGCCACGGGCGGAAGGCGGCGGAGATGATCGATCTCTACGTCTACGGGAAGGACCTTCCGAAGTCCGCTCCCCGGCCGGACGTGATTCCGTTCAAGAGGCTCGCGACGTACTACTTCCCCCCCAAGCCGCGGTTCGAGCGGTCGCATCGGACGGTCACAACGGTTGAAGGAGACTGGGACGAGATCCTAAAGGCGCCGACGGAAGACGAGGCGAAGGGGGAATCGTCGCGATGCATGAGCTGCGGGCTCTGCTTCGAGTGCGATCAGTGCAAGGCCTACTGCCCCCAGGAAGCGATCATCAAGATCAAGAACAACCCGGTCGGAGAGGTGATGTTCACCAAGTACGAGCGGTGCGTGGGGTGCCACATCTGCTCCGCGATCTGCCCCACGGGGTACATCGATATGGGGATGGGGGAGGGGCTGTAGACAAAGAGCCGGTGAATCGGTGAATGGGTGAATCGGTGAATAGGTGCATGCCGCTCCGCCGCTGATTTTTCGTTGACGCGAGAGCGTTGAAATGGTATCAATTTCGGGCTTCTCAGCATCCCGCCACGGTCCGGAAACAACAAAGACGGGGGAAAAATGAAGTTCTCGATCCTGATCCTGGAAGGTCCGTACCATCACGAGGCGGGCGACAGCGCCTACCGCTTCGTGGAGGCCGCGCTCCGGAAAGGGCACGAAATCCGCGGTATCTTCTTCTACCACGACGGCGTCTACAACGTGACGAAGCTCATGGAGCCGCCCAGCGACGACCGGAACATCGCCAAGCGTTGGTCCGAGATCGGCGCCAAGGGGATCGACATCGTCGTCTGCATCGCGGCGGCGAAACGCCGGGGAATCACGC
>MHEK01000113.1:2679-12241 GCA_001803795.1 Nitrospirae bacterium RBG_16_64_22
CCAGGATCTCTCGGCGATCTTCATGGACGACGCCGTCCTGGCGCTCAAGAAGGGGCAGGACACCTCCGAGCTGGGCGTCAAGGAGTTCTCGGCGACGTTCCGCGTCCTCGAGGATTACGGGATCGAGAAGATCTACGTGGTCGAGGAGTCCCTCAAGGAACGGGGTCTGGGCGTAGAGGATCTCGTGATACAGCCCGAGGTCATCCCGATTTCAAGGGTCGCCGAGCTGATGGAACAGCAGGACATCCTGCTTTCATTCTGACCCGCTTCTATTCCGAGGAGTAAAGATGCTTCACACGGTCAACAAGTCGCCCTTTATCTTCAAGAACTTCGAGAGCTGTGCACGGGTGGCCAAGGCGGAAGATCCCATTATGCTCTACGAGGACGGCGTGTACGCCGCAATGAAGGGGACCGCTGTCGAGGCGATGATGAAGGAAATGATCGCGAAGCATCCGGTTTTCGCGATCCGGGCGGACGTGAAGGCGCGAGGAATCGAGGAGAAGATCCTCGAGGGCGTCAAGCTCTGCGACTACGACTGCTTCGTCGACCTCGTGACACAGCACAAGATCTACGCCTGGTTGTAGGAAGGGCGTCGAAAGTCGAAAGTCGAAGGTCGAAGGTTGAAAGTCGAAGGCCCCCGTTTCCTTGAGCGAGCGGGGGCTTTGTTTCTCAGCCCCTTGTAAGGATTCCCGCCAGTTTTTCCGCGTACTTCCTGCCGTTCGCATCGTCGGAGAATATTTCGATATCCCCGGGGCGTGATACACCGAGGCCGAGTTCAACGGCCCGGGAGATCTGCTCCTGATCGAAGATCCGTTTTCCCATGACGGCCTTGTTGCTGCCGAGGTCTTTCAAGATCGCCAGACCGACGGCGTCGATCGCTATTCGGTCCGTTCCGGCGAGGATGACGTTCGCCGTTTTGCGGGTCCCCTTGGCTGGACCTCCGTCCACGAACGCCTCGATGCCGTCGAGCAGTATCAGCGACGGCGCATAGGCCTGGTTGATCTCCGCGATCATCTTTCGCATGCTCCGGAAAGAGGCGTGAAGCTCGGTCATGTTCCCTTTGTGGGTGATGCCGACGGCCAGCTTGAGCGACATGGTGAATACGCCGCCGTAGCGGTGCGTCTTGAGACAGCAGGTTGCGACGACGCACTCCGCTTCGAGAACGGGCCTGGCGACGTCGAATCCGTTCGCCCAGTGGCTGTGTTTCGGCTTGAGCCTCACCCAGCCGTCGGGGGGAAGATCCTCGAAGTTGACGAGTCCGACGTCGAGCCTCTTGCAGAGACCGTCGATTCCCTTCTCCATCAGAACGTCGGACGTCTCGGGAGGCCCGCTTCGCTCGCCGATCGTTACGCTTTTTGCGCCCATCTTCTTCAGGCGGAGGATCAGGGAGGCAATGGTATCGTTGTGGGTCGAGGCGGGGAAGGGGTCCGCCGTGTTGAAGTTCGGCTTGAGGAGGACGTCCTTTGCGACGACCGGATTGACGCCCAGGAGTTCGACGGCTCTCTCGATCCCGGAAGCCCTGTCCGACGTCCGGACGAGAGAGACGCGCGTTTTCCCGCCCGCCGATCCTTGAGGCGCTGGTTTCGACTGCGCCGAAGCCCTACGATCGCCGGCTGATGCGATCGTCGCCGCGAGACCGCCGGCCGCGGCCGCCAGGAACTCCCGTCTGCTGAACGCCATGTTGTCCTCCCGATTGCCGGCTAAGGAGAGGTTTGTTGAAGGCGTTCGCCGGCCCAGATGACGGCTGTCTCCGCCACAGACAGCGCCTCCCGCATGTCCGGCTCGGTGATCTCCCCCCAAAAGCCAGGGTACCTGGATTCGACGGCATAGGGCGTCAAGTCTCCGGCTTCGACGAGTTCTTTGGGAACGGCGATCCCGGCGCGAGCCAGCAAATCGAGGAGTTCTTCCAGGTCGTGCGTAAGCGGAAAATCAGTCGCCGTATGAAGCAACACCGCCTTGAATGCCTTTTCAACGGCCTGCTGGGCGTGGAAACAAACCTGTTCCGGAAGGACGTCCGCGGTTACGCCGAGCTTGGCGAGCCTCAAGTCACTCCTGGCGTGTGTGAGCCACTCTCTCGGGTCGGAGGGGAGCTTCTTCCTACGCGGCGGATTCATAGACGATCTTGCCGTTCCGAAGGGCTTCCCGGTAGACGAGGCCGGGCGACTCGGCGAGTTCTTCGACAATCTTGGGGGATACGACGAGGATGTCCATCGGCATCATGATCCCCTTCAGGGCGCGGCGAAGCCGGACGCTTTCCTTCCGGGGGTTCTCCACGTCCCCATCCATGATCACCAGAACGTCAAGATCGCTGTTTCGGTTCGTGGTTCCCCGGACGTAGGAACCAAAGAGGATGATCCGGCGAGGTCGGGCCGCCTCGACGATCTTTTGAACGGCGGTCCGGACCTTTTCAGGAGTCACTGAGGAGAATGCGTCCACGCGACCTCCTTGGAGAAGGGGCGAAGGCAAGGCGACCATTCGTGCAGCGGAACGCGTTGCATCCGGCAAGTATTTCTATCATGAAGCAACGGATGGCGCAAGGCCTGGCAGACTACCTTGGCTGATTACCTCTGAGAAGGAACCCTCTTCCTCCTCCACGCCAGGCAGTCTTCGAAGAGCGTGTAGACGACGGGGACGACGACGAGGGTGAGGAGGGAGGAGGTGATCAGTCCGCCGATGATGGCGATGGCCATGGGGGAGCGGAACTCCGAGCCGGAGGCGGTCGAGACGGCGACGGGGAGCATCCCGAGGATCATCGCGGTCGACGTCATCAGGATGGGCCGGAGGCGCGTCGGTCCGGCCTCGAGGATCGCCTCCCGCACGGGGAGACCGCGGGCGCGAAGCGTGTTCGTGTAGTCCACGAGGAGGATCCCGTTCTTCGTCACGAGGCCCATGAGCATGACGATCCCGATCATCGGCGGCATGCCGACCGGTTTGCCCATGAGGAAGAGGGCGATGAGGGCGCCGATAATGGCGAGCGGGAGGGAGAGCATGATCGTGAAGGGGTGGACGAAGGAGTTGTACTGGCTTGCCAGGACCATGTAGATGAAGATGACGGAAAGCGCGAGAGCGGCCATCAAGGCGACGAACGACTCCTGCATCCGTTCCGCCTCCCCGAGAAAGCCGAATCGGACCCCTTTGGGCAGTCCCAGTTTCTCCATCTTCTCGGTGATCGATCCGACGACCGTTCCGAGCGGCGCGTCGGCGAGGTTGGCCGTGACGAGGACCTGCCGCTGGCGGTCTTCCCGGGTGATCTTGCCCGGACCGACGCCGGGCGCGATATCCGCCACTTCCATCAGCGCGACCGGACGCTGGAAGTCGGGCGGGTTGACCAGAAGGCGGGTCAGGGCGGACATGTCCTGCCGGTCTTCCTCGCGGAGGCGGACGCGGATGTCGTATTCCTTGTCGCCCTCCCGGAATCGGCTCGCCACCTGTCCGTCGACCAGCGTCCGGACCGTGGCGGCGACGGGGCCCGCGCCGATCTTGAAGTCGGCGGCCCGGTCGCGGTTCGGCCGGACCTGAAATTCCGGTTTCCCTTCCTCGATGTTGGTGTCGACGTCCACCGTGCCGGGCACGGAGCGGACGATCTCCCGGGCTTTCTGGGAAAGCGCGGTGAGTATCTCGAGATCGTCGCCCCGGAGGTAGAGCGTGACGGGATAGACGTCCCCCCCCTCGACGAACGGAATGTCCTCGACCCGCACCTTGATTCCGGGGACTTTCTGGAGCGCGGCGCGGACCTGGGGCTTGATTTCGGCGATCGTTCGCTTCCGTTCTTTCTTGTCCCGCACCTCGACGCGAAGAACGGCCCGGTTGATGATTTCGTCCGGTCCGACGGTCGTGAAGACCGTCAGCGCGTCCGGATCGCGTCTGAGGACCTCCTCGACCCGGCGGGCGGTCTCGTTCGTAAGCGCGAGCGACGAACCGGTCGGTGTCTCGATCGTAACGTTGAACTGTCCGTGGTCCGCCTTGGGAACGAATTCGCCTCCCATGAGGAGGACGAGGAGGATCGAGAGGGCGAACAGAGCGAGCGCGCCGAGGATAACCGCGAGCCGATGCGAGAGGGCCCAAGTCAGGATGTCCCGGTAACGGTGGTCGAGGCCCGAGAAGAAGCCGCCGAGCGCGTCCGAGAACCGCTGGAAGAAGCGGCGGTGGCGGACTTCGGAGAGCGGCTTCATGAAGTGGGCGGAGAGCATCGGGTCGAGCGTGAAGGCCACAAGAAGAGAGATTCCCACGGCGAAGACAACGGAGAGGCCGAATTGTCTGAAGAACTGGCCGACGATCCCGCTCATGAAGGCGACGGGGAAGAAGACGGCCACGATCGTGAACGTCGTCGCCATGACAGCCATGCCGATCTCGGTCGTCCCCTTTCGCGCGGCGGTGACGGAATCCTCTCCGCGCTCCATGTGCCTGAATATGTTCTCTCGGACGACGATCGCGTCGTCGATCAGCACGCCGACGACCAGGGAGAGGGCCATGAGCGTCATCATGTTGATCGAGAAGTTGAAGACCCACATGAAGAAGAAGGAGCCGATCAAGGAGGCGGGGAGGGAGAGGGAAACGATGAAGGTGGACCGCCAGTCGCGCATGAAGATGAACACGGTGAAGATGGCGAAGAAGATTCCGAGGACAAGGCTCTCCCGAACGGCGGAGAGGTCGGAGAGCACGAACTTGGCCTGGTCCTTCGCGATGCGGAACTGGACGTCCCGCGGAAGGCGGTCTCCGAGGCCCGCGAGGCGCGCCTTGACCTTGTCGACGAGGGCCACCGTGTTCCCGCCCGACTGCTTCCGGACGAAGAAGAAGACGGCCTCCTGTCCGTTCATTCGGGTGATGGTCCGGACCTCCTTGAACCCGTCCACGACGCGTCCCAGGTCGCGGACCCGGACGGTCCGCCGGGCCGCGCCGCCCGCCCCCGACTGTATGTCGGCAACGGTGTCCACGACGACGTCGCCGATCTCGGAGACCTTCTTGAACTCGGCCGGCGCCCGGACCGTGATCTCCCGGCCGCTCTGCACGACGTGGCCGCCGGGGATGTTGATGTTCTCCTTGGCGACGGTCTCCACCACGCGGGAGACCGGAATCCCGAAGGCCTCCAGCCGCTCCCGATCCAGGAGGACCTGGATCTCGCGCGTCTGCCCTCCGACGATCCCCACTTCGCCGACGTCGGGGATCTGCTCCAGATACGGCTTGACGCGGTCCTCCACGAGGCGGCGGATCTCGTCCGACGGCCGCGCGCCCGAAACGCCGATCCAGAGGACCGGCTCCTGCGAGGGGTCGATCCGCTGGAAGACCGGCTCCTCGATCTCTTTGGGGAGCGCCGCCCGGATGGCCGAGACCTTCTCGCGGACGTCGACGGCGGCGAGCTTGACGTTCGTTCCGATATAAAACTCGGCGACGACCTGGGAGACGCCTTCGCGGGAGGTGGAGAAGACGCGCTTGAGGCCGCCGATCGTCGAGACGGCGTCCTCGATGGGACGGGAGACGAGCGTCTCCACTTCCTCCGGGCCCGCGCCCGGATAGACGGTCGTGGTCACGACGACGGGGAAGGAGACGTCCGGAAACATCTCCATCGGGAGGAAGCGGAGGGCGATAATTCCGAGGACGACGAGCGTCACGATCGCCATCGTGGCGAAGACGGGCCGCCGGATGGAGAGGTCGGAGATGTACATCTATTTTCTTTCGATGACCGTGACTTGGCTTCCTTCGTCGAGCGTCGAGAGGGGGGAGGCGACGACGCGATCCCCTTCGCGCAGGCCTTCCAGGATCTCGATGCGTCCGTCGGCGGATTCCCCGGTCTTCACGCGACGGGCGTGGAGGGTGCCGTCGTTGACGAGAAACGCGGTCGGTTTGCCTTCGCGGAATGCCACGGCGGCTTGGGGGACGGTCAGCGACGTGCCCCGGCCGACGGGGATCGTGATGCGGGCGAAGAAGCCGGGCTTCAGGAGGCGTCCCTTGTTCTTGATGCTCACTTCGGCGTCGGCGGTCCGGCTCTTGGGATCGAGCGAGGGAACGACCCGGTCGACCCGGCCCGCGAATGTCCGGTCCGGCAGTGCGTCGACGGAGACAGTGACCGTCGATCCGGGTTGCACGCGGGCCAGATCGGCGGGGGCGAGGCCGACGGCTATCTTGACCTTGTCGATCGACTCGACGGTGAAGACCGGATTCGACGTCTGTGCCATCCCGCCGGGATCGAGAAGCCGCCGGGTGACGAAGCCGGAGACGGGGGATAAGAGACGCGTCTCGGCGAGCTTTTCGTTCGCGAGATCCAGCCCGGCCTTGGCGAGGGCGGCCTGAGCGCGGGTCGATCGCGCGCGGGCCTCGGCGTCTTCCATCTGTCCTCTCGAAACCATGCCGCCCTCGAAGAGCCGGGCCATGCGCGTCTGGTCGGCGGCGGCTTGCGCGGCGAGGGCCTCGGCTTGGTCGAGCTGTGCCCCGGCCTGGGCGACCTGGAGGGTGTAATCCCTGTCCTCGATCGTGCCGAGAACTTGGGCGGCGTCGACGCGGTCACCGATGCGGACGGCCACGTCCTTCACCCGGCCCGGGACCTTGGGGAAGACATCCACCCGGCTCCACGGCTCAATGGACCCGGTCAGGACGATCTTTCGCTCGAACGTCTGCTTGGAAACGGCGACGACCTCGACGCTCGCGGCTTCCGCGGGGCGTGGCTTGGCCCTGTCGACGCGATCCTTGATGGCGGCGCCGACCCTGTAGATGGTCAGGGCGAGAAGGAGGAGCAGGACGACCGCGGCGGCGATCCGGCGTGGAGTCATCTTGATCATGCTGTTTTCCTCGCGAGTCCATCGAGCAAGAGGTTCGAAAGGTTTTGATGCAGGATCTCGGGGGTCATGGCGGAGACATCGGAATGGGGATTCAAGTGCCGAGCCATGGGGCGCATGATGTATTGGAAGAGGATCGCCCCGAACAAGACGTTGACGACGATTTCCGGGTTGAGAGGGCGGAAGTCGCCCCGTTGCATCCCCTCGGTTAGGATCTTCACCAGGTTTTCACGGTTGCGGGAGGCGTACCTTTCGGCAATCCACTGGAGGTGTTTGCCTTGGCGCGTGAACTCATGGGCCAGGATGCGCCGGAGGTCTTCGTTTTCTTCCTGGTAGCGGATGAACCGTTCCGTGAAAAAGAGGAGCTTATCCGTGGGCGTTCCCGCGCGTGGAAAGGACTCGTTCTCCCAGATCGCAAGAACCGGCGCGTAGCATTCCTCGAGGACTTCTCGATAGAGTGCGTCCTTGTCGCGGAAGTAGTAGTAGATGAGCGCCTTGTTAACGCCCGCTTGGCCGGCTATTTCTTGTACGGAGGCGGCGTCGAATCCGTTTTGGGCAAAAAGGCGTCGTGCCGACGCCAGGATGGCCTGCTTTGCGGGGTTTGGGCCCGAATCAACGATTTCTTGAGGAGGAAGAATTGGTTCCATTTGACTAACCGGTTAGTTATCTTTATCATATATTCCGGCCGCCGTGCAAGTAGCAATTCGATGAATTGCCGGAACCTTCAGGGTTTGCTACAATCTGGCGCCTTGTTTCTCGAAGTCCGATCACCCCGGCGCGCATTTGCCGGCGGAGGAGGTGAGGGTGGAATGTTGAAGGTTGGTATCGTCAAGGAAATCAAGCCGTTCGAATCCCGGGTCGGGATGACGCCCGATGGAGTGGGCGCCCTGGTGCGGCTGGGGCATGATATCTTCCTCCAGGCCGGAGCGGGCGAGGGGTGCGGCTACCCGGATAAGGAGTACCGCGAGGCGGGCGCACGGATCCTCAAGGACCCGGCGGTCGTCTGGAAAGCCGCTTCGATCATCGTCAAAGTCAAAGAACCTCAGGCCAAGGAGTACGCTTACCTCAGGCCCGGCCAGTTTATCTTTACGTTCTTTCACCTCGCGACGGACAAGCGCCTCGCGGAGGCTCTCGTCAAGTCGAGAGCGACAGCCATCGCCTACGAGATGGTTCAGGATGACGACGGGTCGTTGCCGATTCTGGCGCCGATGAGCCAGGCGGCCGGAAAGCTGGCCGTTCAGATGGGCGGATACCTCCTGACGAAGCCGGCGGGAGGGAAGGGCATCCTCCTTGGGGGGGTGGGCGAGTACGGCCGGGGCCGCGTGGTCGTCCTCGGAACGGGGAACGTCGGGATAGCGGCGATGGAGCGGGCGGTCGCTCTCGGGGCCGAAGTGTCCATGTTCGGGCGGGACGAGAACAGGATGGCCCGCCTGCGGGCCGCCCACCCCGGGCGCGTCCAGGTCGAGCCGCTGACGGTCGGTCGGATCACGGCCCAACTCCCGGCGGCGGACCTCCTGATCGGGGCCGTGTCGGTTCCCGGGGCCCGGGCGCCGATCGTCGTCCCTCGCAACGCCGTGTCGCGCATGGCGCCCGGCTCGGTGATCGTCGACGTGGCGATCGATCAGGGCGGATGTATCGCGACTTCGAAACCGACGACGCACGCCAAGCCGACGTACGTGGCGAACGGGGTGATCCATTACGCCGTGACGAACATGCCCGCCGCCGTTCCGCGGACGTCGAGCCTGGGGCTGGCCGCGAAGACGATGCCGTTCCTCCAGAAAATGGCGGCGCTCGGGATCGAGAACGCCGTCCGGATCGATCCCGCCCTGGCTCGCGGGATAGTCGCGGCCGACGGAGTGATCCGCAATGAGAACGTCGCCCGTGCCCACCGGATGAGATGGAAGCCTTGGCCATGAGAGGCGGTCAATCGTTAATGGCCAATCGTTAATAGTCAATGGTCAATGACCAATAACCAATAACCAATAACCAATTCCTCAATGGCCTACCGTGATCTTTCCGACTTCATCCGCGCCCTGGAACGCGAGGGCGAGCTCGTCCGCGTGGGGGCCGAGGTCGACCCGACCCTCGAGATCACGGAGATCGCCGACCGCCAGATGAAGTCGCCGGGCGGCGGCAGGGCCCTCCTGTTCGAGAACGTAAAAGGCTCGTCGATCCCCGTCCTCATCAACGCCTTCGGCTCCACCCGGCGGATGAACCTCGCCCTCGAAGTCGACCGGATCGAGGACGTGGGCGACGAGATCCTCGCCTTCATCGAGCCGGAAATCCCCAAGACGCTCGTCGCCAAGCTCAAGATGCTCCCGCGCCTCAAACAGCTCGCGGATTTCATTCCGAAGACGGTCAAGACGGGCCCGTGCAAGGAGGTCATCGAGACGACGGCGCTGTCCCTCGATCCGATCCCCGTCCTTAAGTGCTGGCCGGAGGACGCGGGGCGGTTCATCACGTTTCCCCTCGTATTCACGCGGAACCCGCGCACGGGCCGGCGCAACTGCGGCATGTATAGGATGCAAGTGTACGACTCCCGCACGACCGGGATGCACTGGCAGATCCATAAGCACGGCGCGAAGCACTACCAGGATTCCGAGCGGGCGGGGAGGCGGATCGAGGCGGCTGTCGCAATCGGGACGGACCCGGCCGTGACGTTCTCCGCGATGGCGCCGATGCCCGACGACGTGGACGAGATGATGTTCGCTGGATTCCTCCGCAAGGAGCCGGTCGAGTTGGTCAAGTGCGAAACGGTGGACCTGGAGGTCCCGGCGAACAGCGAGATCGTC
>MHEK01000114.1:0-8462 GCA_001803795.1 Nitrospirae bacterium RBG_16_64_22
GCCGAAGATGGGCGAGAAGTTGGCCCGGCAGGTCCGGAGGAGCGAGAGGCGGTCGGTCTTCGGCTTCGAGAGGGTCCGCTCGTGCGGGAGGACGGCGCCCGTCTCGTACGGCTCCAGTTCCAGGGCGCAGAGAAAGCCCCGCAGGACCTTCCGGGTCCGGCCGACTTTGTAGTCGATCGCGTACGGATAGAGGGCTGGGGCCTCGTCCCGCGTGAGGATTCCAGCCTTCAGCCACCGGGCCAGGTCGCGCGCGGCGCGAGAATACCTGTTGTTCTTCTCGTTGTCATGGGGCGAGACCCGGCCGAATTCCAGCCGGACGATGTTGTGCGGGTCGCGCCGGTAGAGGTCGCGCTGGAGGGCGGGTGAGATAATGTCGTAGGGGGGAGCCATCCGCCGGCCGGGCGCCTTTCCGGCCGGGCGGAAGACCACCCCGCGAAAAGGGGCGATGTCTGCCATTGCCTCTCTGGATTGTATCGAGGTCCGGTTGCGTTGAAAAATGACGGGTCTGAAAAAGCGCGCTTTTTGTAGCACATGGAGGGAGGGGTGTCAACTCGAAGAACCGGGGTCGAAGAACCGGTGTATGACCAGGATCATGTTCCGGTCCGGCCGGATTTTGCTATCAATCTCCTGTACAAGCACGCCCCCCTCCACGCAATTCACGCAACCCATATCCAGGAGGTCGATTATGGCCGCTTCTCCGCAGAACGACGACAGGCCGATCCCCCGCTGGCAGTACTTCATGGACAGCACATTTCTCCTTCTCTTCCTGGGGGTCGCCGTTCCATTCATCTTCTACACGGTCTGGGGGATCATGGAGCTCGTGAACGTTCCCCTCTGGCCGGCGAAATAAGGGAGGCGCGCGATGAGCATTTCCGTTCCGGAAAGGATCTGGTGGAAGCCCGTCGACAAGAGCGAGAAGATCTGGGTGGGCCTGGCGCTCACTTGGTGCATCGTGATGTTCATCATGATGCCCCTGTGGCACCTCAAGGGGGGACAGAACGCGCCATCCGAAACGTACCGGGTGACCCCGGCCCAGTTCCAGAAGGCCACGCAGGAGTTCATCGACAAGTACAAGGTCGGCGAAGAGAAGGGAACGGCCATCGTCGCGCCACCGGCCGGGAGCGACATCTATCTCAACTCGATGATGTGGCGCTGGGACCCGATCCTCAAGCTGGAGAAGGGTAAGACCTACAGGCTTCACCTCTCCTCCATGGATCTCCAGCACGGCTTTTCGCTGTATCCTCAGAACATGAATTTCCAGGTGCTTCCCGGGTACGACTACGTCCTCACGATCACGCCGACGACGGCCGGGGAGTTCTACGTCCAGTGCAACGAGTTCTGCGGGATCGGCCACCATATGATGGTCGGCAAGATCATCGTTAGCTAGGGGAGGCGAAGTCATGACGAATGCAGGATCGGAATTCCGCACGTGCCCGACGACGGGGCTCAAGGTCCACCTCCCCGCTGAGAACCTGATCAAGGCCAACGCCGTGGCGGCCGTTGTCTTCCTTCTGGTCGGCACCGTGATGGCCCTGCTGGTGGCCTTTACCCGGTGGCCGGCCGTCCACCTCCTCTCGGCGGAGGGGTACTACCGGGCGCTCACGGCCCACGGCCTGAACATGCTCATCTTCTGGATCATCTTCTTCGAGATCGCCGTCCTCTACTTCGCGTCGGCGATCCTCCTGAACAGCCGGCTGGCGGCTCCGAAGGTGGGGTGGCTCTCCTTCCTGATGATGCTCGTCGGATCGCTCATGGTGGACCTGATGATCCTCCAAGGGAAGGCCGACGTGATGATGACGTCGTACGTTCCGATGAAAGCCGACCCCCTCTACTATCTGGGCGTGATCCTCTTCGCCGTCGGGGCCCTGATCGGGGTCGGGGTCTTCTTCGCGACGCTGGTGGTGGCCAAACGGGAGAAGACGTACGAGGGGTCTCTGCCGCTCGTTGTCTTCGGGGCGGTCGCGGCGGGGATCATCGCCGTCGTGGCGATCGCGCACGGGGCGATTATCTATATCCCGACGTTCCTGTGGTCTCTGGGGATCATCGGCCCGATCGATCCGGCCATGTACCGGGTCGTCTGGTGGGGACTGGGCCACACCTCCCAGCAGATCAACGTGACGGCGCAGATCGCCATTTGGTACCTCCTGGCCACGCTCACGGTGGGCGCGTCGCCGCTCAACGAAAAGGTCTGCCGGTCGGCCTTCGTCCTCTATATCCTCTTCATCAACCTGGCGTCGGCGCACCATCTTCTGGTGGATCCGGGCGTCTCGCCCTCCTGGAAGATCTGGAACACGTCGTACGCAATGTATCTGGCGGTCCTGGCGAGCATGATCCACGGCTTTACGGTCCCCGCCTCGATCGAAGTGGCCCAGCGTAAGAAGGGATACACGAAAGGGCTCTTCGAGTGGCTCAAAAAGGCCCCATGGGGGAATCCGGGCTTCTCGGCCCTGGCTCTCTCGATCGCCATCTTCGGGTTCATCGGCGGGATCACGGGCGTCACGTTCGGGACCGAGCAGATCAACATCATCTCGCACAACACGCTCCGCATTCCCGGACACTTCCACGCGACGGTCGCGGCGGGCACGACGCTGGCGTTCATGGGCGTGACCTACTACGTCCTTCCGCTCATCTTCCGGCGGCAGGTGGTCGTTCCGTCCCTGGCCAAGCTCCAGCCGTACTTCTTCGGGATCGGGATCCTGCTGGTCTCGATCGGGATGACGTTCGCGGGATCGTACGGAATCTCGCGGCGTCATTGGGACATCGCTTTCACGGGGGCGCCTTTCCAACTCGCCATCGACCCGACCGCCTTGCTCATGCTGTCGGTCATGGGAATTGGCGCAATCCTGGCCTTTACGGGCGCGCTCATGTATATCCTGATCACGGTCTTCACCGTCTTGATCGGGAAGCGTCCGGCGTAAGCGGACGGGTGAATCGGTGAATCGGTGAAAGGGAAAGCCAATCAGCCAAGCATCGGGCTCTTCCTTCGGGAAGATTGAAGATTGTAAATTGGAAATTGTAAATTGGGTCGAAAGGAGAGAGACAATGGAAGAGAACAAGGAACTCGCGCCGCGGGGAACGATGGTCCTGGCCATGGTTTTCTTCGGGTCCTTTATTCTGTACTACTTCCTTAACTGGAAGTGGCTGTCGAACCTCTGGTACGTGCGGTAGAGTTAGAGTAAAATAACGAGCGGATGTCTTGCGGACTGTGTGACGCCGGCACGACAATGGGGTCTGAAATGCCATTCATGCAACGCCCGCTGTCTGGAGGCCTCTCGGCCGAGCATCCGGCGGAGTCGGTCCGACGGGGGTGGCTTTTCCTCGCGCTGACCTCCCTCGTCTTCGCGGGCATCTTCGCCGTCCTGGTCGCCCTGGCCAGGACGCCCGGCGTTCAAGACCTTCTTCCTTCCGGGCCGTATTCGAAGGTCGCGCTCGTCGGCCACGTCGTTCTCTCGTTTATCGTCTGGTTCCTGGCGTTCCAGGGGATCCTGTGGGCGGCGGGCCTGCGCGCCGACGGTTCCGCGGGCGTTCGACGGGCCTCCCGGGCCGGGGTGCTGTTGTCGGCGGCTGGGACGGGGCTCATCGTTCTTTCGGCTTTCCTGGGCTGGGGCCGGCCGGTCCTTGCCAACTACCTTCCCATTCTGGATCACCCTGTTTACATGGGGGGCCTCGTCCTGGTGGGCCTCGGGATCGCGCTCGCGGCGGGGGCCGGCATTGCGGGCGGCCTCATGAGACGACCGGAGCCGGAGGCGTTTGGAGCGGGCGTGGCGGCGGTTCTGTTCCTGGCCGGACTGCTGACGTTTTCTCTCTCCGGCATCGGTCTCACGCGGAGCGCCGCCGCGGACAACACCTACGAGCTTCTCTTCTGGGGCGGGGGTCACGTGCTCCAGGCCGGGAACACGGCGGCGATGGTCACCGTCTGGCTGGTCCTGGCGCGGGTCACGACCGGTCCGCTTTTCGTGAAAGCGCCGTGGATCAAGGCCCTCCTTGCGACCTACCTGGCCGCGGCGGTCGCCGGTCCCGTCCTCGCCCTCTTCGACCCCATGAGCGTCGTCCACCGCGTCGGCTTCACCCGGCTCATGGAGTACGGCCTGGGCCCAACGACGTCGATCATCGTGCTCCTCTTTTTCGTCCATCTGTGGAAGGGGCGGACGGCGGGGAGTCGGGCTTCATGGAGAGACCCGCGTTTTTCATCCCTGGTCTTTTCCCTTTGTCTCATCGTCGTCGGAATCGCCGTCGGTCTGACCATCCGGGGGAGCGACGTCCGGATCCCGTCGCACTACCACGGGGCGATCGGCGCCGTGACGATGGCCTTCATGGGTCTCACGTACCATCTCATCGCCTCGTTCGGACGAGAGCCCCTGTCGAAGCGCGTGGCGGTCGTTCAGCCGTATCTGTACATGGGGGGGCAGATTCTCTTTGTCCTTGGACTCTACTGGGCCGGAGCGCACGGCGTGGCCCGCAAGACGTTCGGCGCCGCCCAGAATCTCGACGAGACCGCCAAGATGATCGGGATGGCCGTGATGGGAATCGGGGGAGGGATCGCGATCATCGGGGGGGCGGCTTTCGTCGTGAACGCGCTCGGCGGCCTCCTTCGACGTCCGAGATCGACCAGACCGGCGGCGCCGGTCCGAGACGCCGACGCGGATCCCGTTGTCGCCGCGGGAGCCTGACGCGATGACGAGTCCGACGGCGGTACTGAGAGAATACGTTCCCCTCCTCAAGCTCAAGATAGGCCTGTTCATCACGCTTTCGGCCGTCGTCGGGGCTGTCCTGACGGGGCAGGGCCGGGTCGGAACATTCGATCTCATCGGCCTCTCCGTCGTTCTTCTTCTCGGATCTGCGGCGGCTTCGGTCTACAACCACTATCACGACAGGGATATCGACGCCGTCATGGCCAGGACGAAGGATCGTCCGATCGCATCCGGAAGGCTCCGGAGCGTCAATACGGTCCTCTTCCTGGGGGCCGTTCTTATGGCGGCTTCGCTGGTCCTGGCTTTTGCGCTGTTCAACCTGGTCGTCGCTTTTCACGTTCTGGCTGGGGCGTTCGTCTATGCGGTCGTCTACACCGTCTGGCTCAAGAGGCGGACTGTTCTGAACATCGTGATTGGGGGTCTCGCCGGAAGCTTCGCCGTACTCGCGGGGGCGGCCTCCGTGACGCCGGAGCTGTGCGCGCCGCCCCTCCTGCTGGCTCTGATCATGTTCTTCTGGACGCCCTCTCATTTCTGGTCGCTGGCGATCGCCTGCCGGGCGGACTACGCGCGGGCGGGCGTTCCGATGTTGCCCGTCGTCGTCGGAAACGCGCGCGCCGCCCGGTACCTGTTTGCCAATACCGTATTTCTGGTTCTTGCTTCGATCGGCCTCTGGCTCTGGGGAGGGATGGGGCTTGTGTATCTCTTCCCCGCGGTGGGCGTCGGCGCGTTCTTTCTCTACCGAAACGCCCAACTCCTGCGCGACGCTTCCCAAGGGACGGCCTGGTCGAACTTCAAGGCGTCCATGGCGTATCTCGCCATCCTCTACCTGGCCGTCATCGCCGACGTTGCTTTCGCTTCTTTTCGCTCATGAATGACGACCGGCTCGACTGGACTTCGTGGACCGGATGGTTCGGCCGGGGATCGTTCGCTTTCGCCGCCGCCTCGGTCGTGGTTGGCTGGGTGGTGTTCCTCCTCGGTCTGGCCGCGCTCGGGCCTTACGTTTCTCTTCTCACGACGGACTCGAACCTCCTTCGTCTTTTCGACGAGATCCGCCAGTTCTGCCTGGGCTACAACCCGGATACGGGCCGGTATCGGTCGGACTATCTGACGATGATGGTCGTTCAGCCGGTGATCCTTCTCGCGGTGATAGGTTTTGTCTGGGGACGGGAAGCGCGCGAGGGGGCGAAGGCGTTTCTCGGGAGCGTCCGACGCCGCTGGATGAGCTGGGCGGCGCTGGGCCTCGTTATTCTGGTCACCGGAACGGCGGTCGCCGTCCGCTTGCGAGGCGGTCCGGGGTCGGATGGTCTTCCGCCCCGCGGACCGAACGCGGCGCCCGCGTTCGCGCTCCTGAACGCGGATGGAAAGACGGTCTCGCTGGCCGAGTACGGAGGCGAAGTCGTGGCCATGACGTTCGTGTACACGTCGTGCGTCCACACGTGTCCGGTCATCACGGAGCGGGTGAAGGGCCTCCTGGCCATGTTCCCGGACCGGAAGGACCTCAAGGCCGTCGCCATCTCGATGGACCCGGAGCGGGACACGCCGCAGGCCCTCGCGGTCTACACGCGGAAGAACGGGATCGACCGCGAACGCTTCGAGTTTCTCACGGGAGATCCGAAGACGATCGAAGACGTTCTGTCGCGGTACCGGTTCCTCTACTACCGTCAGCCGGGCGTGGATTCGATCGACCACGCGAACATGCTCGTCCTCGTCGACCGCAGGGGGCGCCGGGCGTTCGACTTCTCCATCCTCAAAACCGGCGACGACACCATCCGGAAGGCCGTCCAGACACTGCTGAACGAGCGGGTCTAGCGCCTCTGTGCGTGCCGCAACTGCTCCGCGAGGCGGGACTCGTCCCAGCCGAGCGGGCCGAGGATCGCGCCGGCCGCCCGAAGGGTGAGATCGAGGTATTTTTCCGTGTCGCAGGAATAGTCGGGGGAGGAGAAGGCGAGGGGGCGGACCCGCGAGGCGGGGTCCCGATCGCCGCCGGCCGAATAGACCATCTGGACGTTCTCTCCGGGAGCCAGGCGGATGCCGCGCGCAAGGAGGCTCTGTGCGGCGACGGCCGTGTCGCAGGCCCGCGTGTAGTCTTCCGGGTTCTGAGAGACCTGCTTCGTGACGGCCAGGTCGGCGGGGGCGATTCTCCCATCCAGGAGTTCCTGGACGCGGGCGTCGAGGACCGATAGGGCTGAGGGAAGAAGGGCCCCCAGATCTTGCAACGACCCGGCCCGCGCGAGGACGGCGAGGATCGCCTCCTGGGTTTCCGCGACGAAGCGGGGCGTATCCCGGCGGCGAAGCTCCAACCCCCGCACCTTGATCGTTCCGTCCCTGAATACGCCGGCGTAGCGGTTGGGGACGCCGAGACCCGGGCGCGTCCTCGATGGCGGGAAGATCAGCCAGCGGTAGATCCCCTCGACAGCGACCGCGATTTCCGTGCGCCGGGAGATCTCCTCTGCCAGCTCCTTCGTCTCACGCTCCGTGATCCCCTGCTTATGTATCCAGATCGAGTCGACGATGGCGTGGAGGAGGGCGAAGCCCGCCGCTTCGGCGGTCTCCTTGGCCTGAAGTAGAAGCTCCCGGCCGTAGGCCGTGACCGCCTCATGGGCCTCGATCCGGCCGAAACGGGCGTTCTTGTACCCCAGATATCCGAAACTGGTGACGAGGATCCACTTGAGCGCATTCTGCCGCTGGTCGCAACGCCGGCGGAGCGCGGGATCGGTTGTCTCGTTCCGCATCGATTTGTACCGGGCGCGTTTTTCGATCAGCGGCGAAAGGACGCGAGGGATGAGCCCCCGTCTTCGCGCGCAGGTGCGCCGGCCGATCTCGGGGACGTTCCGGCCGGGACAGCAAGGGCAGTCGAGCGTTTCAGGCGAGACGTTGAACTTCGCCATGATCGTCGGATAGAGCGAGGCGAAGTCGAGCTCGGCGACGTCCCCATGGACCCCCGTCGGCGGCAGAAATACGAGCCCCCCCTTGTCGGCCGTGAGGAGTTCTTCGGCCGTCTTGAACTCCTCGGCCTCCTGTTTGCGCCAGGGGATGAGAATCCCGTCCTGGTGCGCCCTGAGCAGTTCGATCGAAGACATGGCAGTGCCGATGGATGTCCGGGCGAGCTGTTGGACCGGAATCCGCGAGAGGCGGGCTATCTCCACGAGCCCATCCAGACCCGACTCCCGGAAGATGAACGTGTTGCGGGCGTCGATGTGCCACCGTCCCGCCAGGAAGCGGCTCGCCTCCTGCCGGACGATCCGCCCGTAAGAGAAGTACGAGCGGGCCTTGCGCGTTGTTCCCGGCGGCCGGCCGTTCCTGTGCCAGGGAAGGTCGATCCGGAATCGTTGTTCCAGCCGGTCCATCTCAGGGAACAGCCAGGAGTCCCCCCACTGCGTGAGGATCACGTCCGGGTCGGCTTTGCGAAGGATTCCGGCGAGGGTCTCAAGGAGGAGGAGAGGGTCGCTTCCCTCCAACTGGCGGGTTTCGCCGTCGAACGTTGCCTCCAGACAGCCCCGCCGGCCGTGGCGGGGATTGATCGCCTCTCCTTCCAGCTTGAGCTCCATGACCGACAGGGGCGGGAGGGGATAGTCGAGCGCCCAGGGGTCGTCGGCCGCTTCGATCGCGCGGAGCGTTTCGTCCGGTGCCGCGTCCCAGGAGCAGTAAGCGAGAGGAAAGACGCCGCGTTCGCAGGCGTACCGCTGGGGGAGGGGGATGTCGCATGAGAAAAGCTCGATTCCTTCTTCCGCTCCAGCGGCGGAAACGGCTCGGTTGTATTGCCGGAGGTCC
>MHEK01000114.1:8484-10168 GCA_001803795.1 Nitrospirae bacterium RBG_16_64_22
AGGCCCGTCCGGAATTCGGTCCGCTCCACCGGCGCCGCGGAGGCCTCGAACCGGCGGATCCGGGCGAGCGCGCGATTCATCGCGGAACGGGTTCCCCGAACGTAGAATGAGGGGGTGTAAGGCTCCCAGATGGAGACGGCGCCTCCGGTCTCCCGGAGGAACCAGAGCCGCATCCCCTGTGCGTCGGGATAGAGGTCGAAGAGCCAGCCGCGATCAGTCATCCCAAAAACCGCAGTTCATTCACCGCAGAGGACCCCGATCCGATCGGGGGAGGAACATCTTTTCGGGCGGTTTTGGTGCTCACCTGCATGGTGAGGTCGATGTGTCTTCCAATCCCTGGCACTCCTTTGCGTTCTCTGCGTGCTCCGCGGTTCAACTGCTTTTTCTAGGGTCATGGGCTAGTCGAAGACCACCGTCTTGTTGGCGTACACGAGGATCCGGTGCAGGGCGTGCCAGCGCACGGCGCGGGCGAGCACAACCTTCTCCAGGTCGCGGCCTTTCTGGACCATGTCCTCAAGTTGGTCCCGGTGCGAGACGCGCACAACGTCCTGCTCGATGATAGGCCCCTCGTCCAGGTCGTTCGTCACGTAATGACTCGTCGCGCCGATCAGCTTGACCCCGCGCTCGAAAGCGCGGTGATAGGGGCGCGGGCCGCTGAAGGCCGGCAGGAACGAGTGGTGCACGTTGATGATGCGCTGGGGGTAACGGGCGACGAACGCGGGAGAGAGGACCTGCATGTAGCGCGCGAGCACGACGAGGTCGATGCCGTGCGCGTCGAGCAGTCTCAACTGCTCCTCTTCGGCCGCCTCCCTGTTTCCCGGTTCCACGGGAACGTGATGGAACGGGACCCGGTAGAAGCCCGCCAGATCGCTGGCGTCCGGATGGTTGCTGATGACGAGGGAAACGTGGCAGGCCAGCTCGCCGCTCCGATGGCGGTACAGCAGGTCGGCCAGGCAGTGATCGTGCCGCGAGACGAAGATCGCCGCCTTGGGACGAGCCGAAGACCGCTCCAGGCGCCATCGCATCCGGAACTCCCGCGCGATCGCCTCGAACTCCGCCGCGAAGTCCGCGAGATCCAGGTCGAAACCGCCAAGGTCCCATTCCACGCGCATGAAGAAGAGTCCGAGCGAGGCATCCTGGTGTTGGTCGGCGTGGAGGATGTTTCCGTTGTGACGGCAGATGAAATCGGCGACAGCCGCGACGATCCCCTTGCGGTCGGGGCAGTGGATCAGAAGGATCGCGGAATCGGGCATACGGCTCCTCGCCTCTCGTTCGGCCTGGTTGGCCTGTCTTCCACACTGGGGGCCAAACGCCCGACGCTGAGCAGCTCGACACGGGCTTTTCGAGCTTAGCGAACAAGGCAGATACTCAGCGGTCGGTTCCGATGCGTGATTGGGTAAAGATGCTCATTCGTCGGTCGTGTCATGGGTGTCTGTGCCGTCGGATTCATGAAAAGCGGCCCCGTGAAATCCCTTTGCTTCACCGACAACAGGAAACCCGGGATCACTTGGGTCCGAGTATTCGCTGTCATGCTTTCGGCCGCGACGACCAGAGAAGACGAGGAGACATCCAAGAAGCAAGAGCCCTATGCCAACAAGGTAGAAAATGGGAGCAATCCAATGGCCGAATGGCACAACAACAGCGCCAGCGACGACGATTAGCCCCCCGATGGCGTCTCGCGCAC
>MHEK01000115.1:0-312 GCA_001803795.1 Nitrospirae bacterium RBG_16_64_22
CCGCACAACGTCGATCGCGCCGGGCGTCGGCGGCGGCAATCTGGAAAGATCCGCCAGCGAAAGCCCCGCCCCCTCGGCGAAGAACAGGAGGTCCGCCGGGGCCGCGCTTTCTCCGTCGATCCCGCACGACGGACAACGGACCCCTCCGCGGAGGGCGATCAGCCCCCATGGACGGTCTTCGCGCCGCGGGATCCGGCCGCAGTCCAGGCAGTGTCCGAACTCCGGATGATACCCTTCCAGCGAGACGATCTTCATGAGCACTCCGGGAATGTGTCCCACGGAAAGCGTCCCGTCCTCGATCCGGCATAATCC
>MHEK01000115.1:470-9736 GCA_001803795.1 Nitrospirae bacterium RBG_16_64_22
GCAGGAGGGACGTTGTCTCCTTCTCGACCAGGCGGAACAGGCACCGGTTCAGGAGATCGAGCCGCCCGCCGAACCGCCGGCGCGACCGCCGGGCTCCCTTGGCGATCGCCTGGACCTTTCCCCGCGCCTCCGTGTAGAGCGTCGCCACCCAGTCCGATTCCGAGAACGGGTGAAGCCCCGCGACCCACCCGGCCGTCTCCCGGATTCTCACGACGACTCGCCCTCGATCGTGTAGCCGAAATCCTTGAGAATCTCCGCTTCCTCGCGCCAGCGGGGTTTCACCTTGACGAAGAGCTCGATATAGGCCTTCGCTCCCAGAATCCGCTCGACCTCATGGCGGGCCGCCTGACCGATCGCCTTCAAGCGCGCCCCCTTCCGGCCAATCACGATCCCCTTGTGGGACTCGCGCTCGACGACGACGAGGGCCCGGATGTAGATCGTCCCCTCGGGGCGGTCCTTCATCTCTTCCACGACGACGGCCGTCGAGTATGGAACCTCCTCCTTCGTCTGCAGGAAGACCTGCTCGCGGATCAGTTCGGACGCGAGAAAACGCTCCGTCTGGTCCGTCTTCATCTCTTCCGGGAAGAGGCGGGGGCCTTCCGGCATGGCCCGGACGATCGTCTCCTTAAGGTCTTCCAGGTTCTCTCCGGTCGCGGCCGAGACGGGGATCACTTCGGCGAACGGATACAGCCCCCTCGCTTCGTCGATCAGGGGAAGAAGCGTTTCCCGTCGGACCAGGTCGATCTTGTTGACCACGAGGAACGCGGGCGTTCCGGCGCGCTTCATCAGGTCGATGATGAAGCGGTCTCCCAACCCCGGCGGCTGGGCCGCCTCGACGAGGAGACAGACCAGATCGACCTCGCCGAGCGTAGAGACGGCGTTCTTCACCATGATCTCGTTCATCCGGTGCTGGGGCTTGTGGATCCCAGGCGTGTCCAGGAAAACCACTTGGGCGTCGGGAAGGTTCAGAATCCCGCGGATCCTGTTCCGCGTCGTCTGAGGCTTGTCCGTGACGATCGCAAGCTTCTCGCCCAGGAGCGCGTTGAAGAGCGTCGATTTGCCCACGTTCGGCCGGCCGACGAGAGCGACAAAACCGGACCGAAAGGGGGCCGCCACCCCGGACACGGGCTAGACCGAGACCAGCAGGGAGTCAATTGACGAGGCCGCCCGGACGATCCGCGCCGCGAGATCGTCGATCTCGTCTTCCGTGTTCTCCCATCCGAACGAGAAGCGCACGGCGCCGAGCGCCTGTTCGACCGGGACGCCCATCGCCGTCAGGACGTGGGACGGCGTCCGCGCCGAGCCGTGGCAAGCCGCGCCCCCGGCCGAGACAGCCACCCCTTCCATGCGCCCGGCCAGGAGAGCGCCGTCGATCCGGCCGATCCGGAGGTTCACGGTGTTGGGCAGGACGTCCACCCCGCTATCCGCTGGGTAGATGACGACCTCCCGGACGCTCGCGGAAAGGGCGTCGACGAACCGCCTGCGAAGCGCGGCCATTCTCGCGCCGTACGCCGCGAGCCTTTCCCCGGCCAGGTCCGCGGCCCGGGCCAGCGCCAGGGCCCCCGCGACATTTTCCGTCCCGGCGCGCCGGCCGCGCTCGTGACCGGCGCCGTGGACGAGGGACCCGATTGCCACACCTTCCCGAATGAAGAGCCCCCCGATCCCCTTCGGCGCGTGAAACTTGTGGCCGGCCGCCGTCAGAAGATCGCATCCGATCTCGGCAACGTTGACCGGGATCTTCCCCACGCTTTGCGCCGCGTCGACGTGAAAGAGGACCTCCCGCTCCCGGCAGAATCTCGCGATCTCGCCAACCGGCTGGATCGTCCCAACCTCGTTGTTGGCGTGCATGATCGAAACGAGAACGGTCCCCGGCCGGATCGCGCGCGCGACGTCGTCCGGATCGACCCGGCCGCGCCCGTCGACCGGAACGATGGTCGTCTCGAACCCGAACGATTCAAGGAAGCGGCACGGGTTCAGGACGGCGGCGTGCTCGACGGCGGACGTGACGAGATGATTTCCCCGGCCCCTGAGCGCCCACGCCGCGCCCTTGATAGCCCAGTTGTTCGACTCGCTCCCGCCGCTCGTGAAGTAGAACTCGATCGGGGCGCACCCCAGGAGAGCAGCCGCGCGGCTCCGGGCCTGGGCCACGGCCATCTTGGCCTTGACGCCCAGCCAGTGGCTCGATGAAGGATTCCCGAACATTTCTTCGAACGCAGGCCGCATCGCGTCCCGCACGGACGGATCGACGGGTGTCGTAGCGTTGTAGTCGGCGTAGATCATGCGGCCCATGAATCGCATCCCGGATGCGGGATCAGGAACGTCGAGGGAATGCCGATGCTAGGCCTTCCAATCGTCGATCATATTCCAGACGTTGGCTTCTTTTTCCGGAGACATCGACTCCACGGGCGCCTCCGTTTCTCGCGCTGTAACGTCGACCACCAAGGAGAGGTACAACCGCCTCAGGCGCGCCAATGTCGCCGACCTGGGATCGGTTGACGCCCTGAGAATCTCTCCAACCGTCGCGCCCGACCCGATGCGCGAAATGAGATTCTGGTCCGGGCCCGCCAGACCGGATGTTCCTCCGGCCAGGCGACTCGCCGTCACGAGTGCTCCCGGACGACTGAGTTCGACCGGAAATGGCGGAAGTTCGCTCCCCGCCGATAGAGCGCGGAATATCGCTTCGCTCGCGGGAACATCGATCGAGGCGGGATCGGGCATGGCAACCGTCTCCCACGTGAACTCCCCCTCACGAAGCAACAGGAGATCTCGAAGGGCATTTGTTCCCCGGTCCTGGCCGAACCGGGCGCTGACAAATCGGTCCCCTTTTAGAATCAGGCGTCCAGACTTGCCCGCCGCGGTGACGAAGAAGGTTCCTTCGAGCTTGGCGCTCCGGTCGAACATCTCCCGAAAACCCGAATACAGTCCGTAGCCTTCGCAACGCCCCTTTCCCGCCATCGCGAACCTCCGTGCTAAAGGGGAATAAGGCTATTCCCTAATAAATATAATATACACCATCGCCCAGGCCCCGAGGACAATAAAGACCATCGTCACGAGACTCCCCACGGTCAGCATGGCGGAATTCGTCAGGCCCTGGCCGATCGTGCACCCCCCCGCCAGGCGCGCCCCGAACCCCATGATGAGGCCGCCGGCGAACTGCTGGATCAGCCGCGGAGGGGGCGAGACGCGCCACTTGAATTCGCGGCCGCGAATCGCCCCGACAAAGGCGCCCAGCGGAACGCCGGCCAGGGCGAGCATCCCCCAGTCGATCGTCCAGGGAATGCCGGCCGAGGCGTACGTGAACAGGTTAGCCGTCGGCCCGGAGAACGTAAACCCGAACGAATACTCCGACCGGGCCGAGAAGAACCAGGCCATCGGGATGATGACGCCCATCGCCACGCCGCTCGCCCGCCAGCCCCATCCCTTCTGGTGCTTCTCTTTCTTCCCCAAGACGAACCCCAAAACAGCAAAGAAAGCGGCGATCGACACGAAGACCCATCGGTTCCAGCCGAGCAGGTTGACGAGGGTAACCACGTCGCCCTCAACCGTGATCTGGAACGACCTCAGCCACGACCGGAGACCGGAAAAGACGCCCACGCCCGTCATCGCGGCGGCCAGGCCGAAGCCGTAGACGGCCGCCCAGGAACCGAGCATCCCCTCCCCCATCCGGTACATGGATCCGCTGTCGCACCCGCCCGCGAGCACGACGCCGATGCCGAAGATGAACCCGCCGATGATGTTCGCCGCGTAGGAGAACTCCTTGAGCTTCACGCCATCGATGAGCCCCATCGCGAGAAGCGCCTGGGTACCGGCCACAGCGACGCAGAGCGCGAGCAGGTACGTCCGGAACAGCAGAAAATCGCGGAGAAGGATCACGTTCCGCATCGCCGAGTTCATGCAGAAACGTCCGCGCTGGGCGACGTAGCCGAACGAAACGCCAATAGCGAGAGCGGTCAGGACCGTGTATGCGATGTCTGGATCAACTGGCAACTCTTCGTCTCCAACCCTTCCAACTGCTAAATCCCCCCTGCCCCGAACATTTTCGGGGCCTGCCCCCCCTTTGACAAAGGGGGGATCGGGGGGATTGTGAATCCATTCACCGATTCACCGATTCACCTATTCACCCATTCACCTATTCACCGCTTCAAACCCTCCACATCCGTTCTTCGAAATCGGCCGAAGGGACGACGAACGAGATCGCCCCGCGCGACGGCCATCGTTCCACCTCCATTCCCCGGTCCGTCACGGCGATCGAGAAGGCCGCCTCGTCCCCGGGCGCGAAACCAAGCGCCTCGAAAGGAATGGCCGCCTCCAGAACCTCGTCCAGCGCGGCCTCGCCCGCGTCTTCCCGGATCTCTTCCCCCTCGCCTTCCTCGATCCGGACCCGCCCCCGCCTTTCCTGACCGGCCCCGGCCGGACCATCCGCGACATTAATGAAACACCGCGCCATGCGGGGACGAAGGATGTGGAGAACGAATCCCAGGATCGCGAACGACGCGGCCGGGGGATTCGTAAAATCGAGGCGGACGAACCAGTGGGTCGCGTTGAAACCGTACGTCACGACCGACACGAGCCCCCCGGCGTGGTGCATTGCCCCGCCCGCCCGCTTGACGTCGAAGCGGGCGGCCGAAGTCCACTCGTAATAGTGGGTGACCCGCCCGTCGATCCTCGGTCGGACGAACGCCGTGCACGGCGTCGTCGGGACGACGGTCCGCTCCTCCCGAAGAACGGGGACCCAGAGACCGTCGGGCGCCCGCAGACCGATGAGATCGTAGATGCGCCTCAGGTGGGACCGGAACAGCTCGTCGAAATCGGCGTCATTCGCCGAGGAATGGTCGTCGCCGTACCACCAACACCAGTCGCTTCCCTCGGCCGCGTAGATCGCCCGCCAGGCTTCCTCCCGGATCGCGGGTGGAATATCCGCTTCGGCCCCGCGCTTCACCAGGACGTCGCGCGTCGCGGCGAGCCACTGCCACGCGAGATTGTCCTCCTCGTGCCCGATCCAGATCTTGAAGTTGTGGTTGATCCACGACCCCGGGAAGACCGCCGGGAGGGATTCGGCGGGCGGGTTCTCCTTCAGGTACTCCGACACGGTCGTCGTAACGATCCCTTCTTCCCTCTCCAGGCGCCCGTACAGCGCCCGAAGGAACGGCGCGCCGTCTTCCGCGTAGAACTCCCAGGCGTTCTCCCCGTCGAGGATGATCGAAACAAGCGGCGCGCGGACCCGCCCGGCGCACGCCGACCGAACGGCCCGCAGGCGGGCGACGAAATCGTCGGCCGCTTTCTCGGCCTCCCATCCGGCGTACGTGAACCCGATCAGGTCGGAGAGAGCATGGTCCCGGAAGATCATGGCAATCCGGGCTGGCCCCTCGACGGCCCAGTACGGGCGATAGAGGCGCTCGGGCGCGCGCACGAGACCGTCCCCGTCCCGCTCGATCGGAAGGCCCAGCGAACGCACAAGGATCTCCTCGTCGGACGCCATCCAGGAGAATCCGGCTTCCGCGGCGAACGGAACGAGGGACTGGCAGACGGATCCTTCCGACGGCCAGAGTCCCCTGGGCTCCCGTCCGAACAGGGCGCGGTGTTGGGCAACCGCGCGCGCCAGCTGTTCCCGCGCGTCCTCGGGGTGCCGGAAGGGAGGGTCGGGAAGGACCGCGTCCGGAAGGGCCGCGCGGGCGAGATTCGTGTCGATGAGAAGAGGAAGAATCGGATGAAAGTAGGGAGTCGTCGAGATCTCGATCCTTCCCGTTTCGTAGGCCCTCTTGAGGGCCGGGATGATCTCGTTCAGGATCTTCCCCCCCGAGACCAGAACAGCTTCCTTGTCTTCCTCCGTGAAACCCTCGCCTTTCCGGACGAGGGCCCGGAGTGACGGGTCCCGCTCGCGAAGGATCGGATCGATCCAGGCCAGGTTGAAAAGGACCTGGAGGTCGCGGAACTCGGCCGCCGTGAAGTAGCGGGCCACCTCCGGGAGGGCCTCCCGGGGCGTGTGTGCGCCACGCTTGACGTAAAGGGCGCGGTAGCGGGGAAAGGTCCCGATCATGTTCTCAGGATGGGCCATGAAGAAGCCCTCCAGGATGAACGCCTTCTGGGCCGGGGTCAGATCGTCGGCGGGGAGCCGTGTGTGGTCCAGGAACGGGTCCGACGCGCGCCCCTCGGCGTAGTCCAGGATCTGCTCCAGAAGAGACGGGACCATGTTGAACGTCATCCGGAGGCCGGGAAACTCCTCCGCAAGGAGGAGCATGTCCAGGTAATCCTTCCAGGCGTGGAGGCGGACCCAGGGAAGGCGGGCATTCCCCGTGGACGGGTCGCGGTAGAGAGGCTGGTGCATGTGCCAGACAAGCGCGACGTACAAGGGTTGATCAGGCATGGATCACGTCAGCGGGAGGGCGGAGTCTTCTCGAACTGGAAGACGGTGTCTCCCTCTCGGGCCATGCCGAGGCGCTCGCGGGCCAGGCGTTCGATCGTCTGCGGATCGGTCTTGAGATCGTCGACCTCTTCTCTCAACCGGTCGTTCTCCTTTTTCAGCGCGGCGATCTCCGCCTCGAGGTTCCTGGCCGTCTGACCCAGCCGGAGGTAGTTCACTAATCCCATATCGGAAAAGAGGAACGAAAAGAACAGGTAAATTCCGAGCAGAAACCCCGTCATCGCGAGAAAGACCCGGCGCCGCTTCTTCTTCTGCGCTTCTTCCTCGACGGGGCGGTTCGAAACCGTCGGATGTTCGAGGTCGACGATGTTCAATGTCAGCTCGACCGGACCTCCGCCTTGCGGGCCGCGGCCCGCCGTCCGGGATAGACCGCGGCCGGCCCCAGCTCGTCCTCTATTCTGAGGAGCCTGTTGTACTTGGCCACCCTGTCCGTCCGCGAAAGAGACCCGGTCTTGATCTGCCCGGCGTTCGTCCCGACGGCGAGGTCGGCGATGAACGTGTCCTCCGTCTCTCCGGAGCGGTGCGAGATGATCGTGCCGTAGCCGGCCCGCTTCGCCGTCTCGATGCACTCCAGCGTCTCCGAGAGCGTCCCGATCTGGTTCAACTTGACGAGCACGGCGTTTCCGATCCCCTCCCGTATCCCCTTGGCGAGGATCGCGGGGTTCGTGACGAACAGATCGTCCCCCACGAGCTGGACCCGGTCTCCCAAACGCTCCGTGAGCCGCTTCCATCCCTTCCAGTCGTTCTCGCCCAGACCGTCCTCGATCGAGACGATCGGATACCGCGCGCACAGTGCCTCGTAGTACGCGACCATCTGCTCGGCGGTCCGCCGGGACGGCTTCTCGGCCTTGAGGCGGTAAGCCCCGTCCCGGTAGAACTCGGACGAAGCCGCGTCGAGGGCGATCTCCACGTCCCGTCCGGGCCGATAGCCGGCCGCGGAGATCGCCTCCATGATCACGCGGACGGCCTCCTCGTTCGACTTCAGATTGGGGGCGAATCCCCCTTCGTCCCCCACGGCGGTGCTGTGACCGTTCTTCTTGAGAATTCCCTTCAGATGGTGAAAGACTTCCGCGCCCATCCGGAGCGCCTCGGCGAACGTAGACGCCCCCGCCGGAACGATCATGAACTCCTGCAGGTCCAGGTTGTTGTCGGCGTGCGCGCCGCCGTTGATGATGTTCATCATCGGCACGGGCATCGTCCGCCCGCCGACGCCGCCCAGGTGCCGGTGGAGCGGAACGCCCGACGAAAGGGCCGCCGCCCGCGCGACGGCGAGGGAGACGCCAAGGAGCGCGTTCGCCCCGAGCCTCTTCTTCGCCGCCGTCCCGTCGAGATCGATGAGGATCTGGTCGATGAGGACCTGGTCGGCCGCGTCGTGGCCCAAGACCGCCTGCCGGATCTCCCGCTCCACGTGCCGGACGGCCCGGGTCACGCCCTTCCCCATGTACCTCTTCTTGTCGCCGTCCCGGAGCTCGATCGCCTCCCGCGCGCCGGTCGATGCGCCCGAAGGGACCGCCGCCCGGGCCATCGTTCCGTCCGCGAGGTAGACTTCGACCTCGACCGTGGGGTTCCCCCGCGAATCCAGGATCTCCCGTCCCAGAAGATCGACGATTTCGCTCACGCCGTCCCCCGATCAATGCGACTTGAGAAAGCGCTCGTACCCCGCCGCGTCCAGCAAAGCGTCCGTCTCGGCCGGGCTCTCCATCTGGATCACGGCGATCCACCCCCGGCCGTACGGTTCCTCGTTGATCAACTCGGGCTTGTCCTTGAGCGACTCGTTGACCCGGACGACCTTTCCGGAGAGAGGGGCGTAAATGGGCGAGGTCGCCTTCGTCGATTCCACCTCGGCGAACGACTGTCCCGCCTTGGCCGCGGACCCGACCGACGGAAGACTCACGTACACGACGTCCCCCAGCTTGTCCTGAGCGTAATGCGTGATCCCAACCGTGGCTTCATTCTTCTCCACTCGAACCCATTCATGCTCCGACGAGTATTTCAGGTCATCCCGAATCATCCACCCCCCCAAGCGTCCTTTCCAGTGCCGACGGAAATGCAGTCCCGTCAAACCGCGCGAACCGGGACCACGGGCCGAATTTGCGGCGATTCTATTCCAAATATCCTCGCTGTCAAGGAATTGTTGCCGGAAGGAACGAGAGGAATGGACGCTCCACGATTCACCGATTCACCGTCTCCGATTCACCGATTCACCCATTCACCGATTCACCGTTTATTCGCACCTCGCTTTCCCGCCTGAGCCGCGTCACGAACAGGTGCGCTTGGCGCGTCGGCTCCGGAATCCGATACCCCCCGGAACAGGCCAGTGTCCATCGAACGGCCGCGGCCAGGCCGATCTTGTGGCCGACCGACACGTAAACGGGGCGCGTTCCGTCCTTCGTCCGCACGACGCGACCGATGATCTTTCCCTTCCCGTCGAACAACGGCGCGCCGCACCCTCGAAGGAAGCCGGGATCGGCATGCGAACCGTAGAGCCTGCTCTTCGCGCAGCCGATCGCCGGGATGCCCAGCAGAAGACCCAGGTGACACGCAATGCCGAATCCGCGCGGATGGGCGATCCCCTGGCCGTCCACGAAAAGCAGATCGGGCTTGTGCCTCAGGCGGTCGAAGAGATCGAGAAGAAGCGGAATCTCGCGGAAGGCGAGAAGCCCCGGGATGTACGGGAACCGGACCTCCGCCTCGCCGCCTTGCTCCTCGACGACGGCGAGATCGGAAGACCGCAGGACGACCACGCCGCCCCACGCCGTCCGGGAGGACCGCGAGGTCGAGACGTCGACGCCGGCCAGGAAACGGACCTCCCTCGGCCCGCCCCGCCGGACGACTTTCTTCGCAA
>MHEK01000116.1 GCA_001803795.1 Nitrospirae bacterium RBG_16_64_22
TGGGGTTCTGGGAGGTGTGGTATAAAGCCCGCTCGTCCTGGTTCCGCTTCCGGGAGCGGATCGGTCACTGGTGGACCGCTCGGTCTTCAAAACCGATGTGGGGTGCTGAGAGGCGCTCCAGGTGGGTTCGATTCCCACACGCTCCCGCCATTCATGCATTGTCAACTTCCGGGCGGCCTCGTCCCAGGCCTCTCCGGCCAAGAGACCCGGTTGGTCGAACCCTGGTACACACCTGATGGTGCAATTGTGTTGACATTCTACACAAATCAGACGCAGGATACGCCATGAGGTTCGAGTGGGATCCAAAGAAAGGCCTCACGAACCTGAGCAAGCATGGGATCGACTTCGAAACCGCGAGGGACCTCTGGCAGGACGGCCGGCGGGTGGAAATCCACGCCCCCCACCCTGTCGAGGACA
Organism: Nitrospirae bacterium RBG_16_64_22; assembly: GCA_001803795.1. Taxonomy (GTDB): domain Bacteria; phylum Nitrospirota; class RBG-16-64-22; order RBG-16-64-22; family RBG-16-64-22; genus RBG-16-64-22. The sequence continues at coordinate 418 of MHEK01000116.1, forward strand.
GACGGATCGTAATCGCAAAGCTGGGCGAGAAGCTGTGGACGGCGATATACACGGTGCGCGGAGACCAGATCCGCATCATTTCGGTCAGGCGCGCCAGGAGGAGGGAGGCAGCACTGTATGAGGAAGAAACAACCGGCTTCAACGACTGAGGAATTCGACCGCCGATTCGATGCTGGCGAGGATATCCACGACCTGGTCGACATGTCCGCGGCGACGGTCATTCACCACGGAAAGAAGATGAGGATCACGCTCGATGTGGCCGAATCGCTTGTTCGGGAGATCGACGAAATCAGGCGCCGGATAGGCGTCGATCGCGGGGCCCTCATAAAGGTTTGGCTCCATGAGAGGGTCCGGCAGGAGAAATCCCTTTCCACGGCTTCCGCCCGCTAGACGGCTAGGGGTTCCCTGGGAAACCTTTCCTCCCGATCTTCAGCCTGTTTCCGAGAGAATTGAGCTCAGCCGGCGGGCGCGGCGGGTTGGGGCTCTTTCGCGGCCGGCTCGGGCGCCGGCTCCTTGTACTTCTCGTAGACCTCGAGAATCTCGTCGATCCCCTCGAAGAAGGCGTCCACGCAGGCCGGGTCGAACTGCTTGCCGCGCTCCTGCCTCACCCACTCGATCACGTGGTCGAGGCTCATGGGCGGCTTGTAACAGCGCCGGGACGAGAGCGCGTCGAACACGTCGGCCAGGGAGACGATCCGCCCTTCCATCGGGATCCGTTCGCCCCGCAGGCCGTAGGGATACCCGGTCCCGTCGAAGTGCTCGTGGTGCGTGAGCGCGACCGATTTGGCCACACGGATCAGGTCCGAGTCCGGGTTCCCGAGGATGTCGGCGCCGATGATCGTGTGGCCCTCCATCACCTTCCGCTCGTCCTGCGTGAGCGGCCCCGGCTTCATGAGGATCGAATCCGGAACGCCGAGCTTTCCCACGTCGTGCATCGGGGAGGCGTAGAGGAGCAGGTCGATCTCGCCCTTGCCCCATCCCATGTGCTTCGAGATCATGGCCGAGTACCGGCTCATCCGCTGGATGTGGTAGTAGGTGTCACGGTCCCGGTATTCGGCCGCGACCGACAGCCGCAGGATCGAGTCGAAGTGGGCCTTCTTGATCTGCGCCGTGAGCTGGGCATTCTTGAGCGCCACGGCGGCCTGGGACGCGAGGGAGAGAATCAGTTCCTCGACCATGCCGGAGAACGCGACGGCCTTCCGGTTGGCGTCGAGCGCATTGATGAGCTGGAGGACGCCGATCACCTTGTTCTGCGGATCCTTGAGCGGCACGATCATGAGCGAGCGCGTCCTGTACATGTACTTCTCGTCGAAGTCCTTGTTGAAGTGATACGGCTCCGAAGCGGGGATCTTGTAGGCGTCGCGGATGTTGAGGATCTGGCCGGTCGAAGCGACGTAGCCGGCCAGGCTCTGGTGGGAGATCGGAATCGTTCTGTTGAGGTACGGGTTCTTCGGAACGGCGCCGGCTTGGCGCTTGATGATCGTGTCGTTCTGCGACACGACGAAACGGAGAAGGCCCTCCTCGACGACGTAGAGGCTCCCGGCGTCGGACCGCGTGAACCGCCGCGCCTCCGTGACGATCTGCTCGAGAAGAACATCGAGATCGTGCTCGCTTGTGAGGGCGATGCCGATCTTGATCAGATTGGAGATGAGTTGTTCGGTCCTTGAGGGGGCCATCGTTTTCTGAGCATTATGAGGATTCTGAGCAATCCCTGCTGACACCGGCATCGTAACCTCCAGGTTCTAATTATACCAGAGGAATTTTCGCTTTCAAGAGTCATCACAAGTTATGCACAGGATCTACATATGGTATCCACAGCCCGCCGCCGTCCTCCCGATGGCCATTGCCGATCGACCTGGATGTTGAAAAAATCCATCCATGGCTTTTTCAACCGCGGCTTGGCCGAAGTGAATTCGTCCAAGCCTCCCTCGCAGGGTGCCCTGCTACGGCCCGAATCCTCCCTCTCCGAATCCTCCTTGACCCCCTTCTCGTGCCTCCCATATAATCCCGCCCGCTGACCGGAATAACGAACCGCGATATCCTCGTCGCGCCCATCATCATCTCCAGGACGAACCTGCACACTGTTCCCGAATGAGCGCCGCCTCCGAGCCTTCCAACGAGTTTTTCGCCATCCGCTACGGTCTTTCCGGGACCGACCTGGATCGCGTCCTGACCCGCGCCCTGGGACGCCCGGTGGACTACGCCGATCTCTACTTCGAGCACACCGAGAGCGAATCGGTCTCCCTCGAAGAGAGCATGGTCAAGAGAGCCTCCAAGAGCGTCAGCCAGGGCGTCGGCGTCCGGGCGACGGCCGGCGAGAAGACCGGCTACGCGTACTCGGATGAAATCACGCTCGAGCGCCTGGCGGACGCGGCCACCACGGCCCGCGCGATCGCCGAAGGAGCCGGCGCCGCCGTTCCCGCCCGCGTCGGGCCGCCTCGCCCTCTCGCCCGCAATCTCTACCCGGTCGAAAAACACGCCGGAGAGATTCCCCTCGGCGAGAAGATCGGGCTCCTGGAAGGGATCGACCGGATCGCCCGGGCGCAAGATCCGCGGATCCGGAACGTGATCGCCTCCTTCTCCTGCTCGAAGAAGCGGTTTCTCCTCGCCACGTCGGAGGGGGTTGTCGTCGAGGACACCCAGCCGCTCGTCCGGCTGAACGTCGCCTGCATCGCGCAAGACGGCGACAACCGCCAGTCCGGGTCGTACGGGGGCGGGGGACGAACCGGCTTCGACTTCATTCTCGGGGACCGCGCGTTCGAGTTCTATGCGAGAGAGGCCGCCCGCCAGGCCATCTTGAACCTCTCGGCCGTCGACGCCCCCGCCGGCACGATGGACGTCGTCCTTGGCCCCGGCTGGCCGGGGATTCTCCTCCACGAGGCCGTGGGCCACGGCCTGGAGGGAGACTTCAACCGCAAGGGGACGTCTGCTTTCAGCGGCCGGCTCGGGCAGAAGGTCGCTTCCGATCTCTGCACGGTCGTGGACGACGGGACGATCCCCGGCCGCCGCGGTTCGATCAACGTGGACGACGAGGGGACGCCCTCCGCGCGCACCGTCCTGATCGAGAAGGGCGTCCTCCGGACCTATCTGCAGGACCGCCTGAACGCGAGGCTCATGAAGATGCCCCTCACGGGAAACGGCCGCCGCGAATCGTACGGGCACCATCCCATGCCGCGGATGACCAACACCTTCATGCTGGCCGGAGGCGACGACCCGGAGGAGATCGTCCGGAGCGTGAACAAAGGGCTCTACGCCGTCGCGTTCGGGGGCGGACAGGTGGACATAACGAACGGGAAGTTCGTCTTCTCCGCGTCGGAGGCGTACCTGATCGAGAACGGCCGCGTCACGGCCCCGGTCAAGGGGGCGACGCTCATCGGAAACGGGCCGGACGTCCTGACGCGCGTCTCCCGCGTGGGGGGCGACCTCAAGCTCGACCCCGGGATCGGGACATGCGGAAAGGACGGCCAGTCCGTCCCGGTCGGCGTGGGACTCCCGACGATCCGGATCGACGGGATGACCGTCGGAGGAACCAGGCCGTGACGTTCGACATGAACCGCGCCCACGACCTCCTCGCGCGGGCGAAACGGCTGGGCGCCTCGGCCGCCGACCTCCTCTTCGCCGAGGGCGAAGCGTTCACGGCGAGCGTCCGGCTGGGGCGGACCGAGAAGATCAAGGACGCCCGCGAGAAGGTCGTGGGCCTGCGGATCTTCGCCGGCCGCCGTCAGGCGATGAGCGCGACGTCCGACCTGGCCGAGGCCTCGCTGGACGGGCTGGTCGAGGACACGCTCGCGATGGCCCGCGTCACGGCGGACGATCCCGACGCCGGCCTGCCCGAGCGGGAGGAGTTCCGGCTGGACCTTCCCGACCTCGGCCTCTGGGAGCCGGAGCCGGTCGGCCTCACGCTCGACCGGCGGATCGACCTGGCCCGCGAGACCGAAGCCGCCGCCCTCTCGTCGGATGCCAGGCTTACGAACTCGGACGGCGCGGATTTCGGCTCCTCCTCTTCGCGGATTCTTTTCGCGAACAGCCACGGCTTCCGCGGCGAGTACGCCGGGGCGACGTACGGGCTTTCGGTCGCGCCGATCGCCGCCGAGAACGGCTCGATGCAGCGCGACCACTGGTACTCCGTCAAGCGCCGCTTTGCCCTTCTCGACTCCCCGGAATCGATCGGCAAGGAAGCCGCCCGGCGGACGCTCCGGCGCCTCGGGGCGAGACGGGTCGGGACCCAGCGCGTCCCCGTCGTCTTCGATCCGGAGGTGTCGGCCGGACTCATCGGCCACGTCGCCGGAGCGGCCTCCGGGTACGCGGTCTACAAGGGTGCCTCGTTTCTCGTGGACCGCCTGGGCGAGACGATCGCCGCGCCCGGCGTCACGATCGTCGACGACGGAACCATCCCGGCCGGCCTCGGATCGAAACCGTTCGACGGAGAGGGCCTTCCGACGCGGCGGACCGTGGTCGTGGAGAACGGCGTCCTCAAGAGCTGGCTCCTCGACACGTACTCGGCGCGGAAGCTGTCGCTCAAGTCCACGGGAAACGCGACGCGCGGACCGGCCGACGCGCCGACCGTCTCGCCGACGAATTTCTACCTCGAAGCCGGCACGGCGTCTCCCGAAGAGATCGTCCGCGAGATTCCGGACGGGTTCTACGTCACGGAGCTGATCGGCTTCGGCGTGAACCTCGTGAACGGCGATTACTCGCGCGGCGCCGTGGGCCTCTGGATCTCCGGCGGGGAAATCGCCTTCCCCGTCGAGGAAGTGACCATCGCCGGGAACCTGAGGGAGATGCTGGGGGCGATCACGCGGATCGGGAACGACCTCGTCTTCCGCGGCCGGATCGCGGCCCCGACGATCCGAATCGACGGTTTGACGGTGGCCGGAGCGTAGATGGCGGAATCGCGCGAGCTAAAGGTGGCGCGGGAGGCGGCCGACGCGGCGGGCGAGATCATCCGCGGCTTCTACCGCCAGCGCTTCGAGGTCTGGCAGAAGAGCAAGGACCAGCCGGTCACGGACGCGGACCTCGCCGCGGACAAGACCCTGAAAGCCATCCTTCTCGAGGCCTTCCCCAACGACGGATGGCTCTCGGAGGAAACGGCCGACTCCCCCGAACGACTTTCGCTCCGGCGTCTTTGGGTCGTCGATCCGATCGACGGAACCAAGGAGTTCATCCGGGGGATCCCGGAGTTCTCGATCTCCATCGCCCTCGTGAAAGACGGACGGCCGATCGTCGGCGTCATCCAGAACCCGGTGACGGGAGAAACCTTCTGGGCCGCGCGAGGAAAAGGCGCCTTCCAAAACGGCCGTCCGATCCGCGCGACGCGGGCGCGGAAGTTTGCCGACGCCCTCATCATGGCCAGCCACCGCGAGGTGCGGGCCAGGCGCCTCATGAGCGTCAAGGGCAAGGTCCGGGTCAAGGCAGTCGGCAGCACGGCCTACAAGATCGCCCTCGTCGCCGCCGGCCGGTGCGACCTCATGCTCTCGTTCAAGCCGAAGAGCGAGTGGGACATCGCCGCGGGCGTCCTCATCGCCGAGGAAGCCGGGGGGCGCGTCACCGACCACGAGGGGAACCCGTACCGATTCAACCGGCCCGACACCATCCGCCCCAACCTCCTCGCCACGAACGGCCTCCTGCACGCCGCCGCCCTGCGGTTCATCCGCGACGTCAATCGCCGCGTGGAAATGGAATAGGGTGATGGGTTGACGGGAAGTTCCTCAACCGCTCGGCGCTCGCAATCCCCCGGCACGCCTTGTTTTCGGGATTGACGACCAAGCCGGCTGGCCCGTATTATTCTCCGGAGAATACGGAGGACAATCATGCCTGCTGTTTACGAGAAACAGGAACTGGTGAGCGCAACGCGCGTGGCCAAGGAGTTCAGCCGTTGGCTTCGAGAACTCAAGACCGGGCCAAGGCGTCGGGTGGTCGTTCTTAAGAACAACGCCGTAGAGGCCGTGCTCCTTCCCGTCGAAGAGTATGAAGCCTTGGTGGAAGCCTCGCAGATCGCGGAGCACGAAGAGATCTACGGAATCGTTCAGAGCCGGAAGAAGTCCGAGAAGAGACCGGGAAAATTGCTGGATCAGGTTCTTCGCGCCCATGGAATCAAGGGCTAGCGGCTCCTGTGTCGTCCGGTTCACGTCCGAGGCGGAGGAAGACTTCGCCCGGCTGGACGGATCACAGCGGAAAGAGGTCGCCGTCCAGCTTCGGAAGATTCAACGGTCGCCCGAGTTGGGAGCGCCTCTCGGCAACCGGGCCGGCCTTGACCTCTCGGGATACCGGAAGCTTTACGCCTGCCGAAAGTCCGTCCGCATCGTCTATCGTTTCCCCATGCCGGAGAACGACCCAGACACCGATCTTCCGGTTGCTCTTATTGTTGCTATTGGACCACGAGGGGGCCTTGAAGCGTACCGCCTCGCCGCCAGCCGGCTTGGCGGTTGACCGATTGGAGAATCCGTCGGCTCAGGATGCTCCTGTCCTCCGAGCGAAGCAAAAGGCTGTCCCCGCCTTGGTCCATCGTGCCGCGGAGCCTGCCCTTGCCATTGGGACACGTATTGGACGCGAAACATGTCCCCGGCGGCGGGGAAGTCAATCATGGTCAGTCACGCTGGTCAACCACGTCCCCCTCGTCACGCCGACAGATCAGGTCGCCCGTTTCGAGTATTTCCTCCCGTGAGACCCTCCGTCCGACGCCAATCCAGGCCAGATGCTCCGTGACCCCATCTGTCACAGTCGAGTGGTATGGTTTCCGCATAAAAGGGCTCCTGTCGGAGCATCCCTGCCGGACGGGCAGAGCAACGTGAGACGGGGAGGAAGCCATGAAACCTGTTGAGCCTGTTGAAAACGACCCTTTGGACTTCGCGGTGGGAGCGCACACCGCGCTCGACGGCGGCCTCCTGATCTTCTGGTGGCTGCCGAGGCTCAGTCTCCCGGAGCTCTCGGCGGGAATGGGATTCCTTCTGGCCGATTTCCGGAAGCGCGGTCTCCAGATCCGGGACACCCCCAACGCCGTCACGCTCGCCCGGGTCTCGCGCGAGGGGAAGGAGATGATCTACGACGCGCGCCTCGCGCACAAGAAGATCCGGCCGGAGATGATCGATCAGATCCTCTTGGAAGAAGGGGTCCCTTGGGGGTGCTACGTCCGTTCCATCGGCGCCCTGTACCTCATCGCCAAGAACCCGTCCCAACGCGGAAAGATCATGCGCTCCCTCCGGAGATTCGCGGAGATGGGTGTTCTGGCGGAAGGGGTAATCAGGCAGAGAGCGGCCGTCCACTTCATGGGCCGGGAGGAGTTCCTCATGGGACTCCCGACCGGGCTAAAGGAGCGAAAATGACGCGAAACAGACCGAATCAATCAGCGGGAAAGGTGATGTTCGTCCGCCCGGACAAGGATGTGGACGACCATCTCGAACATCAGGGACTCGTATTCCTCGCCCTGGAGCTGGAAGAGATCCCGCCCGCCCCAAAACAGCGGGCCCGCAAAGCCCCGACTACTGGGAAGCACCACCGCCCAGCCCGGCGGTCCGCAGGAAAAGAGGTGTGAGTCGTTTAAAGGTTCGGCCGGCGGTGGATTCCGCTGGCCGTCTACACCAAGCGGGACGGCCAAGGGGGACGGGACGGCCAAGGGGGACGTTGATAAAAGTATAAATATTCCTCACGCCTCCAGGCGGTAGCGGCCTTCCTGGGCGACTGCCTTCCCCCGCC
>MHEK01000117.1:0-6269 GCA_001803795.1 Nitrospirae bacterium RBG_16_64_22
CACCTGCTCGATCTGCCCCGGATCGGCCTTGACGTTCGAAAGGCCCCGGCCCAGGACAATTGAAATCTCCACGTCCTCGCCGATCAGGCGCCCGAGCATCTTCTCCATTTCCGAAACGACCTTGTTCAGGTTCAGGACCTGGGGCGCAAGGACCTGCCGCCGGCTGAAGGCCAAGAGCTGTCTCGTGAGCCCCGCCGCCCGGTCGCCCGCCTGGCGGATCGCCGAAAGCTCGGACCGGATGGGATCGTTCTCCGAAAGCCGCTTGAGCAGGAACTCGCTGTACCCCGTGATGACGGTCAGCATGTTGTTGAAGTCGTGCGCCACGCCCCCTGCCAGACGCCCCACGGCCTCCATCTTCTGGGACTGCCTCAGCTGGGCCTCGAGCTCCTTCTCGCGCGTGACGTCGAGCTTGATCGCGACGTAATTGGCGATGCGGCCGTCCGCGTCGCGGATGGGCGAGATGACCGTCTCCTCCTGGTAGAGCGTGCCGTCTTTCCGCCTGTTCACGAGAACGCCGGTCCAGGCTTCTCCCTTGAGGAGCGTCCCCCACATTCTCTCGTAGAACGCGCGGTCGTGCCTTCCGCTCCGCAGGATGCTCGGTCGCTTGCCGAGCACTTCCTCGCGGGTGTAGCCGGTCTGCTTCTCGAAGGCGCGGTTGACGTAGATGATTGCGGCGTCGGGGTTCGTGATGACGATCGGCTCGACGGCCTGCTCGACCACGGCGATCATGACGTCGCGCTCGGCCTCGATCTTTTTCCGTTCGCTCAGATCGCGGATGATGACGAAATTGGCCGGGTTCCCCCGCCAGGTCGTGATGGACGCCGTGAACTCGACGGGAACGCTCCGGCCGTCCTTGCGGATCAGCGTGGTCTCGTACTGCCGCGGGACGGTTGCTCCTCCCATCCGCGCGCGGAAGCGACCCAGGACCTTGTCCGCCTCGTCCGGATGAACGACGTCCTTGATGCTGAGGGCGTACATCTCCTCGATGGAGTACCCCAGGACTTCGGCGGCGCGCTTGTTGGCGTAGTGAAGGACCTCCGGACTGCCGATGACGACGATCCCGTCGGTCGCGTTGTCGACGAGAGCCCGGAAGCATTGCTCGTTGTGTCCGAAGTCGCCTTGCATCCGCGTATTCCTCACTTCGTTGAGAGGTTGTTCCCCGGTACGCCGTCCTAGTATCCGAACCCATTGATTACGGAACATCCTCCGCGGATGTGTAGGTTGGGTTAGGCGCGGTTTTTTGCGCCGTAACCCAACAAAACCATCTTGGCGAATATTCGGTTTGTTGGGTTACGCGATAAAGCCGCTAACCCAACCTACATGACCGCGGGTAAGCCCCAAACAAAATGTTTCGTTATTTACGATTTGCAATACTAGTCTACCATAAGCCTTCTTTTCGGCGCAGACCCTCGTCGTCTCAAGGGATCATTCCCGTCCCGCCGCCCGGCGGAGAATGGCCAGGAACGCGAGCAGGGGCGTCGTGGGGTTCCGGCTCCTGGCCATTACGACCCACGCCGTCAATGGGATAGAGATCCTCTCGCCGCCCACCCGGGCGAGACTTCTCCCGGCGGAAACATACGCCGGAAGGAACGCAACGCCGACGCCCTCTTCAACGCACCGGACCAGCCCTTCTATTCCCTCGCGGACCTGAATCCGGGCCGGCCGGATTCGCTCTTCTTCAAGGAACTTCATGACCGGTCCCCGCCACCCCGGATACGCAGGAACGAGAAGCACGTTTTTCGCGAGGACTTCGCCGATCCCTTCCCCGGTTCCCGCTGTTTTTCCGCGCTTCTTTCCAGCCACGCCCCCGGCGGGCGGCGCGGCCGATCGCCCCATCAGGACCAGCGGGGCGTTGAAAAGCGGCTCGGAGAAGAGGGCGCCGGATGCGGCAGGCGCGTCGGTCATGGCGACGTCGCTCTCGCCGGCGATGAGCCGTTCTTCGATGTTCTCGTGCGGCCCGCAACGGACGTCGAGGTCCGTCTGGACGCGAAGCAGTTCCCCCAGGCGGGCGGGAAGCCAGTAGTCCCGGAGCGGCGGGACGGCGCTGATCGCAAGACGCGCCGCTCGGCCGCCGCTCCATTCCTGGATGGCGCGAACGGCGTCCGCGCCGAGGGTGAAGATCCGTTGCGCGTGGTCGAAAAGGAGCCGGCCGGCGTCCGTGAGGAGGATCGTCCGCCCTTTGCGGACGTACAACTCCGCGCCGAGATGATCGGCGAGGGCGCGCACCTGGCGGGAGATCGAAGGCTGGCTCGTGCGGAGAGCGCGGGCGGCCCCCGAGACGCTCCCGAACCTTGCGACGTTGTAGAAGAGCCAGAGATGGTTGAAGTTGGGCTGTCGCGGGGTCTCGGTCGGCGTGGAATCGTCCACTTTCATTCCAGACCTCCTTGGCATGGATTACGTGCAAATTATATATTGGAAGTCTGTGCATTCGCCAGGTATTGTTTGATTCAGAAAACACCCACGGAGAGCCTGCTCTCATGCTTCCGCTTCCGCTCACACAGTTCTCCCACGGCGCCGGCTGAGCCTGCAAGATCAGCCCGCAGGACCTGGTCCAGGTCCTCCGCTACCTGCCTCCCGTGACCGATCCCAACGTCCTCGTGGGCCGCGGCCAGATGGATGACGCGGCCGTCTACCGCCTGACCGACGACCTCGCCGTTGTTCAATCCGTCGATTTCATTACGCCCGTCGTCGACGATCCGTACCGCTTCGGCCGGATCGCCGCCGCGAACGCCCTTTCGGACATCTACGCGATGGGAGCTCAGCCGATATTTGCCCTGAACCTCGTGGGGTTCCCGGTGAAGACGTTCCCCATGGGCGTCCTGGGAGAGATCCTGAAGGGCGCGGCCCACAAGGCCGCGGAAGCGGGGATCCAGATCCTGGGCGGCCATTCGATCGAGGACTTCGAACCGAAGTACGGCCTCTCCGTGACGGGAGTCGTCCATCCGGCCCGGATTGTCCGCAACTCCACGGCCCGCCCGGGAGACCGGCTGATCCTCACGAAGCCGCTGGGACTCGGGATCATCACGACGGCGGGGGATCGAGCGGGTTCGGACGCCTTGGAGCGGGCGATGGCGGCGATGGAAACGCTCAACGCCGCCGCGAGCGGCGCGATGACGGACGTCGGGGTCTCCGCGTGCACGGACGTGACGGGGTTCGGGCTCCTGGGGCACCTGTACGAGATGGTCACGGCGAGCGGCGTGGGCGCAGTCGTAACGGCGGCGTCCGTCCCCGTTCTTCCGGAGGCGGAAAGGCTCGCGTCCGAGGGAATCGCGCCGGCCGGGAGTCACAGCAACCTCGCGTATCTCGAGGACAGGGTGACGTGGTGGAGGGCCGCTACGAAGACCCGGAAGCTCCTTCTTTCCGACCCCCAGACATCGGGAGGGCTGTTGATCGCCGTGCCGGCCGCGAAGGGGCGCAAGCTGGTGAAGCGGCTCCACGAGGCCGGCGTGGCGGAGGCCGTCGAGATCGGCGGGATCGTGGCCGACGAGTCGTCGATGATTAAGATTGTTTGAAGGCAGGTGAATGGGTGAATCGGTGAATCGGTGAATGGGTGAATAGGTGAATCGGTAGGTGGGTGAGTCGGGGAGAAGTCGAAGAGTCGAACGTCGAAGGTTGAAGGATCGAAAGGGAGGTTCGCCATGATCGAAGCGGGAATCAAGGGACTCCTCATGGGGGCGGCGGCGGGATTCGTCCTGCACAGGTCGGGGCTCACGCGCTATTCGCGGATCGCGGGGGCGCTCCTCCTCCAGGACCTCAAGGCAATCAAGTTCATGTTCGGGGCCCTCGCGACGGCGATGCTGGCCTACGGCCTGGCCGCCGCGTGGGGCGTCCCCGTCACGCCGCGCGTGAACGCCTACGTGGGGCCGGCCCATCTCGCGGGAGGCCTCCTCTTCGGCGTCGGGATGGGCGCCGCGGGGTTCTGACCAGGCACCTGCGTGGCCCGGTGGGCCGCGGGGCGCTTGATCGTGACGGGCGGGGTGATCGGCCTCCTGGCCGGGGCGTTTGCTTACGACCTTCTTTCTCCGGCGATGCTTGCCTGGGGTCTGTTCTCTCCTCCGCAGAGCGCGACGCTTCCAATCGTCCTGAACGTTTCATTCGCCGCCGTCGCCCTGCCTCTCGGCGTTCTCATCCTCCTCATGATGGCCTTGGCCGACAGATTGGACCCGGCCCGCGCGCGTGACGCCGGGGGCGCGGGCTCCGAGCCGGCTCTCTACGACCGGATCTTCCGGAGGGAGTGGGGATGGATCTCCGGGAGCGTCCTTTTCGCCGGCCTGGTCGTCCTGGCGACGGCCCAGGGGGAGTACCTGGGGATCGCGGGCGGGATCCCGTCGTTCCTCGCCCACGTCACGGCGCCCCTCGGCTACAAGTTCCAGACGGTCGGGGGGCTTTCCGATCACACGGCGTGGCGCGCGGCCCTCATCGTCGGCCTCGTGCCCGGCGCGTTGATCGCGGCCCGGCTGGCGCGCGTCTCCGCGACGGCGGCCGTGGCGCCGATGTGGAGCGAGGTCGTCGGGACGTCGACGGCCAAGCGCGTCGCCGTGACGACGGGGGCGGGTTTCCTCCTTTCGTTCGGGGCGATGGTCGGCGGCGGATGCACCTCTGGCGCGTTCGTGGCGGGGTGGCCGACGCTCTCGGTCGGGAACTTCGCCATGGGGATGACCTTCTTCATGACGGCGATGGCGACGGCGTTCCTCGTGTACGGGCGCAAACGAGCGCGGTTCCACGAGATCCGCGCCGCCCGCAACATCTCCCTGGCCGACGATTGAGGGAAGAGCCATGAACGTTCGCTGGCACGTTTTCTACGGTTTGCTGATCGTCGTTCTTCTGCTGGGCCTGGTCGGCATGGGAAGGCAGGCGGGGGCAACTGCAAAGCCGGCCAAGGCCGAATTGACCGCCGAGGAGGTCTTCGAGAGACTCCTGGCAAATCCCCGCGCCCTCCAGGTGGTGGACATGAGAGGGAAAAAGGACTACGAGGAAGGGCGGGTCCCGGGCGCGGTCAGGCTGGCCCTCGAGACGGTCGAGAAGGTCGACCGGTACAAGGAGACGATCTTCGTCTCGGACGATGGGGATCGGAAGGCTTTCCGGGAGAAGAGGGAGATGGTCCTCGTTCCGCGCAACCTCAGGGGGGGGATGGTTGCATGGGCGCTCGCCCGCCTTCCCCAGGATACGGGCCCGTACGATCCGTTGAAGGCCGGCCTGATCCGCCCCGGCTGACTGTAAGAAGCCGCCCGGTCGGGGCGGGAAAGAGCCGGTGAATCGGTGAATGGGTGAATCGGTGAATCGGTGAATCGATGAGTCGGTGAATGGGTGAATCGGTGAATGGGTGAATGGAAAAGCTCTCAGCCCTCAGCGATCAGTGGTCAGCAAACTGGGGCGCAAGCCTTCGGCTGATTGCTGAAAGCTGACTGCTGTCAGCTTTCAGTGAATAGGGAAAGAGGGACACTGCCGTGAGAAGAACCCTGGGGAGTTTGTTTGTTGCGGCCGCATTGGTCCTGGTCGCGCTCTGGACCGGGGAGGCGTTCGCTCTCGGCGAGCAGATGCTGGGGCGGATCACGGGCGAGAAGTGCGTCAAGAAGGGGAAGTTCGGTGAATGCTACCTGAAGGACGCCTTCCCGATGGTCTTCCTCACGGAAGACGGGAAGTGGTACCGGGTCGAATCCGTGGGCGACGTCGGGGCGGCCGATCTCGACAAGGCGTTTGGGAAGAACGTTCTCCTGGAAGGGTGGACGACGGAGAACAAGGTCTCCATCCTCTCGATGAAGGTCCTGGAGGCGGGGAAGAAAGAGTTCTTCAAAGGCTGACTGTAGCCGCGCGCCCCGGTCGGGGCGGGAAGAGCCGGTGAATGGGTGAATCGGGGAGTCGGTGAAACGGTGAATGGGTGAATCGGTGAATGGAAAAGCTCTCAGCTCTCAGCACTCGGCGATCAGCGATCAGCAAGCCAGGGTGAAAGCCTTCGGCTGATTGCTGAAAGCTGACTGCTGACAGCTATCGGTGAATCGGGGAAGAGGGACAGTGCCGTGAGAAGAACCCTGGGGAGTTTGTTCGCGGCGGCCGCATTGTTGGCCGTGGTTTCGGTTGCCGGGGCCGAGGTGGGTCAGGAGAGCCTCTTCATCGACACGGAGGAGTTGGCGCGGATCGTCGGCGCGCCGGACGTGCGGGTCGTCGACGCGGCCGACGAGGCGGCGTACGGCCGGGCGCACATTCCGGGGGCCGTCAATGTCTTCTACGTGAATCTCGCGAAGCTCGAGGAGAGGCGGAAGAGCGGCTCG
>MHEK01000117.1:6294-16171 GCA_001803795.1 Nitrospirae bacterium RBG_16_64_22
GACGCCGAGAAGACCTTCGGCGCGGCGGGGATCGACGCGAAGACGCGCGTCGTCGTCTACGACGCGGGCGACGGGCCGGCCGCGTCGGGTGTCTGGTTCGTCCTCCAGCACATGGGCCACGACAACGTCCGCGTCCTGAACGGCGGCTTCCGGAAGTGGATGAAAGAGGGGCGCCCCGTGACGCAGGACGTTCCGAAGTTCGGGAAGAAGAAGTTTGCCGCCAAGCCGCGCCTCGACCAGGTCGTGACGACGGAGTGGGTCAAGAAGAACCGGGAGCGAAAGGACGTCGTGATCGTGGACACGCGGTCGTTCAAGGAGTTCATCGGCGAGGAGGTCAAGGGCGGCGCCTCTCGCGGCGGCCGCGTGCCCGGGGCCGTCCATTACGAGTGGTCGCGGATGTCGGGGACGGTGGAGACGCTCAAGCCGCTGGACGAGATCCGGAAGGACCTCGATGCGCGGGGGATCACGAAGGACAAGGAGATCGTGACCTACTGCAACACGGGGATCGGCCGCTCGACGGACGTGGCGATGGTCCTGAAGATGCTGGGGTACGGGAAGGTGCGGGAGTACACCGGGTCCTGGGAGGACTGGTCGAGCGACCCGAGGCTTCCGATAGCGAAGTGAATCAAGAAACGGTGAGTCGGTGAATGGGTCAATGGGTGAATGGGTGAAAGGGTGAATCGGTGAATCGGTGAATCGCCCCCCCCACCTTTATCCTCCCCCGCAAGGGGGGAGGATAAGATCAAGCAGGCGGATCATGAATCCCCTCCCCCTTGACGGGGGTGGGGTGGGGGTGGAGAAAATCCAGTGAATCGGCTTTCAAGGGTTGTGACATGCTGACCAGACGGCAGTTCGTAAAGGGCGCGGGGGTGGCGGGGATCGGGGCGTTTGTTCCCGTCCCCGCGTCAGCGGCGCGGAAGAAGCGCGACCGGAAGGCGCTCAAGGCCAAACCGCCCGAGGCGCCCTCGCGCGCCTGGGAGGACCTCTACCGGAACGAGCGGGCCGCGACGGTCGGCGACGCGCAGGGGTACGCCTTCCACTGCTCCAATTGCCAGGGGAACTGCGCGTGGCGCGTCTACGCGAAGGACGGGATCGTCACGCGCGAGGAACAGCTCGCCGAATACCCGCAGATCAACCCGCACATCCCCGACGCCAACCCGCGCGGCTGCAACAAGGGGGCGATCAATTCCCAGGCGATGTACGAGAAGGACCGCATCCTCTATCCGATGAAAAGAAAAGGGAAGCGGGGCGGGGGAAAATGGGAGAGAGTCTCGTGGGACCGGGCGATCGCGGAGATATCCGAGAAGGTCGTCGACATCCTGGAGAAGCACGGCCCTGGCGGACTCATGGTCTACGCCGGGACGGGGATCGTCTCGCAGGGGCGGCGGGCGGGGCCGCTTCGCCTCGGCTCCCTCCTCGGTTCCGTCCGCATCTATCCCTCCTCGGCCGTGGGCGACATGTTCACGGGCGCCTCGATCGCCTACGGGATCCCGAACGTCGGCCACTCGCTCGACGCATGGTTCGAGACGGACCGGATCATCCTTTGGGGGATCAACCCGAACGTCACGAGGATCCCCGACGCCCACTACCTTTGGGAGGCGAAATACCGCGGCGCGAAGATCGTCACGATCTCGCCCGAGCATTCCTCGACGGCGATCCACTCCGACCTCTGGATTCCGATCAAGCCGGGGACCGATTCGTATCTCGCCATGTCGATGGTCCACGTCATTCTCAAGGAAGGGCTCGTCAACGAGGCGTTCGTCAAGGAGCAGACCGACCTTCCGTTCCTCGTCCGGAAGGACAGCGGCCGGCTCCTCCGCGACTCGGACCTGAAGAAGTTTCCCCGCGAGAACGTCTTCTACTTCTGGGACCGGAAGAAGAACGCGCCGGTCGAGGCCCTGGGGACGATGGGGCACGCGAAGGACACGCTCCGCCTGGGCGAGGCCGACCCCGCTCTGACGGGGTCGTTCGAGGTGAAGGGGAAGGACGGCCGGCCGATCGCCGTCACGACGGTCTTCGATCGTGTCCGGGCGGAGGCGGAGAAGTTCTCCCCGGAGGCGACGGCGCGGGTCACGGGCATCCATCCGTCCGTCGTCGTGAAGCTCACGCGCGACTTCGCCGCGGCGAAGAAGGCCGGGATCACGATCGGGTTCTCACTCCACAAGTACGCCTGGGGCGTGCTCGCCTGCTGGGGGCAGGCTCTCGCGTGCGCGCTCACGGGCCACGCGGCCGAGACGGGGGGCCTGGACACGGAGCACCAGTGGTCGCTGGGAGGGATCGGCCCTCTCTCCAATCCGAAGCCCGCGCGGTTCGCGTCCGGCGGCCTCTCGGAGTGGATTTCCGGGCGGATGTGGGAGACGTTCAAGACGCACTACTCCGACGAGAGGGAATTCGCCGAACGGGCCGGGATTCCGCCCGCCGAGGTCATCAAGATCGCCGACGAGAGTCGGGAGAAGAAATGGCTCGCCTGGTTCGGCGAGCCGCGCGGGCGCATCCTCTTCGGCGACAATATATTCAGGCGGAACAAGTCGCAGGTGCACTACCAGAAGGCCGTCCTCGACGGGACCGACCTGTACGTCAACGTCAACTTCCGGATGGATTCTTCGGCCGAGCTGGCCGACTACGTTCTCCCCGGCCAGAGCCACTATGAGGGATGGGATATCCGCGGCGATGTGGGCTACCACCGCTTCGCGAACCTCATCGTTCCCCCGCCCGGCCTCAAGCCCGTCGGCGAGGCGAAGAGCGAGTGGGAGATCTGCCGCCTGCTCGCCGCCGGGATCGAGGCGGCGGCCAAGAGGCGAGGGGTGCCGAAGCTCGTGGACGCGGCGTTCAACGTGAAGAAGGAAGGGAAGGACGCGCCCGTCGTCCGCGACCTCGACACGCTCCACGACGACTTCACGATGAGCGGGAAGTTGAAGACCAACCAGGACGTGGTGAAGTGGCTCCTTTCGAACGTGCCGGCTTTCAAGCCGTGGAAGTTCGAGGAGGCGGTCCGGCACGGCTTCATCGTCTTGAACGAGAACGCCGGCTTTACGTCGCCCCTCTACACCGACAAGCCGTATCACTCGTTCGAGGAGCAGGTCCACCTCAAGCGCCCGTACCCGACTCTCTCCGGCCGGCAGACGTTCTGCGTCGATCACGACATTTTTCTGAAGCTCGGCGCGGCCGTCCCGACGGCGCGCCTGCCGCTCCATCCGAAGAAATTCCCTCTCGCTTTCGTCTCGCCTCACACGCGCTACGGGATACACTCCACCTGGCGGTCGAACAAGTACATGATGCGCCTCCAGCGAAGCGAGCCGTACGTCTACTTGAATCCGGCGCTGGCGAAGAGGAAGGGAATCGAGGACGGCGACCGGGTGCGCGTTTTCAACGACGTGGGGGAGTTCGCCGCGATGGCGAAGATCCATCCGGGGACACCGCCGCACGCGCTCTTCATGGACCACGCGTGGGAGCCGCACCAGTTCAAGGGGAGATCGGGGATGGACGCGCCCGTGGCGGGCCTCCTCTCGCCGCTCGAGCTCGTGGGCGGATGGGGGCACCTCAAGTTCGGCGCGGAGTGGGACGGCAACCAGATGGCCTACGAGTCGAGCGTGGACGTGGAGAAGGCATAGACCGGTTGTGAACCGCAGAGGACGCAGAGAACGCAGAGGATCAGGCCAAGAGGAAGGAGCTCAGTCGTTCATTGGCGGGTCAGTTCCAGCCGCTGGTATTCGATCCTGGCGGCCTTCTCCGCGATCTCGGCGGTCTCTGCGGTCAAGAGGTATGGAGAGATGAGCAAGCGTCAGCTCGCGATGGTCATGGACCTGAACAAGTGCATCGGATGCCAGACGTGCACCGTCGCGTGCAAGGTCCAGTGGACGAACCGGAACGGACGCGACTACATGTATTGGAACAACGTCGAGACGGCGCCGGGAAAGGGTTATCCGAAGAACTGGCAGGAGTCGGGCGGGGGATGGGAGGGATCGGTCCTCAAGGATGGGAAGATCCCGTCGCTCGCGAACGACTACGGGATGCCGGTCCAGCTCAACTACGAACAGGCCCTCTTCGCGGGGACCGACCCGTGGCTCAAGGCGACGAACGATCCCGCCTGGACGCCGAACTGGGACGAGGACGAGGGGGCGGGGGAGTTTCCCAACTCGTACCACTTCTATCTTCCGCGCATCTGCAACCACTGCACGAACCCGGCGTGCCTGGCCGCGTGTCCGCGCGGGGCGATCTACAAGCGGGAGGAGGACGGGATCGTTCTCGTGGACCAGTCGCGCTGTCGCGGCTACCGGCACTGCGTCGTCGCCTGCCCTTACAAGAAGGTCTATTTCAACCCGCTGTTCAATCGCTCGGAGAAATGCATCTTCTGCTATCCGCGCGTCGAGCAGGGGATCCCGCCGGCCTGCGCGAAGCAGTGCGTGGGGCGGATCAGGCACGTCGGGTTCCTGGACGACGAGGCGGGGCCGGTCCACAAGATCGTGGTCAAGTGGAAAGCGGCGCTGACCCTCCGGCCCGACTTCGGGACGGAGCCGAACGCCTACTACGTGCCGCCGCTCTCTTCCCCGAAGTTCGACGCCGAGGGGAAACCGACGGCGGAGCCGAGAATTCCGGTCGCGTTCCTGGAGAAGCTCTTCGGGCCGCGCGTGGGGGAGGTCCTTGGGCTCCTCGAAGCGGAGCGGTCGAAGAAGGCGCGGGGGGAGGAGTCGGAACTCATGGATCTCCTCATCGCCTACCGGCAGGAGGAGATGTTCAAGATTCGGTGAATGGGTGAATCGGTGAATGGGTGAATAGGTGAATAGGTGAATAGGTGAATCGGTGAATAGGTGAATCGGTGAATAGGACAGTCCTCGCAACTCTTGCTGGTATCGTCATCCCGAGTCTCCTCATCGTCGGGACGGCTCCGGCCGAGGGGGCGAGGCGGGCGAAGGGGGATCCGACTTCCGTGCTGACCAGGAACGGCGAGGTCGTCATGGCCGCGCGCGTGGCCGGGGAGATGCCGACGGACCCCGGCGACGGGCGGTTCGAGAACGCGAATCCGCTGACCGTCCGGCTCTATCCCCAAGTGGCGGCCGAGCCGCGGGCCGAGAAGGGCGTCGTGCGCGAGGCCGCCGTCCGGGCGATCCACACGGAGGCTTGGATCGCGTTTCTCGTCGAGTGGGCCGATCCGGACCGCTCCGACGTCAAGCAGGGGACGACGGACACGTTCGCCGATGCCGCCGCGCTCCAGTTTCCCCTGAAGTACGGCGAGGCGGCCGACCGCCTGCCGTACGTCGGCATGGGCGGGCCGGAGCGGCCAGTGAATATCTGGCTCTGGAGGAACGGGGGCGGAGGCGGTCCGGCCTCCCTCAAGGCGACCGGATTCGGAACGCTGGAGCCCGTGGCGGGCGGAGGAGCGATGACGGCGGGGAAGTGGGAGAACGGGCGAGTCCGGGTCTTGTTCGCCCGCTCGTTCGGCGCGTCTTCGCCGGAAGAAGTCAAGTTCGCGCCGAAGCAGATCGGGCTCGTTCCGGTCGCGCTCGCCGTCTGGGGCGGAGAGAAAGGGGAGAGGGGAGGGCTCAAGACGCTGTCGGGCTGGCGGTTCGTAAAGTTCGACGGAGGGAAGGTGAGCCCGGCCTACGTCCGGTCGTTCGGCTGGAACCCGAAGATCCGGGGCGACGCGAAGACGGGCGAGACGCTCATGATGCGCCATGGGTGCGCCGGGTGCCACGTCTATCCGGGAAATCCGATCCCGACGAAGATCGGTCCGGGCCTGGCGGGGATCGGGGGGATCCATCGTCCAGGGTATCTCTTCGAATCGCTCAAGGATCCGTCGGCCGTGATCGTGCCCCACAAGAACTACTATTCGCTGAAGGACGGACAGCCGGTCTCGATCATGGCCCCCTTCTCGGGTCCGGAGCGGGACGCGTATCACATCGTGGAGTTTCTGCGAACGCTCAAGTGATCGGTGCATGGGTGAATGGGTGAGGACAGGAGTGATCCGCAGATTGCGCAGATTGCACAGATTTCATGAAAGGCTCCTGCTTTTCCGGAGAACGAGGAAAAATCTGCGGAAATCCGCGAAATCTGCGGACCAGATGTTTAGGTGAATGGGTGAATAGGTAAATCGGCGAAGGGGGGAATGACTGCATGGTCACAATAATCGTGAATGACGCACCGTATGGGATCGAACGCTCGTGGAACGCGCTGAGGCTCGCATCGGCTCTGCTGACGATGAAGCAGGAGGTCTCCATCTTTCTCCAGGGAGACGCGGTCCTCGCGGCGAAGAAGGGTCAGCAGGTTCCGAAAGGGTACTACAACATGGGCGAGATGCTCCAGGAAGCGCTGGCGAGAGGCGCGGACGTCTTCGCCTGAGGCACCTGCCTCAAGGCCCGTGGGGTCTTGCCGGAAGAGGTGCTGGAGGGGGTGGAGGACGGGAAGCAGTTGATCCTCGCCCAGCTCGTAGTCGCGAGCGAGAAGGTCGTGACGTTCTGACGCACGGTTCGGAATCAGTCCCCTTCCCCCTCGACGGGGGAAGGGTGGGATGGGGGTGATTTGAAGAGGACGGCGGCTCCGCCGCTTCACCCCCACCTTGGTCCTCCCCCCTCAAGGGGGAGGAGATCGGTTATTTGGGAGGGACGACTCGATGTCAAAGAACATCGTCATCTTAGGCGGGGGCGTGGGCGGGCTGGTCACGGCCCGGCGACTGGCCGGCCGGCTGCGCGGGAAACACCGGATCATCCTCGTGGACCGGAGGGACCGGCACCTTTTCAGTCCGACCTTCCTCTGGGTCATGATGGGTTGGCGACGGCCGGAGGAGGCGGGCCGGAGCCTCGCGGGGCTGGCCCGGTACGGCGTCGAGTTCATGCAGGCCCAGGTGGAGGGGATCGATCTCGCGGAGAGGGCGGTCCGCACTTCGGCCGGGAAAGTCCCTTTCGATCATCTCGTCGTCTCCCTCGGCGCGGACGTAGTCCCGGAGGCCCTGCCGGGGCTGGCCGAGATTGCGTACACGCCGTACACCCTGGCCGGCGCCGAGAAGCTTCGCGACGCATTGACCGGTTTCAGGGGAGGGCGAGTCGTCGTGATGGTCTCATCCATTCCCTTCAAGTGCCCGGCCGCGCCTTACGAGACGGCCTTTCTTCTCGAAGCGTTCTTCCGGGAGCGGGGCATTCGGGGGAAGGTAGAGATGGAGATCATCACGCCCGAGCCCCAGCCGATGCCTGTGGCCGGGCCCGTCATGGGAGAGGCGGTGAAAGGAATCCTTTCGGCCCGGGGGATCGCGTACCGGCCGAACATGCCAGTGTCTTCCGTTGATGCTGTGGGAAAGTCGCTCGTCCTCAAGGACGGCGGAAGCGCGGGGTTCGACCTGCTCGTGGCCGTTCCTCCGCATCGGCCTCCGGCCGTCCTTCGCGAGTCCGGTCTGGCGGGGGAGACGGGCTGGGTGCCGGTGGACCGCTTCACGCTGGAGACGAAGCAGGAGGGGATATTTGCCATTGGCGACAATACGACGATTACTCTTTCCAACGGGAAGCCGCTTCCCAAGGCTGGCGTCTTCGCGCACGCGGAGGCCGTGGTCGTGGCTGAGAGCATCGCGGCCCGCCTTGAAGGAGGGCCGGCGCCTGATCGGTTTGGGGGGAAAGGATACTGCTGGGTCGAAATGGGGGACGGCCGGGCGGGGTTCGCGGGCGGCGACTTCTACGCCGAGCCGAACCCGGTCTTGCGGCTCCGTCCGCCCGGCCGGATGTGGCGCATGGGAAAGGTCCTGTTCGAGAAGTGGTGGATGTGGAAGTGGATATAGAACCGGTGAATGGGTGAATAGGTGAATAGGAACATCTCTGGTCAGCAAGTCAGGGCGAGACGCTTTTGGCTGATGGCTGAAAGCTGATCGCTGAGAGCTTCTTGGAGAGGAGGTGATGTGTATGAGGTTCAGGACTTTGATCGGAGCGGCGGTCTTCTCGCTCGTTCTTGCCGGGGGCGCGGAGGCGGCGACGCTTACGCTCACTCTCAATGAGCCGCCGGGAGCGCGGTGAAACAGGAACATGGCCATGGCTTTCTCCATCCTTGACCAGTACAAGAACGTCAAGGTGGAGTTCATCCCCCTAAGCATGTTGAAGCCGGGCTATGTCGCGCCATCGGTGATGGTGGATGAGGAAGTGCTGGCGGCCGACGGAGGGAAGGGGAACGGCGTCGCCGTCAAGCAGGAGGTGATCGATGCCCTCGTCAAGAAGGGGGCGGTCAAGTACGAGCAAGATTAAGGTTCTCAACCTGTTATTCCGATATATTGGGGCGGCCGCTCGCGGCCGCCCATCTTTCTCCCTCCGCGATCTTGTAATGTAACATGCGATAAATAAATGGAGGGATCCGCCCGAAGCCTTTCACTTCCGACGCGCTGGTCAGGAAGGTGAGGGAAGTGCGGGAAGCAAGACCGTGAGACTCAAGCCCAAACTCATTGCGTCGTTCCTCCTGGCGAGCATCGGGCCGTTGTGGCTCCTCGGGTACCTGAACTATTCGTCTGCCCGGGAGTCCTTGAAGCGGCAGATTCTGAACGACCTCACGCTCGTCGCCGAGACGAAGGAAGGCCACCTCTACGGCTTCCTCGAAGCTGTCAAGGGGAGGGCCGTCGATTTCGCCAGCGACGGCTTTATCCGGGAGCACCTCGAGGCGATGGAGGGGCTGGATCCCAAGTCCCCCCCGTTCATCGGTCTGCAGAGGGCGCTGGGCCGGCACCTCAAGAACAACAAACAGCCTCTCGACAGGAGCATCCGGTCCATCAGCGTCATCGACGCCAAGGGGCGAATCGTCGGCGCGACGAGCGATGACGACTTGGGCGTCGACGAGTCGAAGGACGCCTACTTCATCGAAGGACGGAGCGCGGTCTACGTCAGCGACGTCCACGACTCCCTTCACAAGGCCGCGGGGAAGGGGCCGCACGTGGCAGCGGCCGCGCCGATTCTCGGCATGCGGAACGGCGCCCCCCTGGGCGCGATCGTGAATTTCTACGATACCCGCGACCTGGACAAGATCCTCTCGGGGGAGTTCCAGACCTCCAAGGGCGCGCAGTCCGGCATGCGCGGGAGGATGGAGACGATCGACATCTACCTCGTCAACAAGGACGGTCTCCTCATCACCCCATCCCGGCTGGGCGGCGATGTCATGAAACAGCGGGTCGAGACCCTTCCCGTGACGGCGTGCGGGTTCGGCTGGGAGGCGACGAGCGCCTACAGGAACCACCTGGGGAGGGACGTCCTGGGGGCGGCGATGTGCATTGGGGGCAAGGGCTGGACGCTCATCGCCGAGATCGACGCAGAGGAGGCGTTCAAGCCGATTCTGGAGCTCAGAACCCGGATGGTCGTCCTGGGCGTCGGCGTCGCGCTGATCGTTCTCACGGCCTCGTACTTGATCGGCCTGAGGATCTCCCGGCCGGTGGCCGCCCTCTCCAGGGTGACGCGGGCGATCGCCGGCGGAGACCTCGCCTCCCGCGCCTCGGCCGGATCCCGGGACGAGATCGGCGAGCTGGCGCTCTCCTTCAACAAGATGACAGAGTCCTTGGCCGAGTCCAGGCAGGCCATCCTGGAGGAGAAGTCGCGCCTGGAGGCGCTCATCCAGGGCGTCAAGGAGGGCGTCTGCTTCATCGACGTCGCCGGAAACGCGGCGTTAATAAACAGGTCGATCGAGGAATCGTTCGGGATCAGGAGCGAGGACGTCGTGGGGAAGCCGGCGTCGGAGTGGTGTCGGGCGATCGAAAACATCGGGGAGATTCTGGCGGCCCTGAAGGACGGGGGGAAGGAGTACTACGCCGGGGAAGCCGTCTGCGGGGGGCGGGACATGGAGATCGCCGCCTCGCCGATCCGAAGCGGCGGGACCTACATCGGGACGGTGATCGTCTTCCGCGACGGGACGGAACGAAAGCGCCTGG
>MHEK01000117.1:16273-19955 GCA_001803795.1 Nitrospirae bacterium RBG_16_64_22
CTCAGCTCCTTCTGAAGCGGCTGGCGCCGGCCGACGAACTGCGCCCGGACGTCGAGGCGATCGACCACGCGGCCGACCGCGCGGCGGCGCTCACGCGCCAACTGTTGGCCTTCAGCCGCAAGCAGATACTGGCCCCGACCGTCCTGGACCTGAACGGGATCGTCTCGGGATTGGAGAAGATGATCCGGCGGATTATCGGAGAAGACGTCGATCTCGTCACGATCCGGGCGCCGGACCTCGGGAACGTGAAGGCCGATCCCGGGCAGGTCGAGCAGGTGATCATGAACCTCGTCGTGAACGCCCTGGACGCGATGCCCCAGGGAGGAACGCTCACGATCGAGACGGCGAACGCGTCTTTGGACGAGGCCTTCGCCCGGACCCACGCCGGCGCTCGGACCGGCCCCTGCGTGATGCTCGCGATCTCCGACACGGGTGTCGGCATGGACGCGGAGACACTGTTGCACATCTTCGAGCCGTTCTTCACGACGAAGGAAGTGGGGAAGGGAACGGGGCTCGGTCTCTCAATGGTCTACGGAATCGTGAAGCAGAGCGAGGGATATGTCGACGTTGAGAGCGCGCCCGGAAGGGGGACGACGTTCCGGATATGCCTTCCCCGTGTCGAAGAAGCCGCCGAGATTTCTCCAGCGGCCGGCAAGCCGGGCGCGGCGGTCGAGGGCGGGGAGACGATCCTCCTCGCCGAGGACGATGCCACGGTCCGCGAGTTCTCCGCGCGCGTTCTGCGCGGCCTCGGATACACCGTCCTCGACGCGGGGGACGGGAAGGAGGCGGTCCTGATCTTGTCCCGGTACACCGGAAAAATTCACCTCCTCCTCACGGACGTTGTCATGCCCGGAATGAGCGGCGGGGACCTGGCCGCCCGCGCGGCTTCCATCCGTCCGGGGACGAAGGTGCTCTTCATGTCCGGGTACACCGACGACACGGTCGTCCGCCACGGCGTTCTGGACTCCGAGATCGCGTTCCTGCACAAACCGTTCGCGCCCGAGGCGCTGGCGCGGAAGGTCCGGGAAGTGCTGGAAGCGTGAGTTGACAAACGCGACCGTATACACGGACGACGAGAAGGACTTCAAGAGGGTCGAAGGTCTCGAGGTCAGGAAGCCGTGAGCGCCGTCCGCGAAATTCAGGCGCGGGCGAGGGTGATGAGCGTAAGTTCCGGGCGGGCGTGGAGGCGGACGGGGGGGCCGGTCGTTCCGATGCCCCGGTTCACGTAAAGGAGTCCCCTTCCTTCCACGAAAAGGCCTTCGGGATAGGGCGTCACGAGATGGGCGGCCGAGAGCGTTACGCCCGGAAGCGAAAGGGCGAGCTGGCCGCCGTGGTAGTGGCCAGAGAGGGTGAGGGAGACGCCTCGTCTCGCGGCGACCGGGAAGATCTCGGGGCGGTGCGAGAGCAGGATCGTGAAGAGCCCGTCCGGGCCGTCGAGCGCCCGGTCCAGGTCCGGCCGGCCGAACCGGATGTCGGCGATCCCCGCTATCCGGATGCCGTCCGCCCCCTTAACGAGCATGGCCGACTCGTTCTCGAGCACCGTCGCGCCGATGTCCCTGATTCCGCCCTTTATCGTGTCGATCCGGCCGTACATGTATTCGTGGTTTCCGAGCGACGCGATGACCCCCATCGGCGCGCGGAGAGACGCGAAGGCCGATAGAAAGGGGTCGAGGTCTTTCATCGACGCAGAGATATAGTCGCCCGTCAGAAGGACCAGGTCGGGGCGAAGCGCGTTCATCTGCTGGACGAGCTTTCGCAGAGTCGCGGGGTCCATGGAAAGGCCGGAATGAATGTCGCTTGCCTGGAGGACGGTCACGCCGTCGAACGAAGGCGGAAGGCTCGTGAAGGGAAGGGTCTTCCTCACGATCTCGAGCCGGGCGGTGTCGAACGTGGCCCCGTAGGCCGTGGCGACCATCGGCGTCGCCGCGACGGCTCCGAACGCCCGCCCGAGGAACGCCCTCCGCTCCAGATTGACTGGCCGCGGGTTCCGCTGCCGGGCCCGTACGCGGCCGCGGAAGTGGGACACGAGGTCGCCTGCGCCGAGGAGAAGGGCCGTGCCGATCGCGCCGAAGCTCCAGACGGCGAACGGGTACTTGAGGACGGCGTAGGCGGAGCGGACGCCCGGCTCGGGGCCGGTGAACCACGCCGCGTACGGGACCTGCATGACGCCGATAAATACCGCCAGGGAAATCACGATCAGGGACTTGAGGCGGGGATTCAGTCCGGAGCGCCGGATTCGGCGGCGGGCCTTGACGAACAGGTAGACCTGGACCGAGGCCAGGATCAGGAACAGGACGACGAGATGGATTGTGTAGGGGCTGCGCGCGGGCATGGTTTCTTTTCGGTTTCCAGTGGAGCCTAGATTAGCACAATGACGCACCGGCTGGCTAGTGCGGAGTGGAGACGGCTGGGCCGGTTGCCGTCGAGCGCCGTGGTGTGATACATAGGGTTTCCATTAAGGGGGGACGGCGCGGAATGGCACTCGAAGGCCGGGTGGCGCTCGTAACGGGCGGGGGGACGGGGATCGGAAAAGCGATCGCCCTTGCTCTCGCATGGGCGGGGAGCCGGGTGGCCGTATGCGGCCGGAGGGAATCCTCTTTGAACGAGGCCGTGGCTGAGATCGAGGCCGCGGGCGGGACAGGCCTGGCGCTCCGGGCGGACGTGACGGATCGGGCGGAGATCGAGGCCGCCGTCGAGGCTGTCGCGAGCGACTGGGGACGGCTCGACATTCTGGTGAACAACGCCGGCGCTTCGGGGCGGACGCCCATAGACTCCGAAGACGATGCCAGGTGGCATGCGATTCTGGCGGCGAACCTCACGGGTACGTACTACGCGACGCGGGCCGCGCTCCGGAAGATGCGGGAGGGCGGTCGGATTGTCAATATCTCTTCCGTCCTGGGGAAGTTCGGCGTTCCGGGGTACTCGGCGTACTGTTCGGCCAAGCACGGCGTGGTCGGGTTCACGCGTTCCGTTGCGATGGAGGTTGCCTCCCGCGGGATCACGGTGAACGCGATCTGTCCGGGATGGGTCGATACCGAGATGTCCCGCATGGGAATGGAACAGCAGTCGGCCGATCTCGGTATCGCCGTCGAGGAGTTCCGCCGGAAGGCGCTTCACGCCGTGCCCATCGGCCGGTACGTTCTGGCCGAGGAGGTCGCTGCTCTGGCCGTCTATCTCGCGTCCGACGAGGCCGCCGGGATGACGGGCCAGGCGATCAACATCTGCGGGGGAGCGACGACGGCGTAGGACGGTAAATGGGTGAATGGGTGAATCGGTGAATGGGTGAAAAGGAGGGAGAATTGCCGATGAACCGGCGATAATCCCCTTCTCCCTTTCCCGAAGGGGGGCCAGAGGAACATGATGAATGGCGTTCCTGAGAACGCTGGGAAGTGGCCGGCGGAAAAGCGGAAAAGTCCGGACGAGGAGACGATGATCGCCTGCCCCGAATGCGGGGCGGTCTACGACCGTCGTTACCTCTCCGAAACATGCCCGGCCGACAAGGAGAGCCACCGGCTTTGCGTCATTTGCAAGACGAGATTGGAGTAGGAACGGTGAATGGGTGAAACGGTGAATGGGTGAATGGGTGAATTGGGAAGCACTCAGCCGTCAGCGGTCAGCGGTCAGAAAACAGGGAAGCACTCAGCGGTCAGCAGTCAGCAATGACTGAAGGTGTGGAGTTTCT
>MHEK01000117.1:19966-29828 GCA_001803795.1 Nitrospirae bacterium RBG_16_64_22
ATCACTGAAAGCTGAACGCTGATCGCTGATCGCGGGGGACGTCATGACCTGGGAAGACACGGATGACATCGTGGATGCGCTGGTGGAGGCCTATCCTGACACCGACCCGCTTCACCTCTCGTTTCCCAAGTTCCAGGAGATGATCAAGGGACTCCCCGGCTTCGACGACGCCGACGAGAACTGCAACGAGGGGATCCTGGAGGCGATCCAGATGGCTTGGTACGAGATGCGGAAGTAAGGCAGCGGAGAATGGAGGCGAGCCATGAGCTTCAAGACACCGGCGGGAATTGCTGAAACGATCGTCGCCATCGGCGAGACGAAAGCGCGCCTTCCCTTCCTCTCGATGCTGACGCTCGCGCTCCTCGCGGGCGTCTACATCGCGTTCGGCGCGACGCTCTCGATCGTCGTGGGGCAGGACGGGGCGTCGCGTCTCGGCGTGGGCGTGACGAGGTTCCTCTCCGGGAGCGTCTTCTCAATGGGGCTCATCCTCGTGATCATCGCTGGGGCGGAGCTGTTCACCGGCAACCACCTGATGGCCGCGAGCCGCTGGACGGGACGGATCACGACCGGAGAGATGCTCCGGAATTGGTCGCTCGTGTACGTCGGGAACTTCGTCGGGAGCCTCCTCATCGTCGTTCTGTACGTCCTCTCAGGCCTCTGGCAGATAAACGGCGAGGCGGTCGGGACGGTCGCCGTGACGCTCGCCGCGACGAAGGCTAACCTTCCATTCCTGGAAGCGCTCATCCGCGGGATCGGGTGCAACTGGCTCGTCTGCGCGGCCGTCTGGCTCGCGCTCGCGGCCGAGGATACGATGGGGAAGATCCTGGGGATCTACTTTCCGATCATGGCGTTCGTGACGCTCGGGTTCGAGCACTCGGTCGCAAACATGTTCTTCATTCCGCTTGGGATCCTGCTGAAAAGCCAGCTTGCCCAGCCGATCGTGGGTCTCCCGGATCTCTCGTGGGGAGGGTTCCTCGTGGGCAACCTCCTTCCCGTGACGGTTGGGAATATCATCGGGGGCGTGGTCTTTGTCGCGCTCCCGTACTGGTTTGTATATATTCGGGGGAAGAAGCCGGAGAGTCGGTGAATGGGTGAAAAGGTGAATCGGTGAAAAGGTGAATCGGTGAATGGGTGAATAGGTGAATGGGTGAATAGGGGAAGACGGAGGGAAGGCGATGCCCAAGTATGACTACCACCTCTTCATGTGCACGAACGAACGACCGGCTTCGGACCCCCGGGGCTCGTGCATGGCGCGCGGGGCGGGCCCGCTCATGGAGCACCTCAAGGTTCGGGCTAAGGAGATGAACCTTCCGGGGGTCCGGGCCAACAAGGCCGGGTGCCTCGACGCCTGCGACCGGGGACCGTCATTGGTTGTCTATCCCGAAGGTGTCTGGTACACGGTCCGGACGACGGCCGACATCGACCGGATACTCGAAGAGCACGTGAAGGGCGGCCGGGTCATTGAAAGTCTGCGGATGCGGGAGATGTAAGGACAGCAGATCGGTGAATGGGTGAATCGGTGAATCGGTGAATCGAACCCCCCCGGCGATTCTGGAGTGATCTCCACGCTCTCAGCATCCTCCGCCATCGAGGTCCGGGACCTCGCCAAGAGCTACCGCAACATCGAGGCGGTCCGGGGCGTGTCGTTCGACGTCCGCCGGGGCGAGATCGTCGGGCTCCTGGGGCCGAACGGCGCGGGCAAGACGACGATCCTCCAGACGCTCCTCGGAACGCTCACGCCGACGAGCGGCACGATCCGTTTCTTCGGCCTCGATTTCGCGGGAAACCGCGAGTCGATCCTTGCCCGCGTCAACTTCTCTTCGACGTACGTCTCTCTTCCGTACTCCCTGACCGTCCGGGAGAACCTGGGGATCTTCGCCCGGCTGTACGGCGCGGCCGAACCGGGAAAGCGCGTCCAGGACGTTCTGGACCGGCTCGATCTCGCCGATCTCGCGGACAGGTACGCCTCGCATCTCTCCTCGGGCCAGATGACGCGGGTTTGTCTGGCCAAAGCCCTCATCAACGATCCCGAGGTCCTCCTCCTGGACGAACCGACCGCCTCGCTCGATCCCGACATGGCCGACCGGGTCCGGAAAACGCTTGTGGGACTGCGGCGCGACAGGAATACGGCGATTCTCGTCACTTCACACAACATGCGCGAGATCGAGGCCCTCTGCGACCGGATCCTCTTCCTCCACGTTGGGCGGATCATCATGGAGGGGCCGCCGAGGGAGATCACAGCCCGGTTCGGCGACGCGGACCTCGAAACCTTGTTCCTGCGCGTCGCACGGGAGGGGCGCGGATGAAGCTCCAACGCGTTCTGGCCCTTGTTCTTCGGCACCTCTATCTCTACAAGCGTTCGCTCGCGCGTTTCATGGAGGTCTTCTACTTTCCCCTTCTCGACATCCTTCTCTGGGGATTTCTGACGATCTACCTCCAGCGCTTTCCCGGCGCCGTTCCAGGCGCCGTGTCGTTCCTCCTTGGGGCCCTCATCCTCTGGGACATTCTCTACCGCTCCCAGCAGGGGATCTCCCTCTCGTTCCTCGAGGAGGTCTGGTCGAGGAACCTCCTGAACCTGTTCGTCTCGCCCCTCACGGCGGGCGAGTTCCTCGCCGCGACGATGGTCCTCTCGCTCATCAAGCTCGGCCTGACGGCTGCCGTGACGATCGCCCTGGCTTGGGTCCTCTACGGGTACAACTTCTTTCTGATCGGTCTCGCTCTCGTGCCGTTCGTCGCGAACCTCATCGTCCTGGGGTGGTCGATCGGGATCGTGACGACGGCGATCATCCTGCGTTTCGGGCAGAAAGCCGAGGTCATGGCCTGGGGACTCGCCTTTCTTTTCCAGCCGTTCTCGGCCGTTTTCTATCCCGTCTCCGTCTTTCCCCCCGGCGTCCGTGAAGCCGCCTGGTTCGTTCCCGCGACGCACGTCTTCGAGGGGATGCGCTCAGTCATCGCGGGAGGCGGATTCCCTCTGGCCGATCTCGCCTGGGCCGGCGGCCTGAACGCCGTCTACCTGCTTCTCGCCCTCGCCTGGTTCTATTCGACGTTCCGCGTCGTGAGAGAGCGGGGCCTGCTCCTCAGGGTGGGGGAATGAGAATCCGCGCCGCGCGGGAGAGGCTCCGCGTTCCCGCGGAGGCCGCCGCCGAGTCTCTGAATGGATGTCAAGGCTGGGACGCGCGGGGAACCCTACGACGCGAAGCTTGTCCTCAACAGATCGATGACCGCGCCGACGATGCGTACGAGAGAGTCGTGCTTGAGACGGCCTGCTTCCGCCACCATCAGGGTTGCATTGGCGGTGAACAATTTGCCAGGGCGGGCGTAGCTTATAACTGGGAGAGACCCCGCAAGAAAGTCCTCGGGATTGATGGGGACGGCGCGTGCATCCGAATACGGGTTGCTCGTGATCTGGCACAAAATGGAATCGCCCCGGCCGGCGTCTGCGAGGACCACGGCCGGCCGAAGCTTGGATTGAGACAAGTCCGAAAATGGGAACGGGACCAGCACTACCGAGCCGGCTGCAGGCGCGCCCATGCGGCGTCTTCCTCGGGACGATTCCAGTCGATGGCCAGCGCCGCTTCGGTTAACAGGGATGTTTCCGCCGCCAGGTCGGTGTCGAGAATGATTACGATTGCCCGATGGGCTTCCGACAGCCTGACGGGCTCCAGCAGACGCACATCCCCCTTTGTGTCTATGACAGCTTCGATCGTTCGGACCATGCGTTCACTCCGTCTCTGGCATCCGGCCTCAAGAGCCGGAGGCGGTGTCTGACTTCTGTATAGCCTATGAATGAGTCCTCGTCAACGGGTGATTGGTTTTCACGAGCGCCGCTGACAAGGCGTCTGGAGAAAAGTACAGTTGTCCAGCCGAAACGCAGGTGAGGTGCCCCCCAGCCATGCGTAGAGGAATCCGAGACATCCCATCGTTCCAGCCCGCAAGGCGGACTGCCCGGCAGGCGGCCGGCCTCGCCGTTTCCTTCTTCCTTCTTCTCGCACACCCGGGAACGGCCGGCGCCGAATGGGTCGAGTGGATCGCCGACGCGGAAGCCGGTCTGGTCTACGAGGACAACCTCAACCGGTCTGCTTTCGCCAATAACGAAAAGAACGACACAGCCCTTGTCCCGTCGGCGTCCTTCGGCCGCGTCTACCAGATCACCGACGCCGCGCGAATCAGGGTTTCGGCCGATTTCGAGGTTTCGGCCTACGACAAGTACGATCTCCTGAACTACTGGAAGGCGGGCGCGTCGCTGGCCGCGCGCCACAAGATAGGTCTGGGGCCGGACGTGCCCTGGGTGCAGGGGCGGCTCGCGGCGGCGCACATGGACGTCCGGGATGATATGCGGGACAGCAATCTCTACTCGGCCGGCCTGCTCGCCGGCAAGCGGTTATCCGAGAGGCTCGACGCGCGGATCGGGTACGCCTACGACGTTCGGGACGGGAAGAACGGTCCCGTCTCGAGTCCGGTGATCCCCACGGACGTGTTCGATCAGCGGTCGCAGACGTTCTCGCTCGACGGGGGTTACGCTCTGGCCGAACGCATGCTTCTCACGGCCGGGTACGCCTATCGGCACGGCGACTTCGATTCGTCGTGCGACGGCGAGAACATCGCGGCCGTCCTGGCGGGCGAGGACGTGAAAGCCCTCGCGACGGAAGGGGCCTTCCGCGAGAGCCTCTGCGTCTACCGCCTGAGAGGGCGGTCGCACAGCGTCTCTCTGTCGGCCAGCTGGTCCGTTCTCGGAGGCCACGGCTCCATGAACCTCGGCTATCAGCGCGTTTACGGCAAGTCCAGGAGTCTCGATTATGAGAGCTCGATCGTCCGGGCGAGCTTTGTCTACAGCTACTAGATTTCCCCGGCTGGGAGCGCTCGCCGCTGCGGTGTGGCTGTTCGCCCTCCCCGCGGCGTCGGAGGGGCTGGACGTCTCCGTGAGGGACGCCAAGGGCAGGCCCGTGAAGGACGCCGTCGTGTACGCCGCGGCGAAGGGGGGCGTTGCGCCTCCGCCTACGGGCGCCGCCGCCGTCATCGATCAGGTCGATAAGGAGTTCGTCCCCCGCGTGACGGCCGTGAGGGCGGGGACGGCTGTCAGCTTCCCGAACCGCGACCGGATCCGCCACCACGTCTATTCCTTCTCGAAGGCGAAGACGTTCGAGATTCCCCTCTACAAGGGCATGCCGCCCAGGCCCGTTCTGTTCGACAAGCCCGGGGTCGTGGCCCTCGGATGCAACATCCACGACTGGATGTCGGCCCACGTGTTTGTTGCCGAGACGCCGTTCTTCGCCGTGACGGGTCCGGACGGCAAGGCGAAGATAGACGGTCTCGATCCGGGCGAATACGACGTGGAGGTCTGGTATCCGCGGATGAAGGACGCGCCGCGGTCCACGCGTAGGAGCATCTCCGTAAAGAGAGACAAGGGCCCGGAGACGTCCTTCGTCATCCAGCAGGCGCCTGCGTGGCGGGCTTGGCGCGCCCCGGCGGCGTCCGGCGGAGGGTACAGGTAATCGGCGCGCCGGCGCGCATCAGATCCCTTCTTCGCTTCCGAAGCTTCCAGTCCAGGCTCCTTGTCTTCTTCCTCGGCCTGTTCGTCCTCGTCCAGGCCTCCGTCTTCCTCTCCGTCAACGCCGCCAACGTCCGGAACGCTCGCCAGCAGATCGACGAGGCCCTCGACGTGACGGCGAGCGTGTTCGAGAGAGTCTTCCGCGAGCGGACCCACCGCCTCTTGGGATCGGCGCGCCTCCTTGCGAGCGACTTCGCGTTCAAGAAGGCCTACGCGACCCGGGACCACGGGACGATTCTCTCCGCCCTGGAGAATTTCCAGGGGCGGATCGGAGCGGACGCCGTGATGCTGGCCGCCCTCGACCGGGTCCTGATCGCGGACACTCAGCATCCGCAGAGGACCGGAACGTCATTCCCGTTCCCCGATCTGATCTCCGCCGCCGAAGAGAGCGAGCGGGGCGAGGCGGAGGCCGTCGTCTTCATCGAGAGCCGCGCCTACCAGATGGTCGTCGTTCCTCTTCTGGCTCCGATGCCGGAGGCTCTGCTCTGTGTGGGGTTCCTGATCGACGACCGTCT
This sequence comes from Nitrospirae bacterium RBG_16_64_22, assembly GCA_001803795.1. Classification (GTDB taxonomy): domain Bacteria; phylum Nitrospirota; class RBG-16-64-22; order RBG-16-64-22; family RBG-16-64-22; genus RBG-16-64-22. The sequence continues at coordinate 26,030 of MHEK01000117.1, forward strand.
GACCGCGGAACTGCAGGGCGTGACCTCGTCGCACGTCTCGCTCCTCCGGAAGACAGGAGACGGAAAGTGGGACCTCTTCGCCTCTACCCTTCCAGGCGGCCCCCGTCAGCGGCTCCCCTCGGATATCCGGGGGACGGGGGATGGGGCCGTTTCCGTGGGCGGCGGAGAAGAGTACTTGTCCCGCGTTGTGGTGCCGCCTGGCGGCGGACGCGGCGCCGAGGTCATCGCCGTCCTTCAGCGCTCATTGATCGAGGCGCTCAGGCCGCACCGGAGGCTTCAGGCCGCGCTCGCAGTCCTGTTCGGCGTGAGCGCGGCTGTGACGCTGGCCGGCGGGATTGCGATCGGGCGGACCGTGACCCGGCCTGTCCTGGCGCTGGCGCGGAGAGCCCGAAAGATCGAAGAGGGGGACTACTCCGAGCAGGAAAGCGTCGAGCGGGCGGACGAGATCGGGCATCTAAACAAGTCCTTCAACCACATGGTCAAGGGGCTCGCCGAGAGGGACCGCGTGCGGGACCTACTGGGGAAGGTCGTTTCGGCGCCCATTGCCGAGGAACTGCTCAGCAAGACGATCGAGCTGGGCGGCGAAGAGCGCGAGGTTACGATCCTCTTTTCGGACCTGCGGGATTTCACGGCGCTGTGCGAGGGGCGTTCTCCGAAGGACATTCTGTCCTTGCTGAACACCTACCTGACGCGGATCAGCGCGGTGATCGACGGAAACGGCGGGATCGTGGACAAGTTCGTCGGCGACGCCGTCATGGCGCTCTACGGCGCTCCTCTCCGCCACGCGGACGACGGAGAGCGGGCCGTCAGAACCGCGCTGGGCATGATGATGGCGCTGGAAGGCCTGAATGCTGAGTTCCTGGAGCAGGGCCTCCCCCGGCTGGGGATGGGGATCGGCATCAACACGGCCGTCGTGGTCGCGGGGAACATGGGGTCCCTGACTCGGATGAACTACACGGTCATAGGCGACGGCGTCAACCTGGCGTCGAGGCTGGAGGGGCTTTGCAAGAAGTACGGCGTCTCGATCGTCGTGAGCGAGACGACGCGAGCCCTCGCGCCGGGATTCGCGTACATGGAGCTGGACAGGGTCCGCGTCAAAGGGAAGTCGGAACCGGTTACAATCTACGAACCGCTGGGCGAGGGCAATCGGGTCGGCCCGCACGTCCTCGGTGAGATTGAAGCCTACGGCGAGGCTCTGGGGCTCTATCGCTCGATGCAGTGGGAGCGGGCCGGTGCCCGGTTCGCCGAGCTCAAGCGGGAGTTCCCGGAGCGCTTCCTCTACCATGTCTATCTCGACCGCGCGGCCGAATTCGTTCGCAATCCCCCCGGCGGCGACTGGGACGGAAGCTATACATTCAGCGAGAAATGAGGGCCGGCGTGGTTGACGGGGCGATTGTGAGCGTTTAGACTTGTAATCCGTGAAGATTCTTCTCGTCTCCATCAACAACGAGACGAAGCCGTACCCGGTTTTTCCTCTGGGCCTCGCTTACGTCGCGTCCGCCGTTCCGCCCGGCGACGATGTCCGGGCCGTCGATCTCTGCGTGGAGGAAGATCTCGGGGCGCTCGCCGATCCCTTGTTCCGGCCCGACCTGGTCGGGATCTCGGTCCGGAACGTCGACAACCTGACCTTCCCCCTCTCCGAGTCGTACGTCCCCTTCCTCAAGAAGGTCGTCGAGAGCATGAAGAGGGCCGCTTCCTCCGCGCGGATCGTCATGGGCGGATCCGGGTACTCCCTGTTTCCCGAAGAGCTTCTTCGGTATCTTGGTCTCGATCTGGGAATTGTCGGGGAGGGAGAGGAGGCGTTCGCCTGGATCGTCGAACACATGGAGGACGCGCGTCTTTACGAAGCGCCGAATCTCGCCTGGATCGCCCGGGACGGCTCGTTCCGGCGGAACCCATTTGGGTCCCCTCGCCCGTTTCGAGGACACCCGGACCGGCGGCTATTTTCCACGGCTCACTACCTCGTGGAAGGGGGGATGGCGAACGTCCAGACGAAGCGGGGGTGCCATTACAAGTGTATTTATTGCACGTATCCGGCGATCGACGGTTCCACGATCCGCCTTCGTGAGCCGGCCGATATCGTCGACGAAATCGAAGGGCTCGTTCTGAATGCGGGCGTCGAGTACGTCTACTTCGTGGACGACATCTTCAACGAGCCTCCGGTCCACGCCGAGGCCGTCTGCGATGAAATTCTCCGGCGGCGCCTCTCCGTCCGCTGGACGGGGTTCGTGAACCCGACGAAGCTCTCGCGGGACCTCCTCTCGAAGATGAAGGCGGCGGGCTGCGAGGGGATCGAGCTGGGGACGGACACCGGGTCGCCGGCCGTGATGCGGACGATGCGGAAGTCGTTCTCCGTCGAGTCCATCCGGCGTGCGGCTGACGATTGCCGGGCGCTGGGCCTGCCGTTCTGCCACTACCTGATCTTCGGCGGACCGGGCGAGACCCGGGAGACGTTCATGGAGACGGTCCAACTGATGGAGGAGACGGACCCAACGGCCGTAATCGCGATGGTCGGCCCCCGCATCTATCCAGGGACGGAGCTGGAGACGATCGCCCGGCGCGAAAGCGTCATCGGCGAGGGAGAGTCCCTGCTCTTCCCGCGGTTCTACGTCTCGCCCGCGATGGGAGCGGAGTGGGCGCTCGACTTTCTTCGCGGCTACTGCCGGACGCACAGGAACTGGGTCGTTCCCGGTCTGGAAATCAACGCGGGCCGGGAGGTGACGCGTGCTCTCCGCTCCCGCTACCGGGCGGCGGGGCCTCTCTGGAGCCGGCTTCGCAAATGACGGCGCCGGCGATGGCGAGACGGCTCGACGGCAGGGTGGCGCTCGTGACGGGGGCGTCGGGCGGGATCGGCGGCGCCGTGGCCCGGAGGCTCTCGGCGGAGGGGGCGTCCGTGGCCCTTCATTTCAACCGTTCGAGAGAAGCGGCCGAGAGACTGAAAGGCGGGATGATCGGCGAGGCCGAGGTCTTCCAGGCCGACCTTACGCGGGCGGTTTCTGCGGCCGGTCTGGTGGATGAGGTCGTCGGCCGGTTCGGGAAGATCGACATCCTCGTTCATGCGTCGGGAATCCGGAAGGACGCGCTCCTCTTCAACATGGCCGAGGAGACGTGGGACGAGATCATCACGGCGAACCTGAAGAGCCTCTTCGCCGTGGCGAAAGCCTGCATGCGGCCGATGATCGGGAAGCGCTCGGGGCGGATCATCGCCGTGGCGTCTCTCTCCGGGATTACGGGGCTTCCCGGCCAGACGCACTACGCCGCGTCCAAAGGCGGGATGATCTCGTTCGTCAAGGCCCTGGCCCTCGAGACGGCCCGATTCGGCATCACCGTGAACGCCGTCGCCCCCGGTCTCATCGAGACGGCCATGATCGCCGATTCCTCCTTCGCGTCCGTGAAGGAGAAGATCCTCTCGTTCGTGCCCATGCGCCGGGTGGGTACGCCGGAAGAGGTCGCGGGGCCGGTGGCGTTTCTCGCCTCGGACGAGGCCTCTTACGTGACGGGCCAGACGATCCCGATCGCCGGAGGGCTCCCGTGAGGCCGGACTCACGGCTCGAGGCGCACCAGCCGGATCTGATGGAGCGGTTCATTCGGCAGAACCTCGTGTGACTGCCGCATGCCTTCTCAACTTGTCCACTTGGTCAACAACGTCCCGCCCGCCGCCGATCGCCGGGGGACTTCCGTGAAGCCGGACTCACGGCTCGAGGCGCACCAGCCGGCTCTGATGGAGCGGTTCATTCGGCAGAACTCGTGTGACTGCCGCATGCCTTCTCAACTTGTCCACTTGGTCAACAACGTCCCG
>MHEK01000117.1:29862-29959 GCA_001803795.1 Nitrospirae bacterium RBG_16_64_22
CACTTGGTCAACAACGTCCCGCCCTGTCCCATGAGAACATATTGTCATAATTAGCAACTACGTCCCCTATGTCTCTCCTATGTCTCTACGTCTTAAT
>MHEK01000117.1:30028-31167 GCA_001803795.1 Nitrospirae bacterium RBG_16_64_22
AATCTCCTTCTGAATACATCCGCTCCGATTTTTCGAGGATGGAGGTTGCTTACATCCTTTTCGCAGAGATTCTTGATCCCTCGGCAAGTATTCGTCGCGATCCATATCCGCGCCTTCCGCTCAGATCCGGTCGTAGTATCCCGAGTTGTCCTTGGCCGCGTTCTTGCCTTTCATCCAGAGGACGGACCCCTTGACGTCGAAGCACTCCTCACCGCTGGCCGTGCCGTTCCCCAAGGGGTGCTGCGTTCGGACCAGGTTTCCGTCCACCTCATACGTTCCATCGATGGGGGCCTGGCCTTTCATCTCCACCCGGTATGTTCCGTCCGCCCGGTACTCCCGGAGATCCGTATCGGGGTAGAAGAATCTGAACCTCCACTTTCCGACGATGCTTCCGCCATTGAATCCGTCGCAGGGCGGCGCCGCAGGGTTGCTCTTCTTAAGACACCCAGGCGTCAAGAACAAGATCTCCGTGAATATCGCGATTCCCACGGCCAACGCGGCCAGCCGGGACATGTCAACGGTTTTTCCAGCGCGATCGTGAGCCATCCTTCCCTCTCTTTGTAGTCATCCAGCCGGCGGGTCGTTTTCTCGGAGCGGCGCTGTTGATTTACCCCGAACGAGGTGCTTTTGCGAAAGGCCCATTAGCTCGAACGCCTTCCGCCGGTGGTGGTGACGGCGCCATTGCGACCAGACGCCGCAGAGAACGGAGAGGGCGAGCGCGCCGGAGAGAATCTCGGTCGCCCAGGAAAACAGGAACTCGAAGAAGTCGTCCAATCGAACGTGTCCCCGAAAAAGGGGGCCCTCTCATCGAGAGGGCCCGAGTCGCAGGAGGCGTACAAGAGCGGTCTTGCCGCGCCCGATCACTCAGGGGCCTGAGAGACCCTTTCACATCCGCTTGCAACCGCCGCGAGGAGCAGAAACGTCCGGAGAGATTCGGCGTTCTTGCGAACCTCCTGCTCCGTGCGTCGCAACTCCTCAAGGTCGGCACAGCGAATCGATGTTCCGGCCATGGCTTCCCGGATCGTGACGAACCGGGGCAATCCTGTCTCTGGATCGACGGCGAGCAGAAACGCCTCGCTCCTTGTCTTGTACTTGAGGATCAGAAATGTCTCAACCTCGCTCAGATCCAGCCGAACGTG
>MHEK01000118.1:0-69 GCA_001803795.1 Nitrospirae bacterium RBG_16_64_22
AAGGGACTCGGCCGCCAGCCTTTCCCCGTCCCTTTCGAGAAGGACGCCGGCGCCGGCCGGTCCCGGGTT
>MHEK01000118.1:96-3529 GCA_001803795.1 Nitrospirae bacterium RBG_16_64_22
GGTCAGATGGCCCGCGCCGGTCCCTTCCTTCGACTCTCCGGAAGAAGATGAAGGCGGCAAGGCTTCGAGGCGATCGGCCGCCTCGATCAGAAGCCGTTTGACCGCCGAGCGCGAGAGGTGCGGGTGCTCCTCGATGAGGAGATCTACGTCCAGGCTGGCGGCGAGGCCGCGCAGAAGCGCCGCGGGAGTCAGGCGGACGGATTCCAATATAGGATTCGGTGGCAGTGGGGGCAGTCGATGATCGACCGCCCCTCCCGGACCTGGTTGAAGAGCTGGGGTGGGAGCCGCATCCTGCAGCCCGCGCAGGTGGCGTTCCGCGCCGGGACGACGGCCGTCCCCCGCATCTGGACCCGGATTATCTCGTACCGGGACAGAAGGACTGGATCCAGCGAACCCGCGAGCTTTTCCCGCGCCTTCGTCTTCTCTTCGACCTCGCCGTCGACGTGGGCGTATTCCACCTCGAGTTCCCGCCGGCGGCCCTCGAAACCCGCTATCTCCTCGGTCACTTTGGCGTCGTGCGCCGAGAGTTCTTTTTCGGCCCCCTCGATCTTTTCCATCAAGCCGAGAATCTCGTCCTCGACGGCCGTTCGCTGTTTTTCGGCCGATTCGATCTCCTTAAGATGGGCGAAATAGGCCGTGTTGGTTTTGATCTCGCCCGTGCGGTTCTTGAGCCGGCCGATGTGGGCCTTGGTCTCCTCGAGTTTTGCCTCCCGGTCCCGGTGGTCGCGCCCCATCTGGTCGAGGGCGCCGCGGGCCGCGGCCTGCTCCGCCTCGGCCTGGTCGAGGCGATCCCGAACGGCGGCGATCTTCGCGGGAAGCTCGTCCTTGAGAACGCGGAGGGCGAGAACCTCCCGATCGATCTCCTGGAGAGAGACGAGGAGGCCCAATCCTTCAGCAACCGGAGTCGTCGTCTCGGTCCCTCCGCTCAAAAAAAATGCACCCCGGTTGCCTCCAGAGTGCACCCCGCCCTCCCCGGAATGCGGGGTCCCGGTCGATTCGCGTGGATCCGTCTGCGACATTCAAATCCTCCTTGGCGCCGGGATCCCTCGATCCTTGGTGGGCCCACCTGGGCTCGAACCAGGGACGAGCCGGTTATGAGCCGGCGGCTCTACCGACTGAGCTATGGGCCCGAATCACGTTCTAAAGGCTTTCCACGAAGCTCTTCAGCTTGCGGGCCCGGTTCGGATGGCGCAGCTTCCGGAGCGCCTTCGCCTCGATCTGCCGGATCCGCTCCCGCGTCACGTCGAACTCCTGCCCGACCTCTTCCAAGGTGTGGTCGGCCGCCTCGCCGATCCCGAACCGGCGGCGAAGGACTTTCTCCTCGCGCGGCGTCAGCGTCTGGAGCACCTTCCGGATCTGCTCCTGGAGGTCCGACTTGATCGTGAACTCGAGCGGCGACGGGGCCTTCTTGTCCTCGATGAAATCCCCAAGGTGGGAATCCTCTTCCTCGCCGATCGGCGTCTCGAGCGAGATCGGCTCCTTGGCGATCTTGAGGACCTTGCGAACCTTGTCGAGCGGGAGTTCCATCCGGGTGGCGATCTCCTCGGGCGTCGGCTCCCGCCCGAGCTCCTGCACGAGCTGACGGGAAGTCCGGATGAGCTTGTTGATCGTCTCGATCATGTGAACAGGGATCCGGATCGTCCGCGCCTGATCCGCGATGGCCCGCGTGATGGCCTGACGGATCCACCATGTGGCGTACGTCGAGAACTTGTATCCGCGGCGGTACTCGAACTTGTCCACGGCCTTCATGAGGCCGATGTTCCCTTCCTGGATCAGGTCCAGGAACTGGAGCCCCCGGTTCGTGTACTTCTTTGCGATCGAGACGACGAGACGGAGGTTCGCTTCGACCAGCTCCGTCTTGGCGAGCTTCGTCCGGATTTCCCCCTTCTCCAGTTCCTTGAGGGCATGCTTGAGGTCGGCGGAGGGCAGATCGGTCTCGGATTCGATCTCGGCGACTCGCCGATACGCTTCGCGGCACCTCTGCTCGAGGTCCGGAAGATGACGCGCCGCGGCCCCGAGCGACTTCTCCAGCTTGCGCCGTTCGGCCCCGTTCGACTTGATCTGCCGGAGCACGGCGGGAAGGTTCTCGCGCGGGATCTTGAGCCGCCGCTCGGCCGCGCGGATGTCCTCCTCCGCGCTCTTGATCTTCGAGACATAGCTTTTCAGGCGTCCCGCGAAACGATCAACGAGCCGCGGCTGGAGGTTCAGGGAGACGAGCTTCTCGCCCAGTTGATGGCGGATTTCCCTAACCTTTCCGAGGGCCGCCTTGCGGCGTTCCTCCCCCATGCGCGACCGCCGGAGCCCCGACTCCGCGGCGAGAAACCGCGTGGCGACCCGCTTGGTCTCCGTGAAGGTCCTCAATGTGCGGTCCCGGATCTCCCGCTCATTCGTGGGGACTTCCGCCTCGAAGTCTTCCTCAAAGGCGGCGACGACGGCCTTGAGCGGGATTTTGTTCTTCCTAAGCTGTTCGGCCAAGGAGAAGATCTCGCGGAGCGAGTTCGGAAGCGTCAGGACGACTTCCGCAATCTCGTGTTCGCCGGCTTCGATCCGCTTGGCGATCTCGATTTCGCCTTCACGCGAGAGAAGCGGCACCGTTCCCATCTCGCGGAGGTAGAGGCGGACGGGGTCGTCCGTCTTGCCGAGGGCGCCGGGAGAAAGGTCGTACTCTTCGACCTCCTCTTCCGCCGGGGCAGGCTCGCCCGCCTCGGCCTCCTCGGCCTCTTCGGTCCCCTCTTCCGCCTCCGGAGTGACGCGGACGAACCCTTCGGGCGGTCCTTCTACGATATCGATGTCCATCTCCCCGAACATCGACATGATGCTGTCGATCTGATCCGACGAGACGATCTCCGCCGGGAGGCCGTCGTTGAGCTCCTCATACGTCAGGAACCCCTTCTCCTTTCCGAGGGAGATCAGGTGCTTGACATCCGCCATCTTGTCTTCGGGATTGCTCGCCATCTATCGGCTTCCTCCGTTGCGGGGCGCTGCCCCTACGGGCAGGTCTCCTTGCTGACTTTCATATGTTCCCGGAGCGACGTTTTCAAGGCCTCGGGGTCGCCCGTGGATTCCGCCTTCCGAATCTCGCCATGGAGACGACGCTGGGCGATCCGCTGTCTTCGGCGGACGAAAGCCCGGATGCAGTCCTGAAACCCGACCTCGGCCTGCTCCGCCGTTCCTGGAAAATCCTCGACCAGCAGGCGGCTGACCGATGGATCTGAGGCGCGCGCATCCCCCCCCTCCAGGAGACCCGCGTAGGCCTGTCCGAGAGCCGCGTCCTCGAAGAGATCCGGCGAGACCTGCCCGCGGGCCGCGGCGATCAGATCGGGCCGCATCAGGAGAATCTGCAGAAACAGCGGCTCGACGCGGGCGGGCATCGTAGGTCCCCGGCCGGTCTCGCCCCGCGCGGCGAGACCGCCAAATCGAGGAGCCGGAGGCG
>MHEK01000118.1:3535-5029 GCA_001803795.1 Nitrospirae bacterium RBG_16_64_22
ACGATCCGCCCGGCTTCTTCCGGGAAGCATGCCACGCCTCGATGATCCACTCCTCGCGGATGTCGAGACGCTCGGCGGCCCGGCGGAACCGCTCTCCCCGTTCGATCGGGTTGGCGATCTGGTCCCAGACCGAAAACATCTGCTCGACGATCCAGGCCGACGATCCCTTCTTCTCCTGGATCAGGCTTTCAAGGACAAAATCCGCCAGGCGGATCGAACTCCCGACCGCCTTGTCGAAGGCATCCGGACCTTCCTTCCGAAGGAAGGAATCGGGATCTTCCCCTTCCGGGAGAACGGCGACGTTCACGGCGGCCCCGCTCTCAAGCAGGAGTCCGGCACTGCCGCGCATCGCCCTGAGTCCGGCCGCGTCGCCGTCGTACACGAAGACGACTTCCGGGGTCATCCGGCGCAACAGCCCGACTTGCCGGGGTGTCAGGGCCGTTCCGAGCGTGGCGACGGCGTGATCGAACCCGGCCGCGTGCGCCCCGATGACGTCGAAGTACCCTTCGACGAGAAGAGCGGCCCCCTTGCGCCGGATCGCCTCCCGGGCCTGGTAGAGGCCGTAGAGATGGTCGCCCTTCCTGTAGAGCGCCGTCTCGGGGGAGTTCAGGTACTTCGGCAGCGAGTCATCCATGCTCCGGCCCCCGAAGGCGATCGTCCGCCCCGACACGTCAACAATCGGAAAGATGATTCGATTCCTGAAGCGGTCGTATGCCCCGTGGCCGGTGTTCCGCGGGACGGCCAAGCCCGCCTTCACGACCATCTCGGGCGGAAATCCCTTCCCCCCCAAGTGGCTGATGAGAGCGTCCCACGAGGACGGGGCGAATCCGATGCCGAAGGCCTTCTGCGTCTCGACCGAAACGCCCCGGCCCGAGAGATACGCGCGGGCGCCCCCTCCCGGCGGGGCTGAGAGCAAACCCGAGAAAAACGACCGCGCCGCCTCGTGGAGCGCGACGAGCCTTTGGGTCTCGGAGTCATCCCGGCGTTCCGGCGCCGGAAGGCGAATTCCCGCCCGCTCCGCCAGATGCCTCACGGCGTCCGGAAACGAGAGCTTCTCGTGGCGCGCCAGGAATTCGATGACGTCTCCCCCCGCCCCGCAGCCGAAGCAGTGAAAGACCTGCTTTCCGGGATTGACCGTGAAGGAAGGAGTCTTCTCGGCGTGGAAGGGACAAAGGCCCTTGAGGTTCTGGCCGGCCTGCTTCAAAGTAACGAATTGGCCGATGATGTCGGCGATCTCGTTTGCGTCCTTGACCCGCTGGACCAGATCACCCGAAAAGGCGCCCGATCTCCCCGCTCTCATCGCCCAGCCCCCGCCATCCCTCGCATCCCCGTCGGAACGCCTCATCCGGCCGCGGTTCGCGGCAACAGGGGCACGGAATACCGTGTCCCTGCCGGCTATCCGCCCTCCAGGAGCGATTGCACGACCTTCTGGACGACCTTGCCGTCCGCCTGCCCAACGACGCGCGGCATGACGACCTTCATCACGGCGCCCAT